>NZ_JBEOSB010000009.1:60633-153722 GCF_040302705.1 Streptomyces sp. NPDC097640
GGGGTGTATCCGTTCCAGCCGTTGCCGATTTTGACGGGTGTTTGGTTGGAGTATCCGCGTTGGCTGGTGCCGGGGTAGAGCCATAGGTCGCCGGTGGTGTCGTTGCGGGCGATGATGTCCTGGTGCTGGTCGTGGTCCCAGTCGGTTGTTCCGAAGGGGGTGTATCCGTTCCAGCCGTTGCCGATTTTGACGGGTGTTTGGTTGGAGTATCCGCGTTGGCTGGTGCCGGGGTAGAGCCATAGGTCGCCGGTGGCGTTGTTGCGCGCGATGATGTCCTGGTGCTGGTCGCGGTCCCAGTCGGCCACCCCGAAAGAGCTATAGGCGCCGGTCGCGGCCGCAGCGCCAGTCGGGTTCAACAGTTGCAGGGTGCTGGCGAACAGCACGGTGGTCAGGGCCCCGAGCCGCCGCCGTCCGCGGCGGTCTCCGAGGCATCGTAGGACGGTAGTGCGAGTATTGGCCTTCACGGTCCCTCCATGGACAATGCGTCACAGTGTCCGCCGCGATGCGTATCCGCCCCGGGGGGCCTGCGGCGGTCCATCAAATTCCGGATACGGCATGCCGTTCTTCCGGTGCAGACAGGCAACGGCCTGCACACCGGGGTGCCATAGCGGCTGATTCCGCTCTCGATCAGGTCGGGGACGCCGTCGGACGGCGAGTCCGGCGGCGCTGTCCCCCCTTGCGTGCCTCATGCACGGGCACCTGGAAGGAAACTATCCCCGGAGCGACGTCGTGTCGTGAGTAATCTGATACTCAATCCCGGCCATGGGCCCGCGGGGCCCGAGGGTGGGGCTGGTCCGCGCAGGAGGGCTCGATGGAAGATCGGGAACAGCGTCCGGCGCCGCTGGGAGGCCCGGGTCCGTCTCCGGGGTCTTGGCCGCTCACCGGCCGGGACCACACATTGGCCGAGTTGCTCTCGCTGCTGGAGCACCCGGACCGGCCTGCTCTGTTGATCGCCGGTCCCGCCGGTGTCGGCAAGACCCGGCTGGCCCGCGAGCTGCTGTCCCGGGCCGCGGCATCGCAGGGGCGGGTACTGGCGGCACCGGCCTCCCAGAGCGCCTCGCAGATCCCCTTCGGGGCTATGGCGCACCTCTTACCGGCGACGCTGCCCGCTGCCGAGGGGCGCCCCAATCTTCTGCGGATCCTCGCCGATGCCCTGCTTGCCCATGCCCACGAAGGACGACAGATCCTGTTCGTTGATGACGTGCACCTGCTCGACACCGGATCCGCCTCCCTGCTGCTGCAACTGGCGGTACGTGGCGGCATCCGGATCGTTGTCACCGCACGTTCCGGTGTGCCGATGCCGGACGCGATCACGGCATTGCTGCGCGGCGGCTACGCCAGCCGGGTCGACGTGCCCGAGCTGAGCCCGGATTCCGTCGGTCTCCTGCTCGAGCGGGCACTGGGCGGCCCGGTGGAGAGCGCGACCGCGCGCCGGCTGTGGAAGTACAGCGGCGGCAATGCCCTGTGGTTGCAGCAGCTCGCGGACGCGGGACTGGCCTCCGGGGCACTGGCGGTCACAGCGGAGGTGTGGCGCTGGCAGGGGGCGTTGGATGTCAGTGAGCAACTGATCGATCTGGTGAGTCGCCGTATCGGACAGCTCCCTTCGGACGTGTCGCGCGCCGCGGAACTGCTGGCATTCGGGGAGCCGCTCGGTGTGACGGTCCTCGAACAGCTCACCGGCGCCGCGGTGATGGACGAACTCGACCGCCGCGGCCTCATCACGAACGAGGAGGACGGCTGGCGCGCACAGGTACGGCTGGCCCATCCCCTCTACGGGGAGGTGCTGCGTCGGCGGACGCCGCCTCACCGGCGGCGGCGGTACTGCCGGGATCTGGCCGCGGCGGTCCAACGGACGGGCATGCGCCGACGCGAGGACCTGGCACGCGTCGGCGGCTGGCGGCTCGAAGCCGGCGATCTCACCGATCCGCAGCTTCTGCTCTCCGCGGCCGGCCATGCCATCATGACCATGGACTTCACTCTGGCGGCCCGGTTGGCCAAGGCGGCCTGTGACGCCGGCGGCGGCGCGCCGGCCCGGCGGGCACTGGCTGTTGCGTTGGGCCACACCGGGCACGGTGCGCAGGCGGAGCAGGCCCACAGCGGCCTGCCGCACGCCGTTACGCCCGATCGCGATCAGTTGCGGTCGGTGCAACTGCGCGCCGCCAACATGTATTTGTCCCTGGACCGGCCCTCCGACGCACTGGACCTGCTGCGCCGCGCCGAACAGGCGATGAGCGACAGCGCCGCGTGTGCGGAACTGGCGGCGCTACAGGCCGTCCTGCTCGCGGCGCAGGCCGACTGGCCGGCATATACGCAGGCCATCGCCCGCGCACGGCAGGGTGGATCACCGAACCCGCGGACAGCCGTGCGGATCCACTACGCGGAGTGCATCGATCATTTCTGCCACGGACGGCCAGGGGCCGCGTTGCAGCTGATCGAATCGGCACTGCCGATGCTGCCGGGCGAGGACGACCTGCCGATGTTACGAGCCGGTCTGCTGAGCTGGTCGTCCACCGCGCAGGCCTTCGCGGGCCGACTGGACGAAGCCGAAGCGACCGCCACCGCCCAGTACCAGCACGCACAGGACGTCCATTGGGTCGGCAGCCAGGGCGCCTGGCAGTTCTACCTCGGCAGGATCGCCGCCCGCCGGGGACGTCTGCGATCCGCCCGGCGGCACATGCGGGAGGCAGCGTCCACGCTGCGCGACGACACCACCTGGGGTCAGCAGGCGCTGCTGCTCGGCGAATGGGCCACCATCGAAGCGCTGACCGGCAGCCCGGCCAAGGCGCAGACGCTGCTCGACCAGGCGCACCTGGCCCGCGTGGAGTCCTATCGCATCCTCCACATCCCGGCCTTCTCGATGGCCCGGCCGTGGATCCTGGCCGTTCAGGGCCGGGTACGCGACGCCACGCGACAGGCGATGCGCGCGGCCGACGACGCGCGGCGCGAGCACGTCCAGCTCTGGGAAGCGGAGTTGCTGCACATACCCGTACGGCTCGGCCGTCCCGCGGCCGTCTCCGGCCGGCTCATGGAGCTCGCCACCGCCTCGGACACCCCGCACATCAGGATCTATGCCCAACACGCCGACGCACTCGCCACCCGAGACGCGGCCGCCATGGAGCAGGTCTGCACCGCGTTCGACACCATCGGCATGCGCCTCCACGCCGCCGAGGCCGCCGGGCACGCGGCGGACCTGTGGTTACGCAAGGGCAGCACGCAGGACGCCCAGCGGGCCGCCGACCGATGCCACCGACTCGCGCACCACTGCGAGGGCGTCACGACCCCCGCCATCGTCGCCTGCCGAACGCCCGAGCTGACCGATCGGGAACGCGACATCGCACGCCGTGCCGCCGCCGGAGAGAGCAGTCAGCACATCGCGAGGCAACTCGGCATCACCGTGCGAACCGTCGACAACCACCTCTACCGGGTCTACCGCAAGACCGGCGTGACCAGCCGAAGAGAACTGCGGAAGGTCCTCGCGGTCGCCCCTGGCGCCGCCGATGAGGCTGCGGACGAATGAGAACCGGGCCGGGCCCGTGGGTGTCGGAATCCGGTCGTCGACTTGATCGGCCTGCGCCGGGTGTGCGCGCTGGTGTTCCTCGATCACGGCACACGCCGACTGCACATCCGGCGCTCGGGGCGGGCGGCAACAACCAAGGCCGGGGCGCACCCGGCCCGTCTCTCGTTCGAACCGAGACGTCGACCCCAGCCGCTGGGCAGCGATCAGTGGAGGCCCCTGTCGCCCGATTCGATCAGCGCTATGGGGTGTGGCGGCGGACCGCGTCGAGGAGCTGGTCGATGTCGTCCGGGGTGTGGGTGAAGGAGGTGACCAACCGGACGATCCCGGGTGCCCAGCGGTCGTGGTAGAAGGCGTAGCCCTCCGCGAGAAGCTGCTCGGTTGTGTGCCGGGGCAGGCGGCAGAAGAGGAGGTTGGCCTGCGGGCTGCCCAGGAGTTCGGTGCCGGGGATGGCCTTGAGGCCGTCGCCGCGCCGGGCGGCCATCGCGTTGGCCTGGCGGGCGTTGCCGAGCCACAGGTCGTCGGTGAGGTAGGCGTCGAGCTGGGCGGCGTGGAAGCGCATCTTGGAGGCGAGTTGACCGGCGCGCTTGGCGCGGAAGGCGAGCTCGGTGGCCAGCGCGGGGTCGAAGGAGACGATGGCGTCGGCGGTCATGGCCCCGTTCTTGGTGGCGCCGAAGGACAGCACGTCGATGCCGGCCTTCCAGGTCATCTCGGCCGGGGTGGCATCGAGATGGTCGAGGGCGTTGGCGAAGCGCGCGCCGTCCATGTGGACGCGCAGTCCCGCGTCCTTGGCGATGACGCCCAGGCGGCGGGTCTCGTCGAGGGTGTAGACGCTGCCGCTTTCGGTGGCCTGGCTGATGCTCAGCACGGACGGCTGGACGCTGTGTACGTCGCCGGCCCGGCGGCGCACCGCCCGTCCCAGGGCGTCGGGGTCGATCTTGCTTTCGTCGCCGGGGACGGTGACGAGCTTGGCGCCGTCGGTGAAGAACTCGGGCGCGCCGCATTCGTCGTTGTTGATGTGGCTGTCGGAGTGGCACAGCACGCTGCCCCAGGGCGGGGTGAGTGCGGCCAGCGCCAGGCAGTTCGCGGCGGTTCCGGTGGAGACGGGAAAGATATCGACGTCCCGTTCGAAGATCTCGCTCAGCTTGCGGCGGGCGCTGTCGGTGAAGGGGTCGTTGCCGTAGGGCGGGGCGTTCCCGGCCGCTGCCGCGGCGACGGCCCGCACTATCTCGGGCGAGGCGCCGGCCATGTTGTCGCTGATGAAGGCGCGGCCGGACGGGGTGACTGCGGTGGTGCTCATGGGGAGGGTTCTCTGGCTTTCAGGTGCTGATGGGGGAGGCGAGGACGACGGTGACGTCCGCAGGCTCGGTGTCGGTGCGGTAGAAGTGAGGGGCGTCGCCCGCGAAGGCGAGCATGTCGCCGGGGCCCAAGCCCTGCGGCGCGTCGACCGGACCGGCGGTCATGTGTCCGGTCGAGACGAGCAGATGCTCGATCGTGCCGGTGGCGTGGGGCACGCCGGGCAGCTCCGTCTCGGGCGGAACACGCAGGCGCCAGATCTCCAGGCTGTTGCCGCTGCTGATGCGGCGCAGCAGCTCTCGGGAGACTTCGCCGGGTTCGGCGACCGTACCGGGCCGGTAGACCGGGCCGGTGTCGGCCTCCCGTGCCAGCAGGTCGGCGAGCGGGATGCTCAACGCGATGGCGATCGCGTCCAGGGTGTCGATCGTCGGATTGCCCTTGCCCGCTTCCAGCTGCGACAAAGTGGCCTTGCTCAGCCCGGCGCGCCGTGCCATCTCGGCCGCGCTCATACCGCGCTGCTGGCGGCGCAGGCGGATCTTCGTACCGACCGCGGCGGCGGTGCTGCTCGCCGGCTGCCGACCGGACACAGAGGCTGCCATCAAAGACTCCTGTGGGCGGCGGTGTAGGAGACGCGGATGCGCCCCTTCTTGATCTTCAGTGTCGGCAGGACCACCTCGGCCAGATCGCCGAGGCTGCGCACATGGGTGCCCCCGCACGGCGCGGCATGCAGATCGTGCAGGTGCACCACGCGCCGCCCCTCGCCCTCGTACCGCGCGAAGACGGGCAGATCGTCAGCGATCGCCGCCGCCACCGAAGCCCGCAGGGTGGCGGTCGCCTCATCCCGGCCATCCGGATCGGCCAACCGCGTCTCCGTCTCCGGCACCTGGAACTCGATCCGCGCCTGACCTGGGAAGTGGTTGTTGCTCACCGTCTCCCAGCCCTGCATCCGCCCCACAGCCTCGACCAGGTGTCCGGCCGTGTGCAGCGCGGCATGCGCCATGCGCGCCTTCGGGTCGATCCGCGCCCGTACGCGCTGCCCCTCGGCGAGGAGAGGCAGGCTGCCGCCCTCCGGCGCCATCGCCACGATCAGCCCCGACTCGCGGTCCCGGACCGGAACGATCTCCGCGTCCTCCAGCCAGCCCCGGTCGGCGGGCTGGCCGCCGCCCTGCGGATGGAACGGACAGTGCTCGACAGCCGCCCAGGGCGACCCGTCGCGGTGGCCGACCGCGATCACCCGCGTATCGGCCTGTTCCAGGTAGGTGTCATCGAGATAGGTGCTGATCTGTACAGCGTCTCGACTGATCCCAGTGAAATGAATCATACGTTCAGTATAACGAACTCGGATAGAGTGCTGAACTAATCGTTCGGCATAATGAACGAGCGAAGACCGGGTGTGCTCACCGAGTCAACGCGAGCAGTTCATCGATCACCGGTTTCTCACCACCGCCACCGAGGTGAGCGATGGCCGCAAACGGCGCGATCACCTGGCTCCAGGCGTGGAGCCGGTCGCCATCGAGGCCGCACGCCGCCGCCACGCGCGCGCAGCGGGTCTCGACGCCCTCCAGCCCGGCGCCGGCCAGGACGTAGTCCACAGCGTCGAAGCACGGATCACCGACACAGGCTTTCGGATCGATGGCCATAAGACCGCGGTCCGGGCCGGCGTCGAGCACGTTGCCCAGGTGCAGGTCACCGTGGAGCAACACGGTTGTCGCTTCCGTGTCCAGCAGCCGCTCGCACCGCTGGATGGCCCTGTCCCACGCGGTGACGTCCATCCGTGCACTGATCGCAGGCTCGGACAGCCGCCTGCCGACCCGGGCGAAGGCCTCCTCGCACCGCCCACGCAGCACACGCGTCGGCAGCGGAGGCGGAGCGACCCCGTGCAAGGCGGCGAGCAGATCCGACCACTGTTCCGGAAGCGAAGCGGCAGGCATGTCCTCCGCCGGCGTTCCGGGCACGATCTCCTCCAACACCATTGCGCCAGCCTCCTCGTCGACGGCCAGCACAGAGGGCACCCGGCCCGAGGCGGCGAACCACCCCAGCATGTCGACCTGCTCGGCCAGAAGGGCCCGCTCCGGACTGATTTTCAGCACCGCAGGCGCGCCGTCGGGCCAACGGCACCGCAACGCGACCGACGAAGCACCGTCCGGGAGGGACTCACCGAGCGAAAGCGAAAGTCCCCAGTGGGACGTCAGCCGCGCGATGAGATCCGGCGTGTCAGCGCACCATTCGGCAACCTGGGGACCGAATCGACGTACCAACCGCGTAGTGACGCTCTCCACATCCACCGGCAGTCGTTTCACACGGGTCAGTCTGCCGCCGGCGCGATCTTTGTCCACCACTTTTCCGCCGCTCCCGGCCCGCGGCGCAGGAGTTGAGGCGGCCGCTGAAACGCAAGCTTCAGGGACAGTGGAGACTGCGGGACAGCCCTCTGCGATGTGATCAGGAGCCCCAGTGGACGACATGGAATTCGCCGAAACTCTGGAGACGGTCCTGCGGGACCTCCAGGCGCAGTGCGCGGTGCAGCCGCAGGTACGTGTGGACGACACGTACGGGATCATGCTCTTCGCCCCCGACGGCTCGGGCCAGGGCCTGACTTCACCACCTGGTGGCACCGCCGCGGAGCGGCTGGCGAACCTGGCAGATCAGGTCCAGGAATGGGCGGTGGAGGCGCTATGGAGTGAAGGCGCATCGGCGGTCTGGCCACAGTGCCCGACACACCCGGACACGCATCCGCTGACGGCGACAGTCCGCACGGACACGGCGGTGTGGGTATGCCCGAAGAGGGGAACGACGCTGGCGCGGATCGGAGAACTGGAGACCCAATAGAGCGGGTACTGTCGGCAATCTCCCGGGCCATATAAGGTGACCATTTTAACGGCCTTGCCTCAAAGGGCAGGCCAAAGAATTACCTGCACGTGACGTCGGCGGATCCCCCGAGTCATCCAACTACTGTAATTATTTCCGACTGCGGAGACTCGCGGCGCCGGCTGAAATATCGGGCTGATAAGACCATGGCCCGGCACCGTGTGCGCGGTGCCGGGCCGTGAGTCTGCCGACGGGTGAGCGGTCAGCCTTGGCGGGCCTTGAAGCGTGGGTCCTTCTTGTTGATCACGAAGGTCACGCCACGGCGGCGGACCACCTGGGCGCCGGGCTTGGTCTTCAAGGAACGCAAGGACTTGCGTACCTTCATCGCTGTCCCCTTCCAGGATCGAACGGGTCCGGCCGTCAGTGTCGAATGGGAGCGGTGCGGCCGTAGCGCCGCTCGAAGCGCTCCACCCGACCAGCGGTGTCCAGGACCCGCGAGGTGCCGGTGTAGAACGGGTGGCTCGCCGACGAGATCTCGACGTCGACGACCGGATACGTGGCGCCGTCCTCCCACTCGACCGTCTGCTGGGCGTCGATGGTGGAGTGGGTGAGCAGTTGGAATCCCGATGCGCGGTCGCGGAAGACAACGGGGCGGGAGCTGGGGTGGATGCCGGACCTCATGGGTTGTGCCTCCTCAGGGGGCCTCCGTCGCCGGGCGACGGAGGCAGGTGTCAGCGTTCTTCGCGGAACAGGACGTGCTCGCCGACCACCGGGTCGTACTTGCGCAGGACCAGCCGGTCGGGGTCGTTCAAACGGTTCTTGCGGGTCACGTAGGTGACTCCGGTACCGGCCGTCGACTTCAGCTTGACGACGGGCCGCGTGGTGCTGCGTGCCATGGGGGACTCCTTTCGCCACCACCCGAGTCTCGAATGACTCGGCCATGTCAGATGTCCCCTTCAACCACACGACCCGGCGCTACATTCCCGGTGGTGTCCGTCTCAGCGAGCACCGACCGCCGCGCGCTCCCGGGCGGCGCGCACGGCCGCCGACAGGCTGCCGGTGTCGTGGGCACCGTGGCAAAAAGGGCAGCGGAAAAGGGAAAACGTCAAAGTGCTGCCGAGGTATTAGCCGAGCGTTTCACGGTCACCGGTCTATGAGTGACACCAATAGGCCGGCGGTTGCGAGGCTCCCTCCGGAGCTATTCACTGGAGACAGGGGCAGAGATTTTCGAAGGGGGCGCATCAACAATGTCCGCCACCGCCCTCCACGCCCTGGACGGCGCTCATCTGTACATGGCTGCCGGCGACGTCATGGTCGACGGCAGCGGCATCCGCGACCTTTCCGTGCCTACCTTTCTGATCGAGCACGAACAGGGTCTTGTGTTGATCGACACCGGGCTGGCCCCGGAGAGCTTCGGCGGGCCGGAATATGGGCGGGAGGCGGTCTACGGGGACCTCCGCGATTTCGCGATCGCCCGCTGCGAGCGGGGAAAGTCCGTCATCGACCAGCTCGCCACGGTGGGCAAGCGCCCGGAGGACGTTACCCACGTGGTTCTCACCCACGACCACTTCGATCACACCGGGGGGCTCCCTCACTTCCCTCAGGCCATCCTCCACATCGGCAGGGCCGACTGGGAGAACGTGCAGGGGGTCATGAACGGAACCCGCGTCGACCCCGTGGTACGTCCAGGGGACTTCGCCCCGGTGCTCGACAGCACGTGGCGGCTGCTCGAAGGGGACGTGGACCTGTTCGGTGACGCAAGCATGCGGCTCATCGCCGAGCCGGGCCACACCATGGGCAACTACGCGGTCCTGCTCCGTTTGCCGTCCCGCACCGTCCTCCTCACCGGCGACACCGCACACCTGCGGGCCCAGTACGACTCGGAGACCCCGATGCCACTGGACGCCGACCGCACGCTCGCCGCGCAGGCGATGCGCAATGTGAAGGACCTCGCGGCGGCAGAGGACGCCGACGTGTGGATCGGCAACGACTTCGGCGACTGGCTGCGTTTCCGCGGGCCGACCACCCTGAAATGACTGAGCGGGCCGGGTGCGCATCCCGGGTACATATTTCGATGACGCTCAAAATTTGACCTCCATCGAAGTATGGGGCAGTGTGGATGGTGTCGCGTCATGAATGCGGCTTTTAACCCACCTTCTTCTCTTGTGGACTGGTGCACCATGGCCAAGCTCGTACAGTTCGACCGTCTCGGCGGCGCCGAGGTTCTCTCCCTCCGTGAGGTCGAGGACCGCGCTCCGGGCGCGGGTGAAGTGCGTATCCGTGTCGATGCGATCGGCCTGAACCGGGCCGAGATCATGTACCGGGACGGCGCGTACTTCTACCAGCCGGTCTTCCCTTCCACGCTGGGCTATGAGGCCGCCGGCATCATCGAGGGCGTTGGCGAGGGCGTGGAGTCGTTCGCCGGGGGCGACCCGGTCGCTGTCGTGCCCGCGTTCCTGCAGAGCGAGTACGGCACCTACGGCGACCACGTGGTCCTTCCGGCGTCGGCCGTGGTTCTCCGACCGGCGAACGTCGACGCCACCGCGGCAGCAGCCGTGTGGATGGCCTACATCACCGCCTACGGTCCGCTGGCCGAGAGCGGCCGGGTGCGCCCCGGTGACTACGTGCTGATCACCGCGGCCTCCAGCAGTGTCGGTCTTGCGGCGGTCCAGATCGCCCGCCACATCGGCGCGATCCCGATCGCCACTACCCGCGGCCCGGGCAAGAAGCAGCGCCTGCTGGACGCGGGCGCGGCCGAGGTCATCGTGACCGACGACGAGGATCTGCCCGCCCGGATCAGGGAGATCACCGGCGGGCAGGGCGTGCGCCTGGTCTTCGACCCGATCGCCGGCCCCGGCGTCGAGTCCCTCGCCCAGGGCATCGCCCCGGGCGGCTTCCTGGTCGTCTACGGTGCGCTCGACCCGCGCACCACCCCGCTGCCGAACGCGCAGGCTTTCCCCGCGCTCAACAGCAGCACCTACACCCTTTTCGAGATCACTACCGACCCCGAGCGCCTCGCCCGCGCCGTCGCGTTCGTCAACGCGGGCCTGGCCTCGGGCTCTTTCACCCCGGTCGTGGACCGCACCTTCGATCTCACCGAGATAGCCGAGGCTCACCGCTACATGGAGGCCAACGGCCAGGTCGGCAAGATCGTCGTCACCGTCAGCCACGGCGCGGCCTGACACATCCCCGGCCTGACACATTCCCGGCCCCGCGCCGGACACACCCCGGCCCCGAGGCCTTGTGCGGTCCGCCGCCTCCGGAGACGGGGTCCATGTCGATCACATGCATTCAAGGAGTCAGATATGAACCGCGCTGTGCGTTTCCATGAGACAGGTGGGCCCGAGGTCCTGCGTCTGGAGGAGGTTCCTGTCCCCGTGCCGGGGCCGGGCGAGGTCCTGATCCGTACCCGGGCGCTGGGGTTGAACCGGGCGGAGTCGATGTTCCGGCTCGGCCAGTACGGCATCGACCCCGTCTTCCCCTCCGGGATCGGGTACGAGGCCGCGGGTGTGGTCGAAGCCCTCGGGGAGGGCGTGCGCGGGCTGAGCGTGGGCGAGGCGGTCAGTGTGGTGCCCTCGTTCGCCATGACCGACTATCCCGTGCACGGCGAGGCGATCCTCGCGCCCGCCGGCGCGGTCGTCGCGCACCCCGAGCGTCTGTCGTTCGAGGAGGCCGCGTCGGTGTGGATGCAGTTCGTCACCGCCTACGGCGGCCTGGTGGACCTCGCGGGCGTCCGGGCCGGGGACACCGTCGTGATCTCCGCGGCGTCCAGCAGCGTCGGCCTGGCGGCCATCCAGGTCGCCCACAAGGCCGGGGCCAGGGCCATCGCCCTGACCCGCACCAGCGCCAAGCGCGAGCAGCTCCTGGCGGCCGGGGCGGACGCGGTCATCGCCACGGCCGAGGAGGACGTCGCCGCGCGCGTGGGGGAGCTGACCGGCGGAAAGGGCGCCCGGGTCATCTTCGACCCCGTCGGGGGTCCGGCTCTGGCCGACCTGGTCAAGGCGGCCGCCCACGAAGCCGTCATCGTCCTCTACGGCCTTCTCGACCGCACGCCGACTCCGCTGAACGTCGGTGAGGTCCTCTTCAAGCACCTCACCATCCGCGGGTTCGAACTCTTCGAGATCACCGCCGACGACCGGCGCCGGGCCGAAGCGGTCGCGTTCGTCAGCGACGGCCTCGCCAAGGGCGAGCTCACCCCCGTGATCGACAAGACCTTCCCCCTGGAGGCCATCGCCGACGCTCACCGCTACCTGGAGGCCGGCGGCCAGGTCGGCAAGATCGTCATCACCGTCGACCAGCCCGAGGGCCGGTCATGAAGTTCGGCTTCATCATGTTCCCCACCCAGGACGCCATCCCGCCCGGCGACCTCGGCGTGCTGCTGGAGAACCGCGGCTTCGAGTCGCTGTTCATGCCCGACCACACCCACATCCCCGCCGTCACCCCGGAACGCTACGACGTGATGAACCTGGCGCCGGAGTTCAAGAACGGCATGGACGCCTTCGTCGCGCTTGGCGCCATCGCGCAGGCCACCACCACTCTGCAGATCGGCACCGCCGTCCTGCTGGTGACCGAACGCGACCCGATCATCACGGCCAAGGAGGTCGCCTCCGTCGACGTGTTGTCCGGCGGCCGGATGAACTTCGGCGTCGGGCCCGGCTGGATCAACCAGGAGATGCGCAACCACGGCACCGACCCCGACCACCGGTGGAAGGTCATGCGCGAACGGGTCGAGGCCATGCGGCAGATCTGGACCCACGACATCGCCTCGTACCACGGTGACCACGTCAGCTTCGACCGCATCAGGTCCTGGCCCAAGCCCCTCCGGAAACCGCACCCGCCCATCCTCGTCGCCGGCAACGGCCCCAACGTCGCCCAGCGCGTCATCGCCTACGGCGACGAATGGATCCCCATGCTCCGCCCCGACGTCCTCGACCACATCACCGAGTTCAAGAAGACCGCCCGCAAACCCGGCACCGACGAGCCCATCCCCGTCACCCTCTTCGGCGGCGAACTCGACGACGTCGACGCCTACGCGGCCGCCGGAGTGGACCGCGTCCTGTTCTGGGTCCGCCCCCAGGACACCGCAAGAATGACCACCACCGTGGACCATATCGCCCTGAGCCTCGGCAGCCGTCTGCGCTGAGCGTGTGTAGGCGACCTGTGGCGGACTTGGTCAAGGCGCCTGTTGGCGAGACGAACGTCAAGTGGTGCGTGCGGCATCGGCTGTGGTCGCGTTGGTACGGGGGTAGCGGGCCCTCATGGCGGGGCTGGCGGCGGGGCCGGCGGCAAATACGTATGCGTGGCCGTCGTCGAGGCGGCGGCCACTCTTGGCATCGACAACCACGGGGTCGACTTCTTCGCCGCTGCCGGTGTCGATCAGGATCATGCTGCGCTGCTCGGGGGTGAGGCGGGAGTTGCCCCAAGCCGCCAGAGTGATGATCACCGGGCGCAGGGTGCGGCCCAGGTCGGTCAGGACGTACTCGTAGCGGACGGGGTTGGTCTGGTAGGGGCGGCGCTCCAGCAGGCCGTCGGCGACCAGAGTCTTGAGGCGCGCGGTGAGCATGCTGGTGGAGATGCCGAGGTTCTCCTGGAACTGGTCGAAGCGGGTGTAGCCGTCGAAAGCGTCGTGGAGGATCAGCAGCGTCCACCACTCGCCGACGTGCTGCACGGTCGTGGACAGCGGGCACTCGAGGTCTTCCGCCCTGATGCGGCTTGCCAAGGTTAGCCACCTCCGCAGAGTTACTGCTAAAGTCGAAGTTAGTAGCTTCTATTTTAGCAGTAATGGTGGGCGCGGTGGTCCCGCCTGCCCGCACACGGAAACGGAGCCCGTCATGACCACACCTGTCAGCGAAGTCAGCGAAGTCAGCGAATCCATGGAGGGCCGACGCGCCCTGGTCACCGGCGGCACCAAAGGCGTCGGTGCGGCCGTCGCCCGACGCCTGGCCCAGGCCGGCGCCACCGTGCTGGTGACCGCGCGCAGCCGCCCGGACGGCGTCGCGGCCTCAGACATCATCACCGCGGATCTGGCCACCGCCGAAGGTGCCGCCACCGTGATCGAGGAAGCCCTCCACCGCCTCGGCGGCGTCGACATCCTGGTCAACAACCTGGGCGGCTCGGAAGCACCCTCGGGCGGATACGCGGTCCTCGGCGAGGACGACTGGGCCAGGGAACTCAACCTCAACCTCCTCGCCGCCGTCCGCCTGGACCGTGGCCTGCTGCCCGCCATGATCGAAGCGGGCCGTGGCGTCATCATCCACGTCTCCTCGATCCAGCGCCGCATGCCGCTGTGGAACGGCACCCTCGCCTACGCCGCCGCCAAGTCCGCGCTGACCACCTACAGCAAGGGCCTGGCCAACGAGGTCGCCCCGCACGGCATCCGTGTCAACACCGTTGCTCCCGGCTTCGTCCAGACCGCCGCCGCCGACCACCTCGTCGCCCGGATGGCCGAGAACGCCGGCACCACCGACGAAGCGGCACTGAACCAGCTCATGGACTCCCTCGGCGGTATCCCGCTGGGCCGCCCCAACCGCCCGGAAGAAGTCGCCGAACTCGTCGCCTTCCTCGCCTCCGACCGCGCCTCCGCCATCGTCGGCGCCGAGCACGTCATCGACGGCGGCACCATCCCCACCGTATGAACCTCCGACTCCCAGGAACCGCCATGCACACCGACCAGCCTCAGAACATCGCCCCCAACGCCCTGCCCGAGGTGATCACTCGCTATCTGGAAGCCCACCGCGGCAAAGACACCGCCGGCGCACTCAGCGCCTTCCACCCGGACGCCACCGTGACCGACGAGGGCAGGGACCACCGGGGTGCCCCGGCGATCGAGACCTGGCTGACCCGCTCCGCCGGCGAATACACGTACACGATCGAACTCACCGGGGCATTGAAGATCGACGCGGCCCACTACGTCGCCACACACCACCTTGAGGGCAACTTCCCAGGCGGGGTCGTGGACCTGCACTACCGCTTCACCCTCAGCGAGGGCCTCATCGAGGACCTTCTCATCGAACCCTGACCCGCGGCCCCGGCACGGCGGGAATCGGCCCCGGTTCAGTAGGTGGCGGGCCCCTTGCCTGGACCGCGAACCCGCGGCGAGCCTGTGTTGCTGCGGAGCCTGAAGGATCAGGTGACGTTCTTTTCCAGCGCGGCGAGGTAGCTGTGGATGGAGTGGTCGCGTACGCCGTCGCTGGCGGGGGCGAAGAGGTCGGCGGTGAGTCCTTTGACGCGGTCGGTGAGCCCGCCCAGGAGGGACATGGACTCGTGGACTGTGCCGTTCGAGTCGATGTAGCGCAGGGCGTCGACGTGGGTGTAGGCGGGCTCGGGCGGGAGCTGGGGGACGATGTCGTTGTTGTTGACGAACCGGTACATGCGCTCTTTGAAGCCCTTGTTGTAGGCAGCGGCCAGTAGGCGGTCGCAGGTGCGGGGCTGGCCGTAGGTGTAGACGCCGTCGGCGGTGAGCCGGGGGTCTTCCAGGTACATGCGGGCGCCGGCGAGCATGGCCAGTGCGCCGCCGAGGCTGTGGCCGGTGAAGTAGACGCTCTGGCCGTTGCTGCGCAGCTGCGCGTGGGTGTCTTTGAGGTCGGGGTAGATGGAGTCGAGGGCTTCGGCGAAGCCGTAGTGGACGTAGCCGGTGTTCGCGGGGCCGGGCCAGGGCGGGGTGGAGGCGTCGGAGAGCCAGTCCTTGATCTGGGCCGGTTCCGTACCGCGGAACGCGGTGACGATCATGGTGTCGCCGGCCAGGGTGTAAGCCTGGGTGTCTTCGAGGGGGAAGGGCGGGGTGAAGCGGGTCTGGTGGTGGCGGATGGTCGTAAAGCCCCACGCACGGGCTTGTTGCTCGATGGTGGCCTTGTCCTTGTAAGCGAGGTCGGATGCCTGAGCCAGCCAGTAGGCGCGGTCCACGCTGTACCCGGCCGGCAGGCCGTCGATCCTGACAGATGCAGCCACGGGTGATCCCTTCACGGAGGAGATGGGTGTGACACGGGGCGCCCGCGCCCCGGCTTAGGCGACCGGCGAGCGCGGGGTGACCAAACCCGTCATAGCGGGCGCGCCGGTGGCAGGCGGTAAGACACACGCGCTGCTCACCCTGATCGCCTAAGGTCTTCGGCACCCAATGGCGGCTCGGTGTGCGGGCGCGCCGATCGGCGGCGCACCGAACACGGATGCACCCCGTCCAGTGGCCCCGGCACTGATCGGGCGGCCGGGCTGACCGCCGGAGAACAGCCCGGGAGAGTCTGTCCGGCCGAGGACGGCATGGCTGCGGGGAATCGCGCCCTGCGGGCGGGTCGACGGGGATGTCGCCGAGTCGGAGACGGACTGCTCCGCCGGTCTGCGGGGTCGTCTGCCGGACCAGGAATCGAGGCTAAAGGAGCCGGAGTTACCGATTTCGCATGTGTGCACAGGCCCGTTTATGATCTTGGTTGTGACTGTGCAGAACTCTGACAAGACGCCGTCCCGTAAGCAGCGACTCCAAGAGAAGCAGCGTCGCCAACTGTCGGTGGTCGACACCGTTGACAAGGCTGAGGTCAAGGTCCGCAAGGCAGAAGCCGAACTGGCCGTTGCCGTCGCCGAGGCGGTGCAGGTGTTCGGCGACGAACGCTCCGCCTCTGAGGGGCTCGACATGCCCGTTGAAGCCATACGTCGTTTCGTTGGCATCGCGGCGAGCGAAACCGCCTTGGCCGACGAGACCGACCCCGCTGGCAGGTCATAAGCTTGTCGATGTCCGTCTGCCAATCGCAGCGACCGTCGACGTAGGCCTTATGCCCGATCCCCGGACGACGGACTGATCGCTCTCGACGCCACCGCTTTCCCCGCACTCATCAGGGCGCGGGCGATGTCGACGCGCTGACGCCGGCCGCCGGCCGCCGGAGAGTTGGTGGGGGTGGCGGTGCGCGCGGTCGGCGAGGCCGACGGCATCGGGTAGTTCCATGGCCCGGCCACGGGCCTTGGCGGGGGAGCGGCCAACGATCCGGGCCATGACCTGCGGTTGTCCGGCGGCGGTGAGCGAGAGCAGCAGATTGGGCTGCTGGAAGACGATCCCGACCTTACGGCGGCGCAGGTCGGCGAGTTCGCCACGGGTCATCCCGGTGGTGGTGATTCCGTCGACGGGGACGGGGCCGGTCGCTCCCAGAGGCCGGTCATGTGTTCGTGGAGGACGTCGTGTGCCTCTTGCGGGGTGAGGTGACCGATGAGGACGTGCGTGGTGAGGCCGTCCGCAAGGGCGAGGAGGGTGCGGGCCTCGCGCGCTGGATCGAGGGGCACGGCGCGGTCGGCGCCCTCGCCGGCTTCCGAGATGAGGCGGGTGAACGTCTCGTGCAGGGCTGCGTAGTTCGCCTTCAGCGTCTCGGCGAGCGCCTCGCTGACAGCCGCCTGCGCGACAAAGGCGAGCCAGACCCGGGCCTCGGCGCGGTGCTCCTCCCTGAGCAGTGAGATCTCGGTGGCGGCGTGGCCCAGGGCGGTGCCGGCCGACTGGGCCGGGCTCCTGACCAGGCGGGCCTGCACGCGCTCGCTGATCCGCTCGCTGACGTGCCCAAGAGCGAATACGAGCATCTCTTCCTTGGTGCGGAAGCACCGCTGAACGGCGCCCATGGACACCTGCGCGCGAGCGGCGACGTCGCGAAGGGTCACGCCCTCGAGGCCACGTTCGTCGGCGAGGTGGCAGACGGCCTCGGCGATGAGGCGGCGTCGGCCCACGTGATCAACCTGCCTGGGCATGCCCGGTCGCCTCCCTGCTCCACGGTGCTCTGCTCGCAGCGCACTTTATGCGATGCGCTCGTATCGGTACCAGGGTACGGTTGCGGTTCCGATGCAAGCGCATCGGTACGTAGGGGAGGAAGGAAAGGCCATGCAGGACGCCCTGTGGAAAATGTCGGCCGCCGCCCAGGCGGAGGCCGTGCGCGGCGCACACGTCTCGGCACTCGAACTGGTCGACAGCCACCTCGACCGCATCGCCGAGGTCAACCCACAAGTGAACGCGGTCACACAGCTCCTGGCGGAGCGCGCACGCGAGGCCGCGGCACAGACAGACCGTCGGCGGGCCGCCGGTGAAGCGCTGGGGCCGCTCGCGGGCGTGCCGTTCACCGTGAAGGAGAGCACCGCCGTCGAAGGTGTGCCGACCACGTTCGGCACGGAGCGCTTCCGCGATCTGGTGGCGCCGGCCGACGCGCCCCCGGTGGCGCGGCTGCGCGCGGCCGGGGCCATCCCCATCGGACACAGCAACATTCCCACCCTGATCCTGGCGGGGATGCACACGCGCAGCGAACTGTTCGGCGACACGGTCAATCCGTGGGACAGCAGCCGGACCCCGGGCGGCTCCAGCGGGGGCGACGCGGTGGCCGTGGCCACAGGCATGGCGGCGCTCGGGCTCGGCAACGACTCCGGGGGATCGGTGCGCGTCCCGGCCCAGTTCTGCGGCGTGGCCGGGCTGAAGCCGTCCACGGGCCGGTTCCCCGCCGACCACCGCATTCTCGGCCCGGACGACCCAGGCCCGGCGTCCCAGATACTGGTCACCGACGGCCCGCTGGCCCGGAGCGTGGGCGACCTACGGCTGGCTTACGAGGTGCTGGCCGGGACCGATCCGCGAGACCCACGGGCCGTACCGGTGCCCGCGTACGGCGAAGCGCTCCCCGGACCGGTGAAGGTCGCGGTCGTGGCGGACCCCGGCGGGCACGGCGTCCACCCCGCGGTTCGCGGAGCCATCGAGACCGCGGCCGACGCGCTCCGCGACGCCGGATACGACGTGCGCGAGGTACGGGACGTACCCCGGATGGACGAGGCTCTCGAGGCGTACGGCCGGATCACCGTGACCGAGTTCGCCCCGACCTGGCCGGTGGTGCGCGAGCTGCTCGGCAAAGGCGGGGACCGCTACATCCAGATGGCGATGGAGCAGACCCCGCCCGCAAGCGCGGACGAGTTCATGAAGCTGATGGGCACCTGGATGACCATTCGCCGCTCGTGGGCCGAATTCCTCGACGCCTACCCGCTGTTGCTCGGCCCGTCGTTCACCGAGCCACCGGTCGAGCCGGGGCTGGAGTCGCGCGACAGGGCGGGCCGGGACCGGGTCGGGTCGGGAATGCGCCTGTGCAGCGTGACCAGCTTCGTGGGCGTGCCCGGTGTGGCCGTACCGACCGGCGTGGTCGACGGGCTCCCGTTGGGCGTGCAGATCGTCGGGCGCGCGTTCCGGGAGGACCTGTGCCTGGACGCGGCCCAGGCGATCGAGGACCGGCTCGGAGTTCTCACACCGGTCGACCCGCGCGTGGGAGGCCGGGCTGAGTGAGCCGTTGCGCCAGGGAGAGCACGCTCGGCGGCCCCGCCTCCCCCCGCAACCCTCACCCTCAGCATGCCGGCCCCGTGCCGAGCATGCGCTCGGACCGTGTCCTGCGACGGGCGGCCCCGCCCCGCAGTCCGGGCACCGGTATGAGCCGGACAAGTTCTCCGCCGCCGGACTCACACCGGCTCGCTCCGAGGTCGTGCGGCCTCCGCGTGTCGCCGAGTGTGCGCTCCAACTGGAGGCACGTGCGGTCGCGCTGACACCGGGCGGAGAGGGCCGGTTCTTCAGCGTCGAGTGCGAGGTGCTGCGCGTCCACGCGGACGAGCGCATCGTCGTGCCCGGCGCGCACTACATCGACCCGGCGGCCTGGAGTCCGCTCATCTACAACTTCCGCCACTATCACGGCCTGGCTCCCGAGGTCGGCCACGGCTTCCGGTCGGAAACGGCCAGGAGCGCGGCGCGCACAGCGTAGGGCGGGGTCACGGAGGTGTACCTGGAGGCACAGGGTTGAATTTTGTCCTATGTCAAACTTATCTTTGACATAGAACAAAGTGTTGATCTGTGCGGCGGAGGCGGTGATCGTGCCGATCAGCGGGACGACGGCGACGGAGATCGTGGGCGGTGTGCGAGATCTGATCGCGTCGGGCGAGCTGACGCCGCGCGACCTGCTCCCGCCGGTGCGGACGCTGGCGGCCGAGCTGGGGGTGAACCGGAACACGGTGGCGGCGGCGTACCGGCAGCTGGTGGCTGCCGGTGTGGCCGCGACACACGGCCGTGGCGGAACCATGCTGCTGAACGCAACAACCGCCGCCCGCCCCCGGCCGAACGCACCGGGCCATATCACTCCGCGAAAGGAACCCCCCGCCATGTTCACCGGCCTCAGCGCCTTCCCTCTGACCCCCATGAGCGAGTCGGGCATCGACGAGCAGGCGTACGCCTGGCTTGTCGCGCGCCTCGCTTCCGCGGGGGTGGACTCGATCGGTGCGCTCGGCTCCACCGGAAGCTACGCCTATCTCTCCCGCGAGCAGCGCGCCCGGGCGGCGCGGATCGCCGTCGAGGCCGCCGAAGGGACCCCCGTCATCGTCGGTATCGGCGCGCTGCGGACCTCGCAGGTCCTCGCGCTGGCCGAGGATGCCCAGAAGGCGGGCGCGTCGGCGGTGCTGCTGGCCCCGATGACGTATCAGCCGCTGACCGAGGACGAGGTGTTCGGACTGTACGAGGACGTCACCCGCGAGCTGTCCGTTCCGCTGTGCGTGTACGACAACCCGAACACCACCCACGTCCACTTCACCGATGAACTACACGCTCGCATCGCCGGGTTGCCGCAGGTCGCCGCCATCAAGATCCCGCCCGTGCCTGACGAGGCGGCCGCCGCGAAGGAGCGCGTTCAGGCGCTGCGGGCGCTGGTCCCGGACACCGTCAGCATCGGGGTGAGCGGAGACCGGGCGGCGGCCACCGGGCTGACGGCCGGGTGCGCGGCGTGGTACTCGGTCGTCGGCGGGCTGTTCCCCCGCACCGCGCTCGCCCTCACCCGTGCCGCCCAGAGCGGGGACGCGGAGCTGGCCACGGCCCTGTCCGAGCGGCTGCAACCGCTGTGGGAGCTGTTCCGCCACCACGGCAGCCTGCGCGTGATCTCCGGCGCCGCCTCCCACCTGGGCCTTGCCTCCGAGACCAATCTCCCCTTGCCGCTGCGCGGCCTCGCCCCCGAGGCCCGCGATCGGCTCGTCACCGTGCTGGACGGCCTGGACCTCGATGTCTCCTCGTGAGCACCACAGCTCCTGTCGTCCCGCACAGCCGCGCGCCATGGGCGGTGCCCGTGCGGCTGCCCGGAGGACCGGCCCCGGGCGCCTCCCCGTCTCCTTTTCAGGCTGAGGCCCAGCGCTTCAGGAACTCGATCGCTGCGGAGCCGACCTCCGCGGGATGCGAGGCACTCAGGAAGTGCTGCCCGTTCTCAATGATCTCCAGGCGCGCCTCGGGGGAGCGGGTGAACATCCGGATCTCCTCCTGGGCGTTCGGCACGGAGTACACCTGGTCCGCGGTGCCGTGCAGCCACAGGACGGGGCAGCGGACCTCGTCGAGCCTGCCGTGGAGCCCGTCGCGGTCCCGCAGGTTCACCGTGCTGAGGCGCAGACGGTGGCGCCCGGCGTCACCGGTGTAGTTCGCACGGTAGGCGGCGAGCCAGAACTCGCGTTCCTCGGCCGAGACGCCGCCCAGGGCCGCGGCGAGGACGGCGTCCACGACCTCGTCCGGCACGACCCAGTCCTCGCCGACCGGGTCGGCGAGGGCGTCGACGAGCGGCGTGTTGGACGCTATCCCGTCCCAGCACCCCAGCTCGCGGCTGCGCGGGCTCTCGAAGTCCATCGACGTGCCGAGCGGGATGAGGCCCTTCACGACGTCCGGGGCGAGCAGCGCCATGCGGACCGCCACCCAGCCGCCCTGCGAGGTTCCCAGCACGAAGGCCTCGTCGATTCCGAGGGCCTCGAGGGCCTGGAGGTTCGCGACCGCGCTGTCCCAGTAGGTGAAGTGCTGGTACGCCGCCCTCGTGCGGCCGTGCCCGTAGGGTTCGAGGGCCAGCAGGTTGGCCGCGGCCCCGAGCTCCGGGTCGGCGAACTGCGGCCGGTACAACTCGGCCGAGGTGGTGTACGAGTTGATCAGGACCAGCGTCGGGAGTGCGGGGTCGTACGGCTTGCCGAAGGTGTACCCGACGGTCGATCCCCCGAGGTGAGGGATCTCGACGGTCTGTCCGGGCTTGCTCACGGTGTACTCCTCGATTCGTATGCCGGGGTCTCTGAGAACGAGGCGTCGGAGCGGAGGACGGGAGTCCGGAGACGTCCGGCAGTCTCCGGTCCGCTCCACGCTTGCCGGCGGGTGGCGATGCGGGCGGTTCCAAGGCGCTGGTCGATGCCCTCGAAGCCCACTCGACGGAGGTCCCCACGAAAGAGCCGAACACGGCTCGACGCGCCTTGCGCTCGGCGCCGCGCCTGGCCTGTCATGGTCACGCAATAAGTCCCTTCGGGGGACGGCTCCGGTCGAGTCCACTGCCATGATGGGCAGATGATCCACAGGATGTCGAATAATGGTTCGGACTCACCCTGTTCGCATCTTTCGTAGCCGTGGCCCAAGAGGGCTCGATCTCGGCGTGCGCCCGCCGACAGGGAGTCACGCAGCCAGCGATGACACGTCAGATCCAGCGGCTCGAGTACGATCCGCTCGGGCGTCGCTACGGGTGAAGCGGGTCGGGGGCGAGGGTGATGGTCATCCATGGCACGGCGGCTTCACGGAAGCTGTGCCCGACCGGGTCGATGCCGCTCTGTTCGGTGAGGCTGAAGGTCGCCACCATGATCATTTCTGAGTCGTCGGCGACGGAGACGAGCTGGGTCCCGCAGCGCGGGCAGAAGCCGCGGTGCAGTGTGGGCCAGGTCGAGTACCAGGTCGGCTCACCTCCATGGCCGGTCCAGGTCAGGTCCTCCCGGCGGAAGCCGACCCATGCCATCGCCGGCGAGCCGGAGAGGAGCGTGCAGTGCTCGCAGGAGCACAGGTGGGGGTCGTCCGGAGCGCCGGTCACCTCGTACGCGATGTCGCCACACTGGCAGCGGCCTGTCCGCTGGTCGCGGGCGGCGGTCGGTTCGGTCACGTGAATGTCTCCCTTGGTGCGGAGCGCGGTTGGGATGTCAGTGTGCTACGGGCCGAGAGGCCGTTACGTTCGGGATGCCGGACTTTGGGAAAGTGCTTTGCATGCCGCCCACCGGCAGGTGGACGTGCGGGTCACGCATTCTGCTCCCCGCGCCTGCGTGGATGATCCCGGTCGCAGTCAGTGAGGTTTTCTCAACGAAATGATCTCGTGAGGTGACTTGGCCCAGAAGGTTCCGCGAGTCGCGATGAGTTCTGCGGCGTTTGGCGGTCCTACTGTCGAACCCGTTACCGAGGAGGACTTCTGATGCGTAACGTGACCTATTCGATGAGCGTCTCACTTGACGGCTACATCGTCGGGCCGGACGGCAACTTCGACTGGACGGCGCCCGACGAGGAGGTCTTTCGCTTCTGGATCGACGAGATCCGAGAGGTCGGCGTCCACCTGTTGGGACGACGGCTGTACGAGACGATGCTGTACTGGGAGACCGCTGACCAGGACCCATCGCGCGACGACTCAGAGCTCGAGTGGACCGCGCTCTGGAAGCCGCTCCCGAAGGTGGTGTTCTCCACCACGCTGTCAGCGGTGCAGGGCCATGCCCGCCTGGCCTCCGGCGACCTGGCGGAGGAGATCGAGCGGTTGCGGGCCGAGCCGGGGGAGGGCGACATCGCGATCGGCGGCGCGACTCTCGCCGCCGAGGCGGCCGCGTCGGGTCTGATCGACGAGTACCGGACCGTGGTCTACCCGGTGCTGGTTGGTGGTGGCATTCCGTTCTTTCCCCAGCGCGAGCGCCGGGCGGATCTCGAACTCGTCGAGACCCGCACCTTCAACTCGGGAGTGGTCTACCTCCGCTATCGCGTGGCGCGCTAGCCGGCTCTCCGCCGAGCCCCGGGAAGAACGGGACGGCCAGTGGGGTTCTCGCGACGGAGATCATTTCCACTGGCCGTCGAAGACGAGGAGGGCGGACGGGGACGTTGATGCCGATGCGGGCACCGATGCGGCCCTTGCCCGCGAGGGCAGGAAGGCCCTTGGCGGCCGCCTTGTACGAGGTGGGCAGGGCATGGAGCCGGGCCGCGGTGATGTCCGGGACGGACCTGTGGATCGCGGCGTTGCCCCCGCTGATCCCTCGGCGGCGCTGGACGCAGGTGTTCCCTGTGACGCCCCGCGCCGTCAATTCCTGGTGCGCAGCCTGCCCAACCCGGCGAACCTTCGCGGTCACGGCACCACGGAGGTCAGACAGCGCGGCCAGGCGACTGACTTGCGCGGTGCCCGAACAGAACGGCCGACACCTGCGCTCGGGGTCGCTGAGCCGGTAGGGGATGCGCCTACCGCGGGGCAGCCGCCGGACCGTGACGCACGGATCAGCACGGCAACCGCACCACGAACACCGTCTCCACGTGCGGCCGGCTCGTCACGGAGACATCTCCGCCGTGTGCCCGCACCAGCTGCCTGACGATGGACAGCCCCAGCCCGCTGCCTCCCGTCCGCCTGCTGCGGGACTGTTCGGCCCGCCAGAAGCGGTCGAACACCCGGGGCAGGTCCTCTTGGCGGATGCCACTGCCCGTGTCCCTCACCTCGATGGCGACGGCGCCTGCCACGCGGCGGGCGGTGAGGGTGACGCGGCCGTCCGGCGGGGTGTGGCGTATCGCGTTGGACAGAAGGTTGCCCAGGACCTGGCGGAGGCGGACCGGGTCGGCATGGACCGAGAGGCCGTCCGGGGCATGGACGGCGGTCTCGACACCGCCGGCGTGTGCGGTCGTTTGGTGCGCGCTCATGGTCTGCTCGATCAGCTCGCGGAGGTTCAGCTTCTGCGGACGCAGGCGCAGGGTGCCGGCATCTGCGGCGGCGAGCACCTGGAGGTCGTCCACGATGTGCTGGAGGAGGTCCGCCTCCTCCTGGAGCGAGGTGAGGAGCGCCGAGTCGGGCTCGGCCAGGCCGTCCTGCGCCGCGTCCAGCCAGCCGCGGATGTTGGTGAGGGGCGTGCGCAGTTCGTGGGCGATGTCGCTGACCATGACCCGGCGCTGCTCGTCGGTGCGTTCGCGGCGTTCCGACAGGTCGTTGAGGGCGGCGGCCAGGTAGCCGGTCTCGTCCTTGGTGGTGACGGGGATACGGAGGTGCCGGCCCGAGGGAGCGCGGGCCGCGTTCGTCAGCGCGCGCAGTGGACGTACCAGCCTGATCGCGATGACGGCGGTGACGGCGATGGTCGCGGCCAGGACCAGACCGGTGGTGGTCAGGACCCGGAGGGTGCCGGCCGGTGACAGGTCGAAGACGGCGGTGGCCGTGCGGGGCGGGCCGGTGACGAACAGAAGGGCCGCCGGGGCGACGTGCGCCGCCAACTGCTCCCGCCGGCCTTCCTCCACACAGTCGTCCGCTGCGCTGGGGCCCCGCGCGGAGTCGTCGCCGTCCACCCGGAAGTCCACCGTGATGGTCAGGGGGGCGGGCAGGCGTACGTGGTTGCGCTCCGCGCAGCTGCGTACGAGTCCGGTGAGTTCGGCCAGGGCCGCGGCCTCGGTCGGGGTGGGGGCGAACAGGTCCTTGGACGCGCAGGCCTGGGTGGAGCCCACCGAGGGCCTGAGCGTGCGCACGGCGGGTCTGCCACTGGCCTCCTCGACGATGTGCGCGCGTACTCCCGTCCGGTCGTAGAGGCAGGTGACCTCCTCACGGGCGAGCTGTCGCAGACGCGCCCGCTCCTCGGCGGGCAGGCGGTAGGGGCCGACGGCTCGTGGGTCGATGCGGGAGACCTGCCCCGCCGGGCCGGCTCCCTGATCCGTGAACGGAGCGACGTGCAGCGGATCGATCACGGCGCTCGCGTTGAGGGGCAGCCGTTCCGCGGCCGGTCGATGCGACGTGGCGATGACCTGGCGCGCCCGCGTGGTCAGGATGATGGTGCGCCCCGTCGACTGGGAGAGATCCAGGACGGTGCGCTCGACACCGTTCCAGTTCCGGTGCGCCGCGGCGAAGCCCTCCAGCGTGTCCTGGATGGTGGCGTCGTCCGCGAGGACCTGGCCTCGCTCCTGCTCGATGGCGAGGGTGGTGCCGCGTACCGTCAGCCAGGCCGTGGCCCCGATGGACACCAGGGCGATCAGCACGGAGGTGATCAGCAACCTGAACAGCAGGCTGTGGCGGAGCGGGACTTCAGACGTCAAGGTGGCCTCGGGACAGCTTGTATCCGACGCCGTGGACGGTCAGCAGCAACTCCGGTCTGTGCGGCGAGGTCTCGATCTTCTTCCGCAGGTTCAGTATGTGCACGTCCACGGTGCGTTCGGTCACGGCTCGGCCGTGGTCGGTGATGCAGCCCAGCAGCTGAGCCCGGGTGAAGACCCGGTCGGGTGCGGCCGCCAACGTGCTGAGCAGGCGGAATTCGCCAGGAGTGCAGTTCACCGGCCGGCCGTGGACGGACACCTCGTGCCGGTCCGGGGCCACGGTCAGCGGTCCGGCCTTGAGGACCACTTCCTCCGTATGCTCCGGATGTCGGCTGCGCCGTAGCAGGGTCCGGATGCGGGCCACCAGTTCGCGTGGCCTGAACGGCTTGGTCATGTAGTCATCCGCCCCGATGCCCAGGCCCAGCAGCAGATCGTCCTCGGTGGAGCGGGCGGTGAGCATCAGAATGGGCATATCGCCCGTGGCGCGTATGCGGCGGCATATCTCCAGCCCGTCCAGACCCGGCAGCATCCAGTCGAGAACGAGCAGGTCGGGTGGCCGCTGGGTGGCTTCCTCGAGGGCTGTCGGGCCGTCGTGCACCACGGTTACGGCATGGCCGTCATGCACCAGGTAACGACGGATCAGTTCTGCCTGCTTTTCGTCGTCTTCGGCCACCAGCACGTATGCGGACATGGCCCGATGATAAACCTGCGGGGCGCGGGGTGAGCGCCGGCATATCTGGTTCAATTCCCTGACAACTTCCTGACAATCGCCTGAAGGGGTCCGGTGGGGGAAGCGTTGACACCTTTCTGACAAAGCCTTGTCATGCTTCCAGGCATGCGAAACAACTCAGGCCGCCCTGACCCCGGTTCGGGCCGCCCGGACAAGGAGACCCTGTTCCTTTCCTGTGCCGTGCTGGCGGTGACGCTGATCACCGGCTGTTCCGGAGGAGACGTCGACAGCCAGGGGGACGGAGTTGTCTCCGTTACGGAATCCGGTGGAGGCGTAGGTGGAGAGGGCGGGGCGACGAAGAGCCCGGCGGCCGACGATTCCGAGTCCGGCCGCCCCCAGATTCGGCTGGACAGTACGGACGCCGAGGAACTGCGCATGTACCAGGGCTACCTGCGCTGCCTCAAGGATCACGGAGTGTCCATTCTTCCGGCCGGGGACAAGTTCGCGGACTGGGCCGATCCCGATTCGTTGGGGTACCCCGGTGAGGATGTGGCAAAAGAGCATCCGGAAGCGGAAAAGACATGCCTCGGAAAGAAGCCGATGCAGCCTGCGGAGCTGGACCCGAAGAAAAACCCCGACTACCTGAACGATTACCGCAAGTATATCGAGTGCAACAACCGCAGAGGGCTCAAGGTGGACCCCCTTCCCGACGGAAGTGGCTGGAACTACAAGCCCGGTGTGAATCCGCCCAGGAATGCCGACCAGATCGACGAGGAATGCATGCGTGAGGCGTTCAGTGGTAAGTGAGCGCGACGCCGGGGACACCATGCCCCTGCGGGTGACGGCCCAGGAAGGGGCGGGCCCCCGCGAGCCGACGGCGGGCCGCCGGAAGAAGAAGGCCGTGTATCTCGCCGTCGTCGCCGTACTGCTGGCAGGAGGAACGGGCGCCGGGCTGCTGTGGGTCGACAGGGGCGGGAACGGCTCCGAACCCGAGTCCGGCCCGAAGATCAAACAGATCGCCGTGGTCAAAACGGATCTGTCGGGCAGCAGAGAGATGGAGGGCACGCTGGGCTACGACTCCGCGCGCACGATCCGCAGTGCCGGTGAAGGACGGGTGACGTGGCTTCCGAACCGGGGTGCGACGGTCAAACGCGGCCGGCAGCTGTACCGCGTCGATGAGCGTTCCGCCGTGATCTTCTATGGCAGCACACCCTTGTACCGCAGGCTCGACACCCCTGGCAGCGTCGGCCGTGACATATGGGTCGTCGCCGACAACCTCAAGGCTCTCGGCTACGACATCGGGGCACAGCCGGCGCCGGGCACGGTCGTCCGGCAGCAGGCCCCCGCGGACGACCCCCCGCCCATGACAACGGACCCCGGGCAGGAGGAGACCACGCCCGCGGCCGACCCGCCCGCGGCCGACCCGCCTGCGGCCGACCCGCCCGCGGCAGGCCAGCCCGCGACCGGCCAGTCCTCGGCTCCGGATGGCCCGGATGGCGGAGCCGGCCAAAGAACCGATGCGCCACAGGAGCGGCCATCGAGCCCAAGTCCGTCGCAGTCCACGGTCAGGGAGGGCGACGGTGTGCTCACCACGTCCCTGATGTCCGCGATCAAGCGCTGGCAGAAGGCCGTGGGCATCAAGCCGACCGGCATTCTCGACATCTCCGACGTGGTCGTGACGAAGTCGGCGGTGCGGGTCTCGGACGTCCTCGCCCAGCCCGGGGACGAGGCGTCGGGAGACCTGATGACGGTGACCGCCACCACCAAGTCCGTGACCGTGCCGGTGCAGTCGCTCGACATCGGGTCCATCAAGTCGGGCCAACGGGTCACCGTGGTGCTGCCCGACCGGTCCACCGCCGCGGGCCGGGTCGCCACGATCAGCACCACCGTGCAGGGAGACCAGGACGACACGGGCAACGCCCGGCAGACCAGGATCAACGTCACCGTGTCGCTGGACGACCCACAGGCCGTCAAGGGCATCGACTCCGCTCCCGTACAGGCCCAGTTCCAGGGGGAGTCCAAGAAGGGTGTACTCGCCGTCCCGGTCGGCGCCCTGCTCGCCCTGCGTGAGGGAGGGTACGCAGTCCGGCTCTCCGGCGGCAGGCTCGTCCCGGTCGACACGGGCATGTTCGCCAAGGGGCTGGTCGAGATCAGCGGCCAGGGCATCAGCGAGGGCATGAAGGTGGAAACCACGGCATGACCCAGGTCATCAGCGTGCACGAGGCGAGCGTGACCTATCCCCCCGGGGTGAGAGCCCTCGACCGGGTCTCCCTGTCCGTTGCGCAGGGCGAACTGCTCGCCATCCTCGGCCCTTCCGGCTCCGGCAAGTCCACGCTGCTCAACATCATGGGCACGCTGGCCCCGCCGACCAGCGGCAGCGTGGTCATCGAGGGGCAGGACGTGGCGGAGCTGTCCGACCGCCGGCTGTCCGCCCTGCGGGGGCGGCGCCTGGGTTTCGTCTTCCAGCACTTCCACCTGACGGACGGCCTCACCGCGGCGGAGAACGTGGCGACCGGCCTGCTGTATGCCGGTGTGCCCAGGAAGCACCGGAAGAAACTGGCCGAGGAGGCCCTGGCCCGGGTCGGACTCACTCGCCGGGCCGGCCACCTGCCACAACAGCTCTCCGGAGGAGAGCGCCAACGGGTCGCCATAGCCCGCGCGGTCGTCCATGAGCCGGCTCTGGTCCTCGCCGACGAGCCGACCGGCGCACTCGACACCGTCAACGGCGCCGCGGCGCTCGCCCTGTTGACCGAACTCAACGCGGCGGGCACCACGATCGCGCTCATCACTCACGACCGTGACATCGCCAACCAGTTGCCACGCAGGGTTCACTTGCGTGACGGTCGCCTGGTCGCGGACACCGCCCTGACCGAAAGCCCATCATGACCGCCCCCGCCAAGCCGTCCCGCGCCGCGCTGCGGCACTCTCCCCGGCGCGCCGAAGACAAGATCAAGCCGGTACGTCTCGCCTTTCTCGACCTGTTGGGTCTCGGGCTCCTCGGCCTGCGCACCCGCAAGCTGCGCGCCGCGCTGTCGGCACTCGGCATCTCGATCGGCGTCGCCACGATGGTGGTGGTGACGGGAATCCCGGCCTCGAGCCACCGGGCGCTGATGGACGAGATGTCGGCGTTGGGGTCCAACATGCTGCGGGTGCAGCCGTTTCCGGGACAGACCGTGCCGGTCAGGATTCCCGAGGAATCGGTCGACATGGTGCGCCGCATCGGACCGGTCACCGAGGCGAGCGCGGTGGCCAACACCGATGCCGTGGTCCAGCGTTCCGACCTCATCGGTGAGGACGACTTCTCCAGTACGGGACTCAGTGTGCTCGCGGCCCGACGCGACCTGCTGAGCGTGGTGGGCGGAAAAGTCTTTTCGGGAAGGTTCTTCAGCGGCGCCGACGAGCGGTTCCCCACGGCCGTACTGGGCTACCGGGCCGCCAGCCGGCTCGGCATCGGGGAAATCCCCGAAAACGAACCGGCTCCACAGATACAGATCGACAAGTCGTGGTTCACCGTGATCGGCATCCTGCACTCCATACCGCTGGCCGACGACCTCGACAACGCCGTACTGACGGGATGGCCGGCCGCCAAGAAGACACTGCGCTTCGAGGGAAACCCCACGGTGATCTACGTCAAGGCACGGGAGGCCCATCTGGAGGACGTACGGAACGTACTCGCCGCCACCGTCTTCCCGGAGCAGCCCGGACAGGTCCAGGTCAGCCGCCCGTCCGACGCCCTGGCGGCCAAGCGCGCCACGCAGAACACCTACTCCTCCCTCTTCCTCGGCCTGGCCGGTGTCGCCCTGCTGGTCGGCGGAATCGGCGTGGCCAACACCATGGTCATCTCGGTCCTGGAGCGCCGAAGGGACATCGGGCTCCGCCGGGCGCTGGGCGCGACCCGCGGCCAGATACGCGTCCAGTTCCTCACCGAGTCCGTGGGACTGTCGCTGCTCGGGGCCATCGCCGGAACCCTGCTCGGTGTCCTCGCCAACGTCGGCTACGCGGCCTACCAGGGCTGGCCAACGGTGATCCCCCTGGTCCCGGTTACGGGCGGCTGCCTCGGCGCCGTGCTGATCGGGGTGGCGGCCGGCGTCTATCCCTCGGTCCGCGCGGCACGCCTTCCTCCTACGGAGGCGCTGGCGTCGACGTGAGCGGCCGGGGCGCGGGCGCGACCGCGCGCCGCGTGCGGTGGTGCGCCGGCGGGGGAGTGGCCGCCCGCGCTTGCCGAGGCGGTCGTCGCCCGTGCCCAGTGGAGCGGGTGCGCCGCTGCCCTGTCGCCCATGAACCAGCTGACAGTTGTCCGACGCGGCAAGCCGCAGCAGACGGTCAAGGAGGACGCCGCTTCCGGACGGCGAGGTCAGTCGGCGAGCACGGTGTCGAGCCAGTCGAAGGTGCGCTGGTGGAACAGGGCGAGGGCGCCCTCGTGGCAGTGCTCGCCCGCGCCTTCGTCCTCACGGAAGGAGATCAGCTCCTTCTGGCAGGTCAGCTCGTCGAACAGACGCTGCGGCTGTCCCTTGAAGAACTGGTCGTTCTCGGCGTCGAGTACGAGTGTCGGGCAGGTGATGCGGTCGGCGATACCCGCCATGGTGTACGCCTCGGTCGCCCTGACCAGCTCGTCGATGCCGGACACGCCGAAGGTCCACCGCCCGTTGCGTACCACCCACCGCGCCGTGGTGTTCTGCGCCATCAACGCCTCGATACCGCCGGGCATCGAGACTGAGCCACAGCGTGTCCGGGGCAAACGGGTGACCGGTGGGTGCTCGTGCAGCCAGGGCGTTTGCGGTCGCGTCTGTTGGTGTCCGATGCTTCGAGCCTTTCGTGGTCGACGTCCTCTGTGCGAAGTCGGGATCGTGATTACCTTGATGGGATCTGCTGTGAACCCGTCAGAGGTGGACGATGAGACCGAGGGTCCTGGTCAACGAGGTGAAGGGCGAGGGGCCGCCGGTCGTCCTGGTGCCTGGCCAGCTCACCGGATGGGTGTCGTGGGCGCCGCTCGCGGACGCCCTGTCGGCGAGACGGCGGACCGTCAGGGTGCAGCCGATCCACAATGAGCTCGGCTCGGCCGGCGAGCGCGGGGACGCCGGGTACACCGCGGCGATCGAGCGTGAATCGCTGCTCATGACGGTGGACGCCCTCGGGGTCGAGACGGCCGACTTCACGGGGTGGTCCGGCGGCGGGCGGGCCCTCATCGAGTTCGCCCTGGCCCATCCGGAGCGGGTGAGGACGCTGACGCTCGTGGAGCCGGCGGCGTACTGGATCCTCGACGGCCGCGGCGAGGCCGCCCCCGAGGTCGCCCGATTGAACCAGTTCCTGCATGCGCTGGCCGGACAGGAGGTGAGCGAGGACGACCTGGCCGAGTTCCTCGAACTCGCCGGACTCGTGTCGTCGAAGGACCAGGCCCGCGACCACCCCGCCTGGCCGCGCTGGGTCCCGCACCGGATGGCCCTGTCCTGGAGTTCGGAGCAGGCCGACCGGCCCGACCGCGATGTCGCCGAACTCGCCGACATCCGGTGCCCTGTCCTCCTGGTCCACGGCTCCGCGACCACCGACTGGCTCAAGCGGGTCGTCGCCGTCCTCGACGAACGGCTGCCCGACACCCGGGTTCTCGAACTGCCCGGCGACCACGCCTGCCACCTCGAGAACCCCGACGCATTCCTCGCTGCGTTGGAGCGACACCTGGCTCAGTGAGCCGAGGTCGACCGCCGCACGGCGCCGAGGAGCACTTCAGCCACCTACGGGTGGACGTTCTGAGCGATCAACGTCCGGAGAGCTCGGAGGCGGGAGGTGTGCCGCGGGCCGAGGCGGCGACGGATCTCGGTGTTTCGGCAGAGGAAGTCGAGCGAGACGGCCGGCCGCGGCGGATCAGCCCTCGGGCCGGAGCGTCAGCGGGTTGCCGCAGCGGCGAGAGCGGGAGGGGCTCTATCGTTCCAGGGTCGGGTAGTCGGTGTACCCTCGGGCGCCGTTTGTATAGAGGTGCTCGGTGTCGATCCGCGTGGTCAACGGCGCGTCGGCCGCGATGCGTGCGGGCAGGTCGGGGTGGGCGAGGAACGCCCGCCCGTAGGAGACGAGATCAGCGTGGCCCTCGGTCACCACGCCCTCTCCCTGTCCCCGGGTGGTGGGGGCATGGTTCTCGCCGACGTTCGCGATCAGGGTGCCGGTCCAGCGTGGGCGAAGGTCGGCCAGGGCCGGATAGTTGTCGTTGTCGGTGAGGTGGAGGTAGGCCAGCCCGAGCGGGTTCAGCGCCTCGACCAGCGGACGGTAGACGGGGCCCGGGTCCCGTTCCACCATCCCGAACTGCGGATTGCCCGGCGAGAGGCGCAGCCCCAGGCGGTGGGCGCCGACGGCCGCGGCCACCGCCTCGACCAGTTCGACGGCGAACCGGGCCCGGTCCTTCCCGTATCCGTCGCTACGGAGATTGGTGTTGTCGGCCAGGAACTGGTGGATCAAGTAGCTGTTCGCGCCATGGAGTTCAACCCCGTCGAAACCGGCGCGCAGAGCGTTGCACGCGGCGTTCACATGGTCGTCCACGGCGACCCGGATGTCGTCGGTCGTCATGGTCCGCGGCGTCGGCGCCTCAACCTTGCCGTCCTTGACGTGCAGCGGGCCCGGCACGGCGACGGCGGAGGGCCCGGCGGGCAGGTCGCCGAGCAGTCGTGAGCGCGGGTGCCCCTGCCGACCGCCGTGCATGAGCTGTGCGTAGATGCGTCCGCCCCGGGCGTGCACGGCATCGGTGACCGCGCGCCAGCCCTCGGCATGGTCCTCCGTCTCCAGGCCCGGCATCCGCCAGCCGCTCTGTCCGCGGCGGTGGGGCCAGATGCCCTCGGTGACCATGAGACCGGCCGCGGCGCGCTGCGCGTAGTACTCCGCCACGATGGGCAGCGGCGTTCCGTCCTCCTTGGCGCGGAACCGGGTCATCGGCGCCATCACCAGCCGGTTGGGGAGGCGAAGGGCGGCCGAGGTGTACGGGGTCAGGAGCGCGGAGGTGACCGTGTGCGACATGCGGGAACTGTAGGATCTGACACCAGTGTCAGCTTCAAGCCCGGCGGCGCGGCCGGGCCGGGGCCGGGAGGTGCTCATGAAGATCGGTGATCTGTCCCTCCGCACGGGCGTCAGCGTCCGTTCCCTGCGGTACTACGAGCAGAAGGGCATGCTCGCCTCGGAGCGCACCTCCGGAGGTCACCGGGTGTATGCGGAGGCTGCCTTCGACCGTGTCGTCCTTATCCAGCAGTTGCTCGCCGCGGGGCTGAGCGGTGAGAAGATCGCGAGCATCTTGCCCTGCATGCGCGACCACGACGGCGGCCCGGCCGAGACGGCAACACCTTGGCTGGTCGAGCAGCTGGAGACCGAACGGGCCCGGATCGACCGCTCCATCGAGGGTCTGCGGTACGCGCGCGAGGTGCTGGACGAAGTCATCGCCGGGGCGCGCGGCTGAGTCGCCGGGTCGCTGGGCATGGTGTGTGCGGCCTGTGGCCGTATCGGCGATGCTCTGCGGCACGGGCAGGCGGCAATGCCGGAGGTCGCTGTATCCGGGAGCGCGGGCCGTCGGCCGGACGTGCTGGTCCGGCCGACGGCCGACGGCCGTCGTTCAGGAGGCCAGGTCACCTCCGTCGACGACCAGGACCGTTCCGGTGACGAAGGCGGCCAGGTCGCTCGCGGCGAACAGTACGGTGCGCGCGATGTCGTCGGGGCGGCCCGTACGTCCCAGCGGAAGCATGGCGCCGTAAGCGTCAAGGACGTCGTTGAGCTGCTCGACCTCACGCTTGTATGCGACCCCTGGCGTCTCGGTGAGTGTGGGCGCGACGGACACCGCGCGGATGCCGTGCCGGCCCAACTCGACGGCCAGGCTCTTGGTCAGGCCGACTACGCCGTGCTTGCTGGCCACGTAGTGTGCGGCGTTGCCACCGCCCACGACGAAAGCGGCTCCCGAGCTGATGTTGATGATGACTCCGGGACGTCCCGCGTCGATCATGCGGCGGGCCGCCTCGCGGGCGCCCGTGAAACTGCCCCTGAGGTTGAGCTGCAAGAGGCGGTCCCACTGCTCGTCGGTGATGTCCATCAACGGACTGGAAGGGTAGGCGCCCGCGTTGTTGACCCAGATGTCGAGCGCGCCGAACCGCTCTACGGCGGTGTCGGCGAGGGCGGCCACCGCCCGGGTGTCAGTGACGTCGGCGACCGCGGCCAGTGCCGACCAGCCGCGTGCCTCCAGGGCGGCGGCCTGAGCCTGGGCGGCCTCCTTGTCGCGGTCGGCGACGACGATGTTCGCCCCGGCCTCGGCGAGCCGCTCGGCGATGGCAGCACCCACGCCCGCCCCGGCGCCGGTCACCACAGCGGTGCGGCCCGTCAGGGAGATGAGGTCGGAGAGGGGGGTTCCGGTGAAGTCGGGAACCATGTGATCAGATCCTTCGGTGTGAAATGTTGGTCGACCAAGGAATTACCTCTCAGGGTAATGTACAGCCGTTGAGTTTCCCGTGACGGGTTCGCGGCGCCCGCTCGCTGTCCCCGGAGGTGGGTCCGCCGTCAAGCCATGTTCATTGGTCGACCGATGTCATGCCGCTGTGCGTTGCCGTCGCCGGCTCTGTAGCGGCCCCGCGGCCGCATTCGGCAAGTGGGTGCGCCCGTGGCGCGCGGCGGGACTCGTCGGCGACCCGGGTGTCGACGTGGTGCGCGTCGCCACCCTGCGCTCGGCCCACCGCACGGACATCGCCCTCTTGCGTAGGTTGCGTGGATGATCTACCGGCGCTCGCAGTGTCCTATGGAGTGGCCGGAGGTGCACAAGTGCCTCCGGCCCTGCGGGCGTCACAAATGCGTGGTTCCGGACCACGCGATACGCCGCTTGTAACATCGATGTGAGCGAGGAGAGGAGGCGGAGCGTGGCTGCCGCCGAGGTGACGGAAGAAGCGCCCGAGTCGAGGTCCTCCGGTCGGGGGCGGCCGAAGAAGCAGGCCCCTGCGGGTGAGGCGGAGTGCGTACGGAAGGGTGAGCGCACCCGGCGGCGCATTCTGGAGGCGGCTCGTCGGAAGTTCGCCGAGGTCGGTTACGAGCGGGCCACCATCCGGGCCATCGCGGCGGAGGCCGATGTCGACAAGTCGTCGGTCATCCAGTACTTCGGCAGCAAGGACGCTCTGTTCCGCGAGGCCGTCCACTGGAGCATCCCGATCGCCGAAGTCACCACCGACGACCCCGGGGAAACGGTGGAGAACTACGTGCGGGGCATGCTCAACGCCTGGGCGGCGGATCCGCACACCCCCATGGCGGTGCTGCTACGAGCCAGCATGACCAGCGAGGACGCCGCCGAACTTCTGCGGGAGCACATCACCACCGAGTCGGTGGAGGCCATCGCCGCCACGGTCACGGCCGACGACGCCCGGCTGCGGGCCGCGCTGGCCAGCGCGATGCTGATGGGGATCGCCAGCCAGCGCTACCTTCTGCGCATGCCCGACCTGGCGTCTGCGGACGTCGAGGACATTCTCCGCCTCGCTGTCCCCGTGCTCCGTGGCCTGATCGCTCCCGGCGACGAGCCGGAATCGATGTCTTCCGGGGGCTCGTGACCTCCTCGATCGTCCGGCGGCACCGCCGTAGAACGTGGGCCGGTCGGGCTTGTTGAACGGGCCGCCCTGCCCGGAGCCGGAGCGGCGGGTCGGAGGCCATCGGCGCCCACCGGGTCGGCCTGCGCATCTCGCCGGCCAACCAACTCCAGCCCGTCGAACCGGTCGCCGGACGCCTCCCTGACCACTCTCACTCGCTCGGTCAGGTCGTCCTCTGTCAGTGAATGGTGTGTCCGAGGCCGGTGAGCAGCCGGGCGACGGCATCCTCGGCGGTCGGTACGGGACCGAAGAGGACTTCCTGGCGGCTGGTGTCGGCGACGTACCGGCCGGTCTCGAACCAGTCGACCATCGCGGCCATGTCCTTGGCCAAGGGCGCGAAGCGGCCGATCAGGAGGCCGACCGTACGCAGGAGACCGGCGGGGACGGAACGAACCTTGATCCGCTCCTTCAGGAGCCGGCCGGCGATGTCGGCGATCTCCCGCATGCTGACCGGACGGTCCCAGCCGATGTCGATCCGCTCTCCGGCGGCCGAGTCCACATCGACCGCGGCCGCGAGGTACTGGGCGAGGTCCGAGGTGTTGACGAAGGTCAGCGTGGTCCGGTCCGAGCCGAACCAGTTGATGCGGTGCTTGGCGAACGCGTCACCGCCGATCTGGGTCACCTGGTCGAGGAAGGCGCCCGGCCGCAGCGCCACGAACGGGACGCCGCGTTCTTCCAGCCGGTCCTCGGCGAGCTTCTTGTGCCAGAAGTGCGGGACGTTTGGAGTCTCATCGCAGGTGAGAATGCTGGTCAGGACGAATCTGCGGATGCCGGCGTCGGCTGCCGCATCCGCGAGGTTGCGGTTGCCGATCACGTCGGTGTCGGCAGTGTCGCCCTTGCTGTGCCGGGTGTAACCCGCCGCCGTGGTGATGGCGGCGTCGACCCCGTCAAAGGCCGTCAGCAAGGATTCGGGATCGAGCATGTCCCCGCGAGCGATGGTCACCCCGGCGGCCGTCAGACGGCCGGCGTCCGATCCAGGACGTACCAGAGCGCGCACCTGCTTTCCGCGGGCCAGCAGAGCGTCGACGACCTGGCCGCCGAGCGCGCCGGTACCGCCCACGACCAGTACGGGCCCATCGGTCATGAACTTCTCCTTACGTGGTGAGTGATCAGGCGTAGGGCGCTGTGGTCGGGGAGGTCTTCTCCGCCGAGTTGCCCATCGACCTTCGTTGCGCCGCCAAGGTCGGCCGTTGTCGGCCCGCCGTGGCTGCCCAGGGCGATGGACGTGGTTGCCGGTGCCCTTACGGAGCAGGCGGCGTCGAGTGTACGTGTGGTGCAATAGAAAAATCAACGCCTGTCTATTTTTTTGAGAAGATGGCGCTGACCACGGAGTTTGCCGCCTTCGGCGGCAGCGGAATGAGGAGAGGAGGCCGGACGTGACTGCCGTCGAGGTAACGGATGGGCCACTGGACCGGAGGTCCGGCAGCCAGGAGCTGCGGCAGGGAGAACCCCCTGAGGGGGAGGTGAACTGCGTCCGTAAGGGTGAGAGGACCCGGCGGCGCATCCTGGTGGCGGCTCGTCGGAAGTTTGCCGAGGTCGGCTACGAGCGAGCGACGGTCCGGACCATCGCGGCCGAGGCCGATGTCGACAAGTCGTCGGTCATCCAGCACTTCGGCAGCAAAGGCGCCCTTTTCCGTGAGGCGGTCCACTGGGGCGGCCCGAGCGCCGAACTCGCCACCGACGACACCGGCGCCGACGCCGACGCCGACGACCCCGGGAAGATGGCGGAGAACTATGCGCGGGGCCTGCTCGACGCCTGGGCGACCGACCCCCACACCCCCATGGCCGTGCTGCTCCGGGCTGCTATGACCTGCCATGAGGCTGCGGAACTCTGGCGGGTGCACGCCGCGGTGGAGTTTGTCGGGCCAATCGCCGCGACGGTCACCGCCGCCGATGCCCGGCTGCGGGCCGCACTGCTCATCGCGATGCTGACCGGGATCGCCGGCGAGCGGCACCTGCTCGGCGTCCCCGACCTTGCTGCGGCGGACGTCGAGGACATCCTCCGCCTGACCGTTCCTGTCCTGCTCGGCTTGATCGCTCCCGGCGGGGAGTCGGAGGCGGCGTGACCTCCTCGCTCGGCCAGGTTCTGCTCAGCCGAGCGCCCTGACCAGCTCCTGTGTGGGCAGGGGTGCGCCCGTCGGGCAGGGCGTCTTCGCATGTCAGAGGCTATTTCCGGGCCGCCGGGAAGTGATGCCCCGCCCCTGCTGGGAATTTTTCTCAACGCTTGTATATTTTTCTCTATGGCACTTGCCACGCAGCACTGACCCTGGAGCCCCCATGCCCACCGAGACCCCGGTCTCCGCCACGGAGGATCGGTCCGCAGTACCCGCAGAGATGCCCCCCGGCCGCCACCTCGGACTGGCCCTGATCGTCATCGCCACCGCGCAGCTGATGGTCGTTCTCGACGCCACGATCACCAACATCGCGCTGCCGAGCATCCAGACGGACCTTCACGTCTCCGCGTCCAACCTGGCCTGGATCGTCAACGCCTACGCGCTGGCCTTCGGCGGCCTGCTGCTCCTGGGCGGCCGGGCCGGTGACCTGTACGGACGCCGCCGCATGTTCCGGGTCGGCATCGCGACCTTCACCCTGGCCTCCCTGCTGGGCGGCCTGGCGCAGAACGAGGGGCTCCTCATCGGCGCCCGAATCGTGCAGGGCATCGGCGCGGCCATCTCCGCTCCCTCGGCCCTGTCCCTGATCGCCACCAACTTCCCCGAGGGCAAGCCCCGCAACCGCGCCATGGGCGTCTACGCGGCCATGGCCGGACTCGGCTCGACGGTGGGTCTGCTCCTCGGCGGTGTGCTGACCGACTACCTCGACTGGCGCTGGGTGTTCTTCGTCAACATCCCCATCGGCGCGGCCGTACTCGTCGGCACGAAGGTGCTCGCCGAGGGCGAGCGCTACACGGGCCGCCTCGATGTGCCCGGAGCGATCACCGGGACCGGTGGTCTCATCTCCCTGGTGTACGCCATCACGCGTGGCGGTGAGGACGGTTGGACCGACACCCTGACGCTCGGCTTCTTCGGGGCAGCCGCCGTGCTGCTGGTGCTGTTCGTCACCCTCCAGACGCGAACCGCGCACCCGATGATGCCGCTGCGCCTCTTCAAGGACCGCAACCGTGCCGGGGCCTACACCAGCATGCTGTTCGTCGGTGTCGGTATGTTCGCCACCTTCTACTTCCTGACGTTGTACATGCAGCAGATCCTGGGCTACAGCCCCGTGCAGACCGGCCTCGCCTACCTGCCGTTCAGTGTGGGCATGGGAGCGGCGGCAGGCGTCAGCTCGCGGCTGATCTCCCGCCTGACGCCCCGGCAGATCGCCGGTCCCGGCCTGGCGGTGGGCGCCGCCGGAATGTTCTGGTTCGCCACGCTCGGGCCGGGAGCCTCGTACGTGACACACCTGATGCCCGCCATGTTCGTCACGGCGGTCGGTCTCGGCATGACCTTCGTCCCGATGACGCTCGGCGCGGTGAGCGGAGTGCGGGACCAGGACTCCGGCATCGCCTCCGCACTGCTGAACAGCTCTCAGCAGGTCGGCGGAGCGCTGGGCCTGGCGGTGCTCTCCACGGTCTCGACGGCGGCGGCGAACGACCGGTTGCCCAACGCGGCGGGAACCCTGTACCGGGCCCTGGCCATGAAGGACTTCGGCCTGGTGACCCGGGCCGGTGACGCCCTCACCCACGGCTACACCAGGGCCTTCGCGGTCGCGGCGGTCTTCTTCATCGGCGCGCTGCTGATCACGCTCTTCGCCATCAACGCGGGCAAGCAGGACCAGGGCGAGTCCGCCCCCGCCGCTCACATGGGCTGACCGCCGGCTGACCGCCGACTCTCACGCGGAAACGAACGACCCCCAAGGAGGACAGCATGCACGGACCCCGTGTCCTGTCGGCCATCACGGACATCGACACCCACAAGATAGGGACGCAGTTCTCGGCACGGGGCTCGCGCTTCGCCGTCGACCTGGATCCCTTCCTCAACATGGATCTCTTCGAGATCACCGGACCGACCTTCGCCCCGCACCCGCACGCCGGCTTCTCAGCGGCCACCTACATGTTCGACGACTCCGTCACCCGGCTGCACAACCGGGACAGCCTGGGCGACAAGAGCCTGATCGAGCCGGGCGGAGTGCACTGGACAGTGGCGGCATCCGGCATCGTGCACGACGAGGTGGTCGAGGAGACCGGCCGTCTCGGACACGGCGTGCAGATTTTCGTACGGCTGCCGGAATCCGCCGAGGAGGCTGATCCGTACGGCATGCACTTCACCCCCGCCGACCTGCCTTCCGGCGAGCTCTCCGCGGGCGTGGCGATGCGGGTGGTGGCGGGTGAGGCGTTCGGGATGCGCTCGCCCGTCCGTGAGGCGGCCGAATCCCATGTCTACGACCTGATGCTGCAACCGGGCGCACGCGTCGAGATCCCCGTGGACCCCGAATTCCGCGGTTTCCTGATGACGGTCCGGGGCAGCGGGCGGATCGCCACGCCGACCAGTCGCGGCGAGATCGGTCCGGTCGGTCTGGCCGTGTTCGAGCAGGGCGAAGGCGCCGTCGAAGTGGAGGCCGGTGACCAAGGCGCGCAGTTCCTCTTCGGAGCCGGCCGGCCGCTGCGCACGCCCGCCTACATGTACGGCGGGTTCTGCATGTCCAGCCGGTCACGTGTCGTCGAGGCCGTGGAGCGCTACCAGTCCGGAGCCACGAACGGTCTGCTGACCGCCCCCTGATCCAACCCGGGACAGGTTCGCACTCGGGCCTGTTCCCAGAACCAGCACACCCACTGAGGAGAATGTGATGTCCAAGAAGGTAGTCGTTGTCGGTGGTGGCTACGGCGGCAGCGGTGCGGCGAAGGCACTGGACGGCGTTGCCGACGTCGTCCTGGTCGAGCCCAAGGAAGCCTTCTTCCATGCTGTCGGCGCCCTGCGCGCGGCCGTGGACCCCGACTTCCTGCCCCGGATCTTCTTCCCGTACGACAAGCTGCTCACGAACGGGCGCGTGGTGCGTGACCGGGCCGTATGGGTGGAGCCGGGCCGAGTGACCCTGGCCTCCGGTGAGGAGCTCGTCGCCGACTACATCGTGCTCGCCACCGGCTCCGCTTACCCCTTCCCCGCGAAGAACGACCTGGACGACACGGAGGCCGCCCAGCAGAAGTACCGGCAGGCCCAGGCCAACCTGCACGCCGCCGAGCACGTCCTGCTGCTCGGTGCCGGGCCGGTCGGGCTGGAGTTCGCGGGAGAGATCAAGCACATCTGGCCGGAGAAGAAGGTCGTGATCGTCGACCCCGTGGCCGACATTCTCAGCGAGTACGATCCCGAGTTGCGCGACGAGGTCCGCCGTCAGCTCGCCGAACTGGACATCCAGCTCGTGCTCGGCTCCCCGCTCAAGGAGAACCCGCCCACCGAGTCCGGCGAGCGCGCCACCTTCCACGTCAGCACCGCCTCCGATGTCGACATCACGGCGGACATCTGGTTCCGCTGCTTCGGCGTCGTCCCGCAGACCGGCTACCTCGCCGACGCGCTGGCGGACGTACGCAAGCCGAACGGGCAGATCGCCGTGGCCGAGTCGCTTCAGGTCAAGGGCCAGGACACCGTCTTCGCCCTCGGAGACATCACCGACGTCGCCGAGCCCAAGCAGGCCAGCGCGGCGAGCCGCCATGTCGAGGTGGTCGCGGGCAACATCAAGGCCCTCATCGAGGGCAAGTCCGAACTCGCCGCCTACCAGCCGGGTCCGGCCGCCATCATCCTGCCACTCGGTCCGGCCGGGGGAGCGGCCCAGCTGCCGGGCATGGGGATCGCCGGCCCCGAGGTGACCTCCCAGTACAAGGGCGCGGACCTGCTGACCGGGCGCCTCGGCCAGCTGTTCGGAGTCGGCGGTGAATGACCCATGTCGGTCAGCGTCGCGCGGATCGTCCATGTGAGCGGCACCGAGGATGGCGCGTCATGAGGCTGCGAACCCGCATCGCGGACGAGCCGACCCGACGGGCCGGCTCGTCCGCACGGCTCGGTTCATCACCACGACGACCTTTGGCACCCGGCCGAATGCGACACCTACTGCGCGCGGGTCGCCCCCCGTGGCCGAGGAACTGGTGGTCGGCTGCGGGCTCGAGTGGGCGCGTGGCCCGTCCGAGATCCACGCCGCCACACGGTGCACTCGGCCCGCCGCACCTGCTTTTCGGCGCCTCGACATGTGTTCCATTCTCCGGCCGGACCTCCGGCCGTCCCCTGGTACGAGAGGACTGAAAGTGACGAATGATCCGAAGGCTGTTGTCAATCGGCTGATCGAGGACGTGATCAACGCCCATCGTCCCGATCTGGCCCACGAGGTGCTTCATCCGCAGCTGCGGACACGGCGTATGGGGATGCAGGGCTCGGCGCAGTACCTCGGGTCTCTGTTCCAAGGGGCGGGGGCCGGTCTGAACGGGCGCGGTGCGCCGCCCACGGACCCGGTCGAGGGGTTCAAGGCCGTCTACGGGCTTCTGCTCCGCGCGTTTCCCGATCTCCGGAACAACGTGGTCGGACCGCAGGTCGTCGCCGACGACCTGGTGATCACACGTGTCACCTTCGCAGGCACCCATGAGGGCGAGTTCCTCGGCCTCGCCCCCACACACCGCAAGGTCGAGTTCGACGAGGTCCTGTTCCAGAAGGTGACCGACGGCAAGGTCAGTGAGGTCTGGGCCGTGGGCGATGAACTTGGCTTCCTCCAGCAGCTCGGGGTGCTCGCCGGCCCCGAGAACTAGCTCGATTTCCCTTGCCGCTTCCAGAGATCAGCACGTCAAGGAGAGATGAAGTGAGTAACGACTCCGCCGCACTGGGCGGCCCCGGGTTCGACCCCGAGGCGATCCGCCGCAAGTACCTCGAACAGAGTGAGAAGCGGCGGTCGGCGAAGCCGACACCGAGCCGCGCCGTCGCCGGCAGCGCAGCGCTGTCCGTCAACGACCCCTTCGTCGAACCGGGATTCGAGCGGGAGCCGTTGCATGACGAGGTCGACGTCATCGTGGTCGGCGGTGGCCACACCGGACTCATCACGGGAGCCTATCTGCGCAACGCGGGCGTGCCGCGCGTGCGCCTGATCGAGAAGGCCGGCGGCTTCGGTGGTGTCTGGTACTGGAACCGCTACCCCGGCATCCGATGCGACGTCGACGCCTACTCGTACATGCCCATGCTCGAAGAGATCGGCACGATGCCCACGGAGAAGTACGCCCAGGGCGACGAGATCCGGGCACATGCCCAGGCGCTCGCCGAGAAGTTCGGCCTGGAGGAGACCGCCTGTCTCCAGACGCAGGTGACCGGCATGCGCTGGGACGACGAGGCCGACCGCTGGATCGTGACCACCGACCGCGGCGACGAGATCCGCACGCGGTTCGTCTGTCTCGGCAGCGGAACGCTCGACAATCCGAGCATCCCCGACGTGTCCGGTCTGGACGAGTTCCAGGGCCATGTCTTCCACTCCAGCCGCTGGGACTACGAGTACACGGGAGGCAGCGAGCGCGGCGGCCTGACCAAGCTCGCGCGCAAGCGGGTGGCGGTGGTCGGCACAGCGGCCTCCGCGATCCAGTTCATTCCCGAGCTGGCCAAATACGCGGCGCAGGTGATCGTTGTCCAGCGCACACCTGTGGTCGTGATACCGCGCAACAACGAGCCCACGGATCCCGAGTGGTTCCACAACCAGCCGCCGGGCTGGCAGCAGGAGCGGGTCGAGAACCTCACCGCCGTCGTGCAGAGCCCTCCGGGCAGCAAGCCGCCGGCCGAGGACATCCTGAACGACTCGCTGACCGGCCTGTCCAAGATGAGCCGCAACCTGTCTCCGGAGCTTGCCGCTCTGCTCGACGGCGCGGACCCGGCCACCCGGATGCTGTACGGCAACTATGCGGCCATGGAGAAGATCCGAGCCGACATCGCTTCGATCGTCAACGACCCGGACACGGCCGAGAAGCTCAAGCCGTACTACAACCTGGGGTGCAACCGCCCGCAGTTCAGCGACACCTACCTTCAGGCTTACAACAACCCCAGCGTCACCCTGCTGGACACGGAGGGACGCGGTCTCGACCGGCTCACGTCGAAGGGCATCGTGGTCGACGGTGAGGAGCACGAGGTCGACTGCGTCATCTTCGGCACCGGATTCGACATGGACGCCGGCCGTTTCCCGGTGATGGGACGCGGCGGGGAACGGCTGTCCGAGAGGTGGGCCGACGGCGTCCGGTCCCTGCACGGCATTCTGAGCGCGGGCTTCCCCAACCTGTTCGTGGTCGGCGGCATCCCGCAGGCGACGCACGCGATCAACTTCACTCATCAGCTCTACGACCAGGCGACTCACGTCTCGACCATCGTCGGGCGCTGCCTCGACGAACACCTCACCAGCGTCGAGGTACGCCCCGAGGCGGAGGAGCGCTGGGCGCAGCAGATCAAGGAAAAGGCAGCGGGCCTTCCCCGGCCGGACCTCAACTGTGCCCCCAACAGGCAGACGGAGCTGATCCACTCCGGCTACCCGGGAGGACCCATCGCCTACGCGCAGGTCTGCCGGGAGTGGCTCCAGGAGGGCGGGTTCGAGCGCGACCTCGTGATCGAGCGCCCGGCCGGCACGACGGCATGACGACAATCAACGCAGGCGGAGGTCCGTACATGGACGCCACGGCCACGGCCACGGGCGGCCGCTCGGCGCGAACGGGCTCCGCCAATGGCTCCGCCGGGTCGTTCCACGTCGTGACCACCGGTGTCGTGGGGATCGACGACTTCAACTTCCTGAACAGACGCTCCGACGTGGTGTTCGCCGCGCTGCACGCCACGAACCACTATCACGAGGAATGACAATGACCTCCGTACCATCCGATGCCGAACTCGCCCAGTCGCTGGAGGGCGGTTTCGAGAGCCGTCACGCCGAGGTGAACGGACTCGACCTGCACTACGTGATCGGCGGCCAGGGACGCCCGCTCTTCCTGCTTGGTGGCTGGCCTCAGACCTGGTGGCAGTTCCACAAGATCATGCCGGAGCTCGCACGCCGGCACCAGGTGATCGCCGTCGACCTGCGCGGCATGGGCTCCTCCGCCAAGCCCGAATCCGGCTACGACAAGCGGACGATGGCCACCGACATCCTCGCGTTGGCACGTTTCCTCGGGCATGACCAGGTGGACATCGCCGGCCATGACATCGGCGCGACGGTCGCCTACAGCTTCGCCGCCAACCATCCCGAAGCCGCGCGCCGGATCGCGCTTCTGGACGTACAGCATCCGGGGGAGCACTGGTACCAGTTCAGCGTGCTGCCCCGCCCCGGTCAGAAGCTCGTGCCCTGGTGGTTCGCCTTCAACCAACTCCGTGGACTGCCCGAGCAGTTGATCAGTGGTCGCTCGCGCTTCCTGATCGACGCGGTGCACAACCCGCTCCTGGCCGACCCCGCGTCCATCAGCGACTTCGACCGCGCGATCTACGCTCACGCCTACTCCACACCGGAGGCGATCCGAGCAGGCAACGGCTGGTACCAGGCCTTCGGTCAGGACATCGAGGACGAGAGGGGCTATGCGCCGCTGACCCCGCCGATCCTCGCGCTCACCAGCGAATGGGGCTTCGATGCCGCACGAACCTTCCTGTTCCGCAGGGCACTCGACGCGGAGGTCGTGACGATCGAGGACTCCGGGCACTACCTGGCCGAGGAACAGCCGGGGCAGGTGGTACGGCACCTCACTACCTTCTTCGGAAAGTAGCGTTCAGCTTTCGGCTGGATCGGCGATCAGGTGTCCGCGGAGGTCTTCGGGTGCCGGGGAGGGGGGCAGTGGCCGTGTGTCGTTCGGGCGCAGCGCGTCCAGGAAGAGGTGGACATGGCGGGTGACGAGTGCGGTGGCGTGGTCGGCGGGGAGGTAGGGGAGGGGGCGGCAGACCAGGGCCACGGTGGTGATCAGATCCATCGGTGTGATGTCGGGCCGGACGACTCCCTGGGTCCGGCCGTGCGTCAGCAGTTCTTCGAGGAGGGGCGCGATCCGGCCCTGTAGCCCAGCCGCCTCGCGGGTGGTGGCGACAGGGCCGCCGATCAGGGGCAGTACGAGCATGTCCCGGTTCTCCACCAGGCGCAGCAGGAGCCTCTCGACGGAGCCCAGCGGGTCCTGTGCGGCGGTGTTCAGTGCCTCCTGTGCCGCTTGGGCCACCAGCTCGAACCCGTCGAGCACCACCTGCTGGATGAGTGAGTCGCGGTCGGGGAAGCGCCGGTAGAGCGTGGCGATGTTGACCCCGGCGCGGCGGGCGATCTCGTCCAGGGGTGCGGCGGTCCCCAGTTCGCGAAAGGCCGTGCGGGCGGAGTCGAGAATCTGTGCGCGGTTGCGGGCCGCGTCAGCCCGCAGCCGTGGCTTGCCTGCGTGGTCGGCAGCGCGGGAAGTCACTGTGAACCCGTCCTTTCTCGGCTTCTGACGGGGTTCGTCGTTGCCTGCGACGCAACGAGGTTACGTCAGCGGCAGGCCTCGAGGGCGAGATAAGTGAAGGATTTCCTTCGGTTGATGCTACCGTGAATGAGCCCGGCGGAGGCATGCCCTGCGTAGCGCCACGGACTGCGCCAGATGTCCCGCCGAGCCTCCTCCGGGCGCCGCCGTTGCCGCTCGGGGCAATTCCCCCCACCATCGGTAGGAGAGCAGAGGTGTCATCCGTGCAGAGCACACGCTTCGAGAGCAAGGTCGCGGTCGTCACCGGCGGCAGCCGTGGGATCGGCGCGGCCGTCGCGCGACGGCTGGCCGACGAGGGAGCGACGGTGGCGATCGGCTACCGAGGCAACAAGGAGGCGGCCGAGGCCCTTGTCGCGGAACTCGGCGCCCGGGGTGGTCGGGCGATCGCCGTACAGGCCGATGCCGCCGATCCGGGGCAGACCCGGGCGCTGATCGAGCAGGCCGTGGCGGAGTTCGGTCGACTGGACGTGCTTGTGTCCTGTGCGGGCATCGAGCACTTCGGCGCCCTGGAGAGGATCACGCCGGCCGACTTCGACCGCATCTTCGCGGTCAACGCGCGCGGACAGCTGTTCGCAGTCCAGCACGCCGTCCCGCACATGCGCGAAGGTGGCCGCATCGTGCTGACTTCCTCGGTGAGCGCCTCCAAGGCGTTCTTCCACCACACCTTGTACGCCGCCAGCAAGGCCGCGGTGGAGTCGATGGTGCTGAACCTGTCCGCCGAGCTCGGGCAGCGTGGCATCACGATCAACGCCATCGCGCCGGGCGGTACCGCCACGGACATGGCCGTCGAGTACGGGGCAGGCTACGTGCACCCCGACCTGGCGGACGAGCGGGACCTCTCCGAGTGGCTCGACGTCCTGGTCGCGATGCGACGCCTGGCCGAGCCGGCGGAGATCGCCGCAGGTTATGCCTTCCTCGCCTCTGACGATGCGGCCTACATGACCGGCCGCACCCTCCAGCTCGACGGCGGGATGTTCTGAGGGCGGGCGGACCTGTCTTCCCGGGGCGGTGGACCTGTCGCCCCACGCCCCGAACGGCCCGCAGCCTCGTCGGGAGCACGCCACTCCAAGGCTGCGGCCCTGTCGACATCGGAGAGTTCCTCACCCCATGCAGTACGGCACAACGTCCACCCCTCCAGATCCGAATGCCGCCCCGACAGCCGACCACGGGCGGCACGCCAAACACGCGCTGGTCGACTCCGAGCCCGGGCTCCCCGCGCCCGTGCTCGCGGCGGCGGCCGGCGCCCGCAAGGCGATGCTCGTACCGGTGATCACCGCATTGACGATCGGCGCCGTGTTCGTCGCGGTCTACCTCGCGGCGTTTCACGCACCGTCGGCGCGCCATCAGCCCCTGGGTATCGCCGCTTCCGACAAGGTGGCCGCCCGCACGGAACTCGCCCTGAACAACGCGGCGCCCGACGGATACACCTTCTACCGATACACGGACGCCGAGGCCGCCCGCCAGGCGGTCACCCACGACAAGGTTCCGGCCGCCCTCGTCGACGACGGCCACGGCATGCGCGTTCTCGTGGCGGGGGCACAGGGGCCGTCCACGGTCTCCACTCTGGTCACAGCGGTGACGGCGGCGGCCGGGAAGCCCGTCCCCGTGAAGGATGTACTGCCCCTGGCGGCGGGCGACTCGCGCGGACTGTCGGTGTTCTACGCCGCCTTCGGCGTGGTGCTGGCCGGCTTCCTCTTCGCGGTGTCCTCGTATCAGATCGCTCCGCGCCTGCGGCTGGCCGTTCGCGTGGTGTCGATGCTCGTCTTCGCCGCCGCCTCCGGCGTGATGGTGGCGCTGATCGCGCACACCGCCCTGGACGCGCTGCCGGCCTCCTTCGCCGTGGTCGCGGTCGTGGTGGGTCTGCTGGCGTGGGCGTCCGCCGCCGCAGCCGGGCTGCTGTTGCGTCTGTTCGGTCCGCTGGGCATGCCGGTCGCCTCCGTGGTGCTGCTGATCCTCGGCAACGCCACCTCCGGGGGAATCCTGCCGGCCACCTATCTGCCCGCGTGGCTGTCCCCGTTGGCCTCGTTCATGCCTCCGGCGGCAGCGGTGCGCGGGCTGAGGGGTGCTGCCTACTTCCATGACACACATCTTGCGGGCGCCATGCTCACCCTCGCCGCGTGGGGTCTGGGGTGTCTCGCTCTTCAGTATGTTCTGGACCGTGTTGCCGCACGCCGTAAGCCGGTTGAGGCACAGACCGCCTCGTTCGCCGCCGCCGTGCGCTGACGTCGGGGCGCCGGACACGGCGGCCTGGCCGACGAGGTGGGCTGCTTCACCCCGGCGGAGCGCGCGAACGTCGCGGTCGTGCAACCCGATCCGATCCGGGCCCGCCCCGAGACCGACCTCGTGGCCAGGCCGGCTCGGTGCCATCGGGGGGAGGCCCCTCCCTGCCGGTGCTGATGGGCCGCTCCATGGTCGATCCACTCGCTCTCGTGGGACTTCGAGAACTCGTCGGCCTTCCCGCGCGGCCCGAAGCGCTCAGTTCATCAGTTGCCCGAGGGCGGGCGGCTCGCCTTGGACCTTCGCCCGGATAGCGGATTTCGTGTGTTCACACTATGGGGAATATGTGTGCGCCGTCCTATGCTGGTACTAATGATTGGCCGACCAAGTATTCATGTAGGTGTCCAGCCGATCTCCTGCCGGCCCGCATGGCCGGTTCGCACATCCAGAGAGGTCCCCTCATGTCCGCACAACCCTTCACTGCCGACAACGCCGCCATGCTGCTCATCGATCACCAGGTGGGCACCATGGGATGGGTGCGGTCCATCCCGTTCGAGTCGATGAAGGCCAACGCGCTGGCGCTGGCCCGGACGGCCAAGGCTGTCGACATTCCCCTGGTGCTGACCTCCTCGATGGAGGAGTACGCCCAGGGCCCGCTGCTCGCTGAGCTCCAGGAGATCGCTCCGAAGGAGTTCGAGGCGAGGACCCGGCGCCAGGGTGTCGTCAACGCCATGGACGACGAGGGCTTCGCCGCGGCAGTGCGGCAATCCGGACGCAAGAAGCTGATCATCGCCGGCGTCACCAACGACGTGTGCACCGTCTACCCGACGCTGACAGCGCTCCAGCTGGGTTACGACGTCCAGGTCGTCGCCGACGCGGGTGGCTCTCCGGCGAAGATGGCGGACGACATCGCGATCCGCCGTATGGAGAAGGCCGGCGCCACCATCACTTCCACGGTCCAGCTCCTGGCCGAGCTGGCCGAGAACTGGACCAGCGAGCGTGGCGGCAAGATCATCCCATTCGTCATGGGCCTCATGCCGCAGCAGTGACCGATCGGGGTGAGGGGCGGGCGCCCATGCCCGTCCCTCACCTCTGCGTTGCCCCCTTCAATCCCGGCCGGAAGGCGCTGCCTCCGTTACCCGGGTGAATCAAGAGATGGCTCTCGGTCGTCAGGAGGCGGCCGAGGGCTTGTCGGCATCGGAGGAAGTGCCAGTGAGGTTCGCCTCGATCCGCGCCAAGGCCCGCATGACCTGCTCGCACTCCTCGTCCGTGAATCCGGCGACAGTGATCGACTCCAGCTCGCGCCATGCCTGGAGGACCCGACCACGCAGGGCCTGGCCCGCCCGCGTGGTGTTCACCATGACGGCTCGGCGGTCGTGGGGGGAGGGGCTGCGGGTCACGAACCCGGACTGTTCCAGGCGTTGCAGCATCTTGGTGACGGTGGACGGATCGAGGCCCAATGTCTTGATCAGATCGCCTTGACGCTGTTCGCCCTGCTCCCAGAGCTGCATCATCAGCAGTTCCTGCCCGGGGTACAGGCCGGTCTCGCGCAGCAGATTGCCCGCCATGATCCGGTGCACGCGGGCGGCGCGGAAGATGGCCTCGCTCATCGGAGCGTCGGCGACGGTCGGAACCGCGTCGTCTTTGCCCTGGACCGATTCGGACGCTGGCGGCATGGTGGGCGTTCCTCCTTGCATGAGCGAGTGGCTTGTCTTCGAATCATCTCACCTATACTAAATTGGTCGACCAATAGAGTGCGATGTGACGGCGGGCCCCGGACGGGGGTCACGAGCGTCAGCGGGGCGTGTTCGCCCATGAGGTGGTCCCGGCGGCGCGGCAGGCGCTCGCGGCGTCCTGGGCGGGGGCGCCCCGTGTATGGCAGGGAGTGCCTCTGTGGTTTCTGTGCCTGGGGGGAATGCCTGGCCCGTAGCGTACGCTGAAGGAGTTAATTGGTCGGCAAGCTAATGTCGTCCTAGGTGATCTGTTGGCCGGTACCCGTAGCTGGTCAACGCATCAGAGGGGCCGGACGGAGCCCTTCCTCATCCGATGCGTCCCGCGGACTCGTCCCGGTCCGCCCCAGAAACCCTCTCCCGAGCCAACCCCCGGAGAATTCTGTGCAGTTCGGTACCTTTTCCATTGGTGATGTCACCCCCAACCCCGCCACCGGCAGGCCGCCGACCGAGCAGGAGCGCCTGAAGGCGATGGTCGCGATCGCCGTCAAGGCCGAAGAGGCCGGACTCGACGTGTTCGCGACCGGTGAGCACCACAACCCGCCGTTCGTCTCCTCCTCGCCGACCACCCTGCTGTCCCATATAGCCGCCAGGACCAGCCGGATCATCCTGTCCACCTCGACCACGCTGATCACCACCAACGATCCGGTCAAGGTCGCCGAGGACTACGCGGTACTCCAGCACCTCGCCGACGGCCGCGTGGACCTGATGCTGGGCCGCGGCAACACGGGCCCCGTCTACCCCTGGTTCGGCAAGGACGTCCGGCACGGCATCCCGCTCGCCATCGAGAACTACGCGCTGCTGCACCAGTTGTGGCGCGAGGAGTACGTCGACTGGGAGGGACGCTTCCGGACCCCGCTCCAGTCCTTCACCTCGGTCCCGAGGCCGCTGGACGGCATACCGCCCTTCGTCTGGCACGGCTCGGTGCGCAGCCCGGAGATCGCCGAGCAGGCCGCCTTCTACGGCGACGGCTTCTTCGTCAACAACCTCTTCATGCCGAAGGACCACTTCCGCCGTCTGATCGGCATGTACCGCGAACGCTACGCCCACTATGGCCACGGCACCGCGGAGCAGGCGATCGTCGGCGCCGGCGGGCTCGTCTTCGTCCGCCGGAACTCCCAGGACGCCGTCCGTGAGTACCGTCCGTACTTCGACAACTCCCCCATGTCCGGGCACGGCCCGACGATGGAGGAGTACATGGAGCAGACGCCGCTCATCGTAGGCAGTCCGCAACAGGTCATCGACAAGACGCTGACGTTCCGCGAGCACTACGGTGACTACCAGCGCCAGCTCTTCGCGATCGACACCGGCGGCATGCCGCTGAAGTCCGTACTGGAGACGCTCGACCTGCTCGGCGAGGAAGTCATCCCCGTCCTGCGCAAGGAGGTGGCCGTCGGCCGGCCCCGCAACCTGCCGGACGCCCCCACCCACGCCTCTCTGCTGTCCGCACACCAGGGCAACTCCGAGGAGGTGGCCAAGTGAGCATCCGCAAGCCCCTGCGCCTCGCCGTGATCTCGGCCGGCCTCAGCCTTCCCTCCTCCACTCGTCTGCTCGCCGACCGGCTCGCCGAGACCGTCCGCACGGAACTGGCCGCGGCGGACCGCGAGGTCGAGGTACGGATCATCGAACTGCGCGATCTGGCCGTCGACATCGCCAAGAACTTCGCCTCCGGCTTCCCCTCGCCGGAGCTGTCCGAAGCCATCGAGGTGGTCACCTCTGCCGACGGACTGATCGCTGTCACACCGGTGTTCACCGCCTCCTACAGCGGTCTGTTCAAGTCGTTCTTCGACGTCATCGACAACGGCGCCCTCACCGGCAAGCCGGTGCTGGTGGGCGCCACCGGCGGTACCGCGCGGCACTCCCTCGCCCTGGAACACGCGCTGCGCCCCCTGTTCGCCTACCTGCGGGCCGTGGTCGTACCCACCGCCGTGTACGCGGCGTCGGAGGACTGGGGCGGACACGGTGACTCCCTCACCGACACGCTGCCCCGCCGGATCGCCCGTGCGGGCCGAGAACTGGCGGGTCTCCTGCGTGACCTTCCCGGGGGCGACTCGGCGGCGGACGAGCCGGACGTGGTGCCGTTCGCGGAACAACTGGCCGCCCTGCGGCCCGAGTAGACGGCCAAGGGACACCCTCCGGGAAGTCAGGCTCAAGCCGTGGGACCCGCCGGAGGAGAAGCGGTATCCGGTCCTCGACGACCTGCTGGCCGCCTGGCGGGCCACAGGCCGTATCGGCAGCGGGATTCAGGACTAAATGTGTATGCAGATACGCCATAATGGGCGACATGCCTCAGCCGACCATCCTCATCGACGGCATCGAGCCGCTTGATCTGCCCGGTGCCCGGCAGTCGATCGCCCCGCTGCACACGTTCCTGCGTGAATGCATCCTCGACGGTCGGCTGGCGCCGGGCACCGTGTTGTCGCAGGTGGCGCTGGGCCGACAGCTGGGAGTGAGTCGTACGCCCGTGCGTGAGGCGCTGCGCATGCTCCAGGAGGAGGGTTTCGTCGAGGCGGAGCCCAACCAGCGGATGCGGGTCACGGCCATCGACCCGGCCGAGCTGGACGCCGACTACGCGATGCGCATCATGCTGGAGACGTTGGCACTGACCATGACCATGGACGGCTTCGGCGCCGGGGAGAGACGCGCGGCCAAGGCTCAGGTGACAGCGATGCGCCGCGCCGCCCGGGCGAAGGACATGGAGGGCTGGTTCACGGCTCACGGCGAGTATCACCGCCTCCTCACCACCGGCGCCGGTGCGGCTCTTCAGCGGCAGCTGCGGGCCCTGTCCGATCGGAGCGTCCGTTACATCCGCATCATCCAGCGCTTCGATTCGACGAGCTGGTCCGAGCCCGGCAATGTCGAGCACCCCGCGATCCTGGACGCGGTCGTCGCGGGTGACCGCGATGCCGCGGTGTCGTGCCTTGCGCACCATCTGGAGCGGACTGCGCTGAGGGTGCTGCGGGACCACGCGCCCGACTACGTGCCGGCGGCTGTGCCCAAGGCGATGACGCTGATCAAGGCAGGGCCGTCGCCGTGGGAGACATGAGTCGGCTGATCGGGCCGAATACTCCTGCGCCCGTGCCGAAGGCCGACTCGGCGAAGTAGTTGGTCGGCCAGCATGCGGTGCAGGCGGGCCACACGGAAGATCGCGTGATTGATCGCGCCGGCTGCGATGGAGTCCGACATCTCCACGGCCGAAACCCCTGCGCCTCCGGCCGGTCACCCGGCCGGAGGCGCGCACAGGCAGCCGCGGCACGATTCACAGCCCGATCACTCCGCGAAGAGAGGCGCGACGTCGAGGACGACCTGCATGTCGTCGATCAGACCGTCCGATCGGCGGTGCAGCACTGTGATTGCCGGCAAGGACAGGGTGTTGCCGTTGTGGAGGGTGTAGCCGACGTCGGCCACCAGCACGGCTGACTCGCCGCACTGCCAGACCTGACGGAACCGGTGGCACATGCCGCGCACCGACTGGAGGAAAGCGCCGGCGCCGACGAGGAACTCGTCGTGGCCGACGGTCGGTTCGCCGTTGCCGAAGCGGATCCGGCAGTCCGGGCTGAAGTACGTCAGCACTGCCTCGACGTTCAGGGTGTCGAAGCATGAATACAGCTCGGCCATCCAGGCGGGTGTCTCGCCGACGATCTGTGCGGTGTGCAGCTCGGTCTGGGGCATGGTCTCTCCCTTGAGGCCTGGTCGTCCCTTGGTGGTGCGTCGTGGATCCCGGTGGTCGTGCGACGTGTGGTGGTTGTCGGACTGGGTCGGATTCGGGCCGGCCGCTTCGGTGGCACCTGGTCTCGCGCCCGCGTGACCTCAGGCACAGGCCCGAGCCGCGCCGGGCTCCTTCTCGGTCTCGCCGGCCGGTTCGCATCTCAGCACCCCACCGTAGGAAGGAGAGCCGACTTGGCATCCGACACCAGGGGGGAGGGGCGCGTTTTGTACGGGAGACGCCCCTCCCTGGGGGAGGTCAGGCTGTTGGCTTCCGGATGCCGAGCAGGTGCTCGTAGTACGCCCGCTTCTCGGCCCGGTCCTTGTCGAGGTAGGCCAGGACCAGGGCGTAGATCTCGTCCTGTTGGATGGTGTAGTGCTCGTCGTTGCCCGCGAGCAGCTGGCCCAGCTGGTCCATGTGCAGGTGCCAGGCGGCGGCCAGGAGGTGCTCGCGGAAGACGTTGTGCGGCAGGGAGTGGGTCAGGGTCAGCTTCGAGCCGTCGCCGTCCGTCTCGACGGCCCACCGCATCCTCGTGCCCATGAGGTCCGGGGTGTGGCCCCAGGCGGGGACCTCCCAGGTCAGCGCCAGGACCTGCTGCGGCACGTACTCGAGGACCTCGCCGTACACCGTCGCGCCCATCTTCGGTGCGATCTGGATGAGGACGTCGCCGCCCACCTGCGGCTCCAGCTTGTCGACCGGGCCGCCCATCCACTTCGTGAGCAGCTCCGGCTCGGAGACGAAGCGCCACAGCTCCTCCAGCGGAGCGTCGAAGTGGCGCACGAACTCAACCTCGTTCATGTCAAGGGTGTGCCGGATGGTCCCGTCCACGTTCTCAGGCATGGTGTCCTGTCCTTCGTATCCGATGTGATGTGCCGCCGGGTGAGCGAAGTCACCTGGTCCGGCGGGCGGCGGGGTCTGCTGCTGCCACCAGGGGTATCGGTCCGCGTCCTCGTGCCCGAGGTCGGGATCGAAGTAGACGTGCATCCTGCTGATCCGGCCGTCACGGAAGTCGAAGACGGCGCAGAAGTGCCCCGGAATGGTTTCGCGGCCGTCCCAGGTCCGGCCCGAGACGGTCTCGCCCTCCGTGGTGCCCTCGACGACGACCCGGTCGCCGTACTCGACGATGTCGAACGCATCGACGTGATGCTCCATGTGCTGGAACATCGCGCGGCCCTTGCCGGCCGCGACCATGGCGTCCATACCGACGGCGACACCGAACTTGGGCGTGTAGATCTTGACGTCTTCGGTGAACAACTCGGTGGGATTGCCCGTGATTCTGCCGTCGGCTATGTCGTAGAACCGTTTGATCGTCGTGATGTTCGCAGAGTCCGCCATGGGGTCTGCCTTCCTTGAGAGTGGTGCCGAGTACCGGGTGTCGGCGGGAGAACGGTCAGTGCGCCAGATAGCCGCCGTCGACGTTGAGGATCGCTCCGGTGATCAGCGAGGCCTCGTCGCTGCACAGCCAGGCCGCCGCGGTCGCGACCTCGTCCGGCTGCCCCGGCCGTCCGATCGGCTGTCGCGCCAGGATCGCGGCGATGGCGTCGGGCGGATTGCCGGCCGTCATCGGTGTCTCGACGTAACCCGGGGACACGGCGTTGACCCGGATGCCTCGGGCGGCGTACTCGATGGCCGCGGTCTTGGTCAGACCGGCGACACCGTGCTTGCTGGCCACGTAGGCCGCCTGGGTCGGCATGCCGGTGTGGGCCCAGATCGACGCGGTGTTGACGATGGCGCCGACGCCGGCCTCCAGCATCCTGGGGATCTGGTGACGCATGCAGAGGAACACACCGAGCAGGTTGACGTTCACCACCCGGGTGAAATCCGCCTCCGAGAGCTCACCGGTGAGCCCCATGGCGAACGTACCGGCGTTGTTGTGGGCGAAGTGCAGCCCGCCGTACGTCGTCGCGATGGTGTCCACGGCCTCGTGGACCGCATCGCCGGACGACACGTCGGTGTGCAGGAAGAGGGCCGTTCCGCCGGCGTTCTCGATGAGCGACACGGTTTCCTTGCCGCCCTCGGCGTTGACGTCGCAGACCCCGACCGCCGCCCCGCGGGCGGCGAACGCCCGGGCGGAGGCCCTGCCGATTCCCGATCCGGCGCCGGTGACCATGGCGACGCGCCCGGCGAACTGCTCGGATGCTGTCATCTCGTCCTCTTTCGGCAGGTGCGGGCATGCGAGGACCCGCTGAGGCCGATCGCAGCAGGTGAGGTGGGGGAGAGAACCGCCGGCGCCTCGGAGTGCGCGGACGGCGACGGCCGGCCAGCGGCGGCGCGGACGCGTCATTCCGGCTTCGCCTCGAAGTTCCGCAGGAACTCGTCCGGCATGATCGGGCACCACACGGCGGGCGGAACGTCCCAGTCCTGCCCCTGCCAGTCCTCGCTGATCTGGTCGATGTCGGAGAAGTACTCGATCCAGCTGCCCCAAGGGTCCCGCAGATAGTGGAAGAGGTTGGAACCCAGGCTGTGCCGGCCGAGGCCCCAGCCCACGGTGTGTCCCTTGTCGGCCATGATCTGGGCGCCCATCGCCAGCTGGTCGAGGTTGTCGACCTCCCAGCTGGAGTGGTGCAGACCCGGGTGGCTGCTCTGGATGAACCCGAACACGTGGTGGTCCCCGGGGCCGGAGTTCATGAAGACGGCCTTGCCGGTGATCCGGTCGGACAGCCTGAGGCCGAGCGTGCGCTCGTAGAAGTCCTGCGAGCGGTTCACGTCCGAGGAGAAGATCAGCATGTGCCCCAGCCGACGCGGACGCGGTGCGGTGTTCGCGGTCAGCCAGCGGGCCTCGTCCACCCGCCGGTAGTCGCCGGCCAGGTTCTGCTTGAAGGGTTCGGTGGAGCGCGGCGGGGCCGGCTCCTGCTCGCGCACGTTGACCGCGTTGCCGTCCGGGTCGCGGAACCACAGGCCGCCCTCGGACCCGCCCGCAGGCGGGTCCTGGAGGGCGATGCCGAGGGATTCGAGGTGGCGCTGCAACTCGGGCAGTGAGCCGTCCGGTGCCGCGAAGGCGACGTGGTGCAGGCGCTTGTCGTGTCCCTCGACGAGCACTGTCTGGTCCTGGTCCCGGCCGTCGCAGCGCACGACCAACTGGTCACCCCGTTCGTCGACGCTCAGGCCGAAGTCGGTGTAGAAGTCCTTGCCCTGGGCCAGGTCGGGCAGTTGGAGGCCGTAGTGAAGAAGGCCGCTGACACGCATGGTGCTTTCCTTCGCTGGTAAGTCCTCCCCGGGATGTGGGGCGGACGGTTACGTCACTCGTCGGTCACGGTGGCGGTGGGCACGGCTCGGACGCCGTCGAGGCTTCGCAGGTGGGCCCAGAGCCGGTCGAGCAGGGGAGGTGCGGCTGCTCGCCAGGCCGTGATCTCCTCGGAGGTGAGGCCTCGGATCGCTCCGGCCTGCCGTGCGGTGAGATGCAGTCGGCAGGTGGTGTCGAGGAGCCACATGCGGGCGACGGCGTGACCGGGGGTGTGCCCCGTGGTGACGGCCCCGTTGCCCCGCAGGACGAGTGCGTCGGCGTGGCCGAGCGTGCGGGCGGCACCTTCGGCGATGCCGGCCGAGCGCATCAGGCGCGCGTCGTCGTGGATGGGTACTGCCTCGCCGAGCATGGCGCCCTGCCCGTGGAGGGGCGGGATGCTGTGGGAGACGACCGCGCCGGCCGCGAACGCGGACTCCGGTATGGCGCGGGCAACGGCGTGCACGTCCGGCCGCGCCTGGTAGACCGAGAGATGGATCCACGCCTCGCCGGGAGCGTTCGTCGGCAGAGCCGTCGAGTTCAACGGAATCTCGAGAAGCGTTCCCTCGGTGGCCTGGGCGAGGTCGATCGCGGGTGTCATCAGTATTCGGTCGCCATGACGCGCCGATACGTGTCCGAACGCTGTCACCAGGCCGAGCGCGGCAAGTGTGCGCGCCGCGGTGGCCACCTCCAGGGCAGTGGCCGTACGGTCCGCCACCGCCTCGTTCGCGAGCTGCCCGGTCATGGCTCGCGTGCCGTTCGGGCGGCGGGGCGGCCGGTCAACCCGTCACCTCGTGGGCAGTCACGGATTCGGCGTCGAGGATCGCGAACAGCGGTGCGGCGTCGATGTGCACGCGCAGGGAGGTGACCGGGCCCGAGGGGTTGCGGTCGATGACCGTGACGCAGGGCAGGACCACCTCGGCACCGCCGCGGGTGGTGTAGTGGACCCGGGCCTCGAGGATCAGGGTTCCCCGGTCGACGGTCCAGCGGTTGCACCACTCGTGCCGCAGGCCGGCGAGCGCGTGGCGCAGGTTGTCCAGGACCTCGCGCATGGCGTCGTGGCCGATGGCGGGCGGATTGTTGCCGAACACCAGCTCCCCGTCGGGGGCGAAGCGGTCGAGGACGCGCTCCGTCAGCTGCGCGTCGATGTCGGCGTAGAAGGAGTCGATCCAGTCGGACATGTCAGACATCTTTGTCCCCAGTCGTCCGTACTCGGTAAGGACCACACTCAGTGGTCATGGGACCGGTTCAGGTCACGCGGCGTCGGCGACGGCGATCCGGCGCATGGCGTCGCGGGTGGCGATGAGGGCCTGGATGTAGTCGCCGGTCATGGTTTTGGCGTACCGCTCCTCGGCCTCGGAGTTGCCCGGGGTGCCGGCGAGGACGAGGGCGAAGCTGAAGCGCAGTCGCATGTCGTCGCCCTCGCCCTCGATCTCGTTGGCGATCGTGCCCAGGATCGGGCCCGCAAGGCGGGTGAACACCACCCGGTGGGGTCCTTCGAGAGTGATCCGCTCACGGAAGGCGTCCCCCCGGATACGGATGTCACGGTCGAAGCAGGCGTCGCTGTAGCGCTCGACGACCTCGCAGTCGCTCATGGCGGGCACGAACGGCAGGGCGTTGTTGGCCTTGAGGACCAGTCCCTCCCAGACGGTGGCGCGGTCGAGCCGGGGCTGCCCCGGTTCGTTGACGGGGATCACATGGCTCACGAAGATCATCGATCCTCCCTCCGGCCGGCGGCACTGCCGGCCTCGTATGGGCTGTATGCGGGTACCGGCCCGCACTACGGCTTCGCGGCGGGCGCCGGCTGGGGCAGCTGGCGCTGCCGGGTCGTGGGTGCCACAGGGCCGCGCCACATGTCGATCGACGAGGGCTGCTCCGGGTCGAACACCCGCGGGGTCCACGCCGCGTCGTCCGTGATGAGCTCGCCGCCAACGGCGTACTCGTACGTGAGGTTCTCCGGGCCGCGGAAGTAGAGGAACACCGAGCCGGAGGTGGGGTGGCGTCCCGGGCCCATGACGATCTCGACACCCTGGTCGACGAGGAAGTGCCAGTTGCGGAAGACGTCATCGAGGGAGTCGACCTGGAAGTTGATGTGGCAGAGGGCCGCCTCCTCACCGCGGAAGACGGCGAGCTTGTGGTGGACCGGGTCGATGCGCATCAGGCAGGCGCCGTCGCCCACCCAGTCCGACACCTTGACGTTGAAGTTCGTGGACCAGAAGCGGTAGGCCTCGTGCACGTCGGGGGCGTCCAGGCACAGGTGCCCGAACTCGGTGATCCCCGACCCCCGGGTCAGCCGTACCGGATCGGCGGAGCGGTACTGCGCCGCGGCCAGCTCGACATGGTTGCCGAAGGGGTCGTCGAAGGCGATGTACTCCGACACGCCGCGGGAGCGCGCCCCCGCCCGGTCACCGCGTGCGACGCGCAGACCCTGCTTCTCCAGCTCGGTCTCGGCCTCGGCCAGGGCCTCGGGGCCGGCGACCGTGAAGCCGGAGGAGATCACACCGGAGCGGCCCTGCACGAAGGTGAGGCAGTGGCCCCGGACGTCGGCGCGCAGATGCGCCACTCCGGGCTCGCCGGAGTCGACCACTTCGAGTCCGACGATCTCGCTGGCGAACCGGACGGCGCCTTCGAGGTCCTCGACGCCCGAGCGTACATAGGCGATGTCGGTCAGGGTGATCACGAGGCGGTCCCTTCGTCATAGCCGAGGTACCCGCGGGCCCGGGCGCGCTCGGGCCAGCTCTCGCAGATGGACCCGGTCAGCTGGGTCCGCAGGCACAGACCCGTGTCGCAGGCACAGGTGTGCACGGTGCCGACCGCGCCGGCCCGCACCTTGCGCGGCCAGTCGGGGTCGACGAAGAGCGGCCTGGCCAGACCCACCGCCTGCGCCTGGTGCGACTCGATGACCCGCGCCGCGTCCCGGGGATCGCCGAGGCCGCCGTTGGCCACCACGGGGATGTCCACCACGAGCTGTAGTGCCACCGTGTCGTCGAGCGAGTAGCCCGGCTTGCCGAGCATCCCCGCGTTCTGCGGCATCCGCATCGTCTCGAACGTGGTCGGGACGGCGAACAGGAACCCGGCTCCGGCATCCTCCAGCAGCGGGGCGAGCCGGACCGCGTCGTCGAGGGTCCAGCCCCCGGCCACGCGCTCGTCGCTGAGCAGGTGCACGCCGACGACGAAGTCCGGGCCGGTGGCAGCGACGACGCGCCGCACCACTTCCAGGGGCAGCCGGGTGCGTCCCCCGAAGTCGCCGCCCCACTCGTCGGTGCGCCGGTTGGTGCGTGGCGAGAGGAAACCGGAGAGGAGGAAGCCTTGCGCCACGTGCACGCCGACTCCGTCGAATCCGGCGCGCTCGCACAGCTGGGCGGCGCGTACGAACTCCTCGATCACCTCGTCGATCTCCTCCGGGGTGATCTCCTGCGGCGTGACCACGCGGCCCGGGGTGAGTTCGAACGGGACGGCCGAGGGGGCCAGGCGGCGCCGCTTCTCGTACTCCTCCCAGGGGCCCGCGTACCGGCCCGCGTGCACGATCTGGACGATCGCCAGAGCCCCGTGCCGGTGGATCTCGGACGCCATCCGAGTCAGTCCCGGCAGCTGCTCCTCGTCGCTCACGAGAGTCTGGAGGGGCATCTGGCGCCCCGCGACGCTGATCGCGAAGTTCTCGGTGACCACGACGCCGACGCCACCCTGGGCGCGCCGGGCGTAGTGCTCGATCTCCCGGTCGGTCACGGTGCCGTCGGGTTTGGCGTAGCCGACGGACATGGGGGCCTGCACGATGCGGTTGCGGGCGCTGCGGCTGCCGAGGTTCAGCGGCGTGAACAGCGGAGCGAGATCGGCCGGATCGCCGGCGCGGCTCGCGCTCGAGGGGGAGGTCATCACGGCTCCAAGGTGTTCCGGGCCGCCGGGGTGGCGGAGAGGGCGGCGGGCTGCTCAGCGAGCCGTACCTCGTTGGCCAGTACGCCCAGCGGCTCGATCTCGATGCGCAGCCGGTCACCGGCCCTGAGCGCGATGCCCTTGGCGACGCCGACGCCGGCCGGGGTTCCGGTGGCGAGGACATCGCCCGGCTCCAGGGTCATCAGGGCGCTGGCGGCCGAGACGAGCTGCGCCACGCTGAAGATCATGTCCTTGGTGTTGCCGTCCTGTTCCAGCACGCCGTTGCGCCAGAGCCGGACCGGAAGGGTCTGCGGGTCGGGTACGAACCAGGCCGGCGTCACAGCAGGGCCGATCGGGCTGAAGGTGTCGCGTCCCTTGGACGCGAGCCAGTCGTAGGCGAACGGCGGGGCCAGCGGGTTGCTCCTGGCATGCAGACCGCGCGCGGAGATGTCATTGACGACGGTGTAGCCGGCGACCGCGTCAAGTGCCTGTTCCACGGGCACGTCGTGGACGCGTCGCCCGATCACCACGCCGAGTTCGGCCTCCCAGTCGACCCGGGCATCCGGGTCGTCCGGGATGGTGATCGTGTCGTCCGGGCCGACGATGGTGGTCGGCGGCAACAGGAAGAAGTACGGCTCCATGCCGTTCGGTACCTCGCCGACGCCCATCTCCCGAAGGTGATCGCGGTAGTTGGCGCCGGCGAAGACCAGTTTGCCCGGCGAGGGTACCGGCGTCAGCAGCAGTGCCTCCTCGACGAGCTCGCCCTCGGTGGGCTGCCAGCCGCGCAGGGCGGGCTCCAGGTCTGCCCAGTCACTCATCGCCGCACCCACGTCCGGATAGCGTGCAAGGTCAGGGTGGCGTCGTACCCGGCCCTCGGTGTCGACGACGGCGACGAACGATGCGGCTCCCTCGTCCTGGGGGCGGCAGGTCACCAGGCTCCATGCGGACATGCGAACTCCCGAGCTAACTAATTTGCCGTCCTACTATCGCCATAGACGGCGACGGCTCCTTGTCGGATGGCTGATGCTGACCACACTGCATACAGTTTCTGCGCCAGTCAATAGGTCGACCAAGGGTTGACTTCGATCCTCGAAAGTGCACACAGTTTGGTCGTGGACCGCCTGCCTGGACGACGTACGGCGGGCACTCGACCGACCCGATCGGAGATCGCCATGACGGACTTGATCGCACGCCCGGCGGAGCAGGACGAGGGGGCGCCGGCATGACCGCCGTGACACGGGCCGAGGCAGCGGACCTCCTCCTGGCCGCCTACGACACCCGGGTTCCGATCGAACCACTGGCGGGGTCGGCCAAGTACCAGGACCTCACCCTCGCCGACGCCTACGAGATCCAGCTGTCGCAGATCCGCCGCCGGGTGGCCGACGGGGCGCGGATCAAGGGCCACAAGGTCGGGCTGTCGTCCCCCGCCATGCAACGCCAGATGGGTGTGGACCAGCCCGACTACGGTCACCTCCTGGACGACATGTTCTGGCTGGAGAACGCCGCCGTGCCCGCCTCCCGGTTTCTGCAACCTCGGGTCGAGCCGGAGATTGCCTTCGTACTCAAACGCCCCCTGGCCGGACCCGGGGTCACGGTCGCGGAGGCCGCCGCGGCCGTGGACTTCGTACTCCCGGCCCTGGAACTGATCGACTCGCGCATCCGCGACTGGCGCATCGGCATCATCGACACCATCGCGGACAACGCCTCGTCCGGCGGGGTCGTCCTCGGCAGCACCCCGGTTCCGCTCGCCGACGTCGATCTCCGCCTCGCCGGCTGCACGCTGCACCGCAACGGCGAACTCGTCGGCACGGGCGCGAGCGGCGCCGTGCTCGGCTCGCCGCTGACCTCACTGGCGTGGCTGGCCAACACCGTCGGCGCGCGCGGGGTGGTCCTGGAGGCCGGGCACGTCGTGCTGCCCGGCTCCATCACCGCCTCCGTGCCGGTCGCCGCCGGCGACACCGTCACCGCGGCCTACGCCGGACTCGGCAGCGTCACGGCACGTTTCACCGAGGAGACCTCATGAGCAAGGCGACCGCGGCCATCGTCGGCCCCGGCAACATCGGCACCGACCTGCTCTCCAAACTCCTGCACAGCGAGACGGTCGACGTACGGTACATGGTCGGCGTGGACCCCGCCTCGGACGGGCTGGCCCGAGCTGCCGAGCTCGGTGTGGAGACGTCCGCGGGGGGAGTGGACTGGCTGCTGTCCCGGGACCAACGGCCGGACCTGGTCTTCGAGGCCACGTCCGCCAAGGCGCACATCGCCAACGCGCCCCGCTACGCCGAGGCGGGCATCCAGGCGATCGACCTGACACCCGCCGCTCTGGGCCCGCTGGTCTGCCCGCCCGTGAACCTGCTCGAGCACCTGGACGCCCCGAACATCAACATGATCACCTGCGGCGGCCAGGCCACCATCCCCATCGTGCGCGCGGTCTCCCGTGTGGTTCCGGTGGAGTACGCGGAGATCGTCGCGTCGATCGCCTCCCGCTCGGCCGGACCCGGCACCCGCGCGAACATCGACGAGTTCACCGAGACCACCTCTCAGGCGATCGAGCAGGTCGGCGGCGCCCGGAAGGGCAAGGCCATCATCATCATGAACCCGGTCGAACCGCCGATGATCATGCGCGACACGGTCTTCTGCGCGATTCCCGAGGACGCCGACCGCGACGCGATCAGCGAGTCGATCGTCCGCATGGTCGGCGAGGTGGCCGAGTACGTGCCCGGCTACACGCTGCGCGCCGATCCGCAGTTCGACGACCCGCGCCCCGAGTGGAAGGACCAGGCCAGGGTGGCCGTTTTCCTGGAGGTGCGCGGCCGGGGCGACTACCTGCCGCCCTGGGCAGGAAACCTGGACATCATGACGGCCGCGGCCGCTCGCGTCGGTGAGCTGCTGGCGGGCGCGAAGACGACGGCGGTGACCTCATGACCCCCGAAACGCCCCGCGAGAACGCCCAGCAGCCGCGTAAGTTGCGGATCACCGACTCCACCCTGCGGGACGGCTCGCACGCCATGCGGCACCAGTTCACCGAGGGACAGGTGCGCGGTGTCGTACACGCCCTGGACAAGGCCGGTGTCGAGGTCATCGAGGTGGCCCACGGCGACGGCCTCGGCGGCTCCAGTTTCAACTACGGCTTCTCCAAGGTCGATGAGATCGAGCTGATCGGCGCGGCCGTCGACGAGGCCACCCGCGCGAAGATCGCGGTCCTGATGCTGCCCGGCGTCGGCACGGTCACCGAACTGAAGCGGGCCCACTCCGTCGGCGCGAGCGTGGCACGCATCGCCACCCACTGCACCGAAGCGGACACGTCGGTCCAGCACTTCACCGCCGCGCGCAAGCTGGGCATGGAGACGGTCGGCTTCCTGATGCTCTCGCACCGCATCGGCCCCGGCGAACTCGCCGAGCAGGCACGGATCATGGTCGATGCCGGAGCCCAGTGCGTGTACGTCGTCGACTCGGCCGGCGCTCTGGTCCTGACCGATGCCCAGGCCCGGGTCCAAGCCCTGGTCGACGAGATCGGGCACGAGGCCCAGGTCGGCTTCCACGGCCACCAGAACCTCTCCCTGGGCGTCGCCAACTCCGTCCTCGCCTACCAGGGCGGGGCCCAGCAGCTCGACGGGGCCCTGTGCGCGCTCGGCGCGGGCGCGGGCAACTCGCCGACCGAGGTACTGGCGGCCACCTTCGAGCGGATGGGCATCCCGACCGGCGTCGACGTCGACCTGGCCCTCGCCGCCGCCCAGGACGTGGTCAAGCCGTTCATCCCCCGACTGCCGTGGATGGACCGCTCCTCGATCGTGCAGGGCTACGCGGGCGTCTACTCCAGCTTTCTGCTGCACGCCGAGCGGGCCGCGGAACGCTACGGCGTACCCGCCCACGAGATCCTCGAAAAGGTCGGCGAGGCCGGCTACGTCGGCGGCCAGGAGGACATGATCATCGACATCGCCCTGCGGCTCGCCGAGGAGCGCGAGAAGGCGGGGGCGGAGCGATGACCTGGGATCCCGACCGTGCCGCGACCGCCCTGCTGGCGGCGGAGGACACCCGCACCGGCCGTGGCCCGATCACCGACGACTGGCCCGACCTCGACCTGGACACCGCCTACACCGTGCAGGACGAGACCCTGCGACGCAGGCTCAGCCGGGGCGAGAACATCGTGGGTGTCAAACTCGGCCTGACCTCGCGGGCCAAGCAGGAACGGATGGGCATCTCCGTCCCGCTGACGGCCTGGCTGACCGACGCGATGGTGCTGCCCACCGGAGAGCCGGTCCCTCAGGGCCAGTTGATCCACCCGCGCGCCGAACCGGAGATCGTCTTCGTGATGAAGGACCGGCTGGCCGGCCCCGGTGTCACCGCCGCCACCGCGCTGGCCGCGGTCGGGTCGGTGCACGGTGGCATCGAGGTCATCGACAGCCGCTACCTCGACTTCCGGTTCAAGCTGCCCGACACCGTCGCGGACAACGCCTCCTCCGGCCGCTTCCTCACCGGCCCCGTCGGTCTGCCGCCCGAGAAGCTGGACCTCGCAATGGAGGCCTGCCTCGTGGAGGTGGACGGCCAGATCGCCGACAGCGCCACCGGCGCGGCCGTCCAGGGCCACCCGGCCGAGGCCCTGGCCTTCGCCGCCAATGAACTCGGCCGCCGAGGCCATGCGATCGAGCCCGGCTGGATCGTCCTCACCGGCGGCATGACCGACGCCGTACCCGTACCGTCCGGCACCACCGTCGCGGTGCACTTCACCCACCTCGGTTCGCTTCACCTGACAGGAGGCTGACATGCCGCTCATCGAAGTCACGCTGGTCAACGGCCGTACCCCGGAGGAGCTTCGCTCACTGATCCACGAGGTCACGGGTGCCGTCGTCAAGTCGCTCGGCGTGCCGCAGCAGAGCGTGCGCGTCGCCGTCCGGGAACTGCCGAAGACCCACTGGGCGGCCGGTGATGTCACCATCGCCGAGCGGGAGGCGGCGGCAGCCGAGGCCGGGGGAGGGGCCAACTGATGGAGTTCTACGGCCATGTGATCGACGGCGAGGAGGTGCCCTCGCTCTCGGGCGCCACCTTCGCCTCGATCGATCCCTACACCCGCCGCCCCTGGGCGGAGGTGGCGCTCGGCGACGGGGCCGACGCCGACCGCGCGGTGACGGCCGCCCGCCGCGCCTTCGACACCGGGCCCTGGCCGCGGATGGGCGCGGCCGAGCGAGGCCGTGTCCTGCACCGCCTGGCGGACCTGATCGAGGCCCACGCCGACGAGCTCGGTAGGGCGGACACCCAGGACATGGGCAAGCCGATCACTCAGTCCCGCGGCACCGACGTACCCCGCACCGCATCGAACTTTCGATTCTTTGCCGACCATGCAAGGCTGTCTGCGGCCGAGGCCTACCCGATGGACACGGGGCACCACGCCTACACCCGATTCGACCCGGCCGGGATCGTCGCGGCAATCGCGCCATGGAACTTCCCGATGATGCTGGAGTCCTGGAAGGTCGCGCCGGCCCTCGCGTGGGGCAACACGGTCGTGCTGAAGCCGGCCGAGGACACCCCGGTCTCGGCCACGCTGATGGCACGACTGGCCATGGAAGCGGGCATGCCTCCCGGCGTGTTCAACGTCGTCCACGGCTACGGCCCCGACTCGGCGGGTCAGGCACTCACCGAGAACCCGGCCGTGGACCGCATCACCTTCACCGGAGAGTCGGGCACCGGTCGCGTCATCGCCGCTGCCGGGGCCCGCAACCTCACGCCGGTCAGCCTCGAACTCGGCGGCAAGGGCGCCAACGTGGTCTTCGCCGACGCGGACCTGGCGGGCGCCGTCGAGTGGTCGATCCGCGCGGTGTTCACCAACTCGGGCCAGGTGTGCCTGGCAGGTTCCCGGCTGTTCGTCCAGCAGGAGGTGTACGACGAGTTCCTGACCCGCTTCGTCGCGGCCGCGGACGCGATGGTCATCGGTGACCCGAAGGAGGAGTCCACGCAGATCGGACCCCTCGCCTCCGAGGAGCATCACGCCAAGGTCGCCGGCTACGTGGACACCATCACGGACCACGGCGGCACGCTGCGTACCGGCGGTCACGGCAGCGGCTGGACGATCCGACCCACGGTGATCACCGGCATGGGCCACAAGGCCCGGCACGCGCGCGAGGAAATCTTCGGCCCAGTCGTTGTCGTGATCCCGTTCGCCACCGAGGCCGAGGCGATCGAACTGGCCAACGACACGCCCTACGGCCTCAACGCGATGCTCTTCACCGAGAATCTGCACCGCGCACACCGGGTCGCGGCGGCGCTCCGTGCGGGCACGGTCTGGGTCAACTGCTTCTTCGTACGGGACCTGCGAGCGCCTTTCGGCGGTGTCGGCGACTCGGGAATCGGCCGGGAAGGGGGCAACTTCAGCCGCGAGTTCTTCACCGAGCCCAAGGCGGTGGTGATGCAGATCAACGCCACCGTGGACGGTCGTTGAGGAGGGCGGCGAGCCCCGTCCGACGCGGGGCCCACCGCCAGGGTTCGGTCCGGCAGTGCGACCGGGGCGTCAGCCGGATGACCGGCAACTCACGGTCGGTCTTCTCCTGGTACCGCGCGAAACGGGGCATGGCGGTGGTGATCTTCCGCCATGCCCTCATTCGCGCCAATCATTGGTCGGCCAATGTTACGCTTGTCGGGCCCGCTCGGTCGACGGGGGGTGCCGGTCCGGCAGACGTGTTCGACGAGTGCCTCCCAGCTGCCGGCCAGCCGGTCGACGTGGCGGCCGGAGTCGGCATCCTCCGGCTTGGCCAGATAGAGCAGGATCGGGGCTTCGAGAGCGGCGGCGAGCTGGACGGCCAGGGTGTCGAGGTCCCTGATGTCCGGCCGCGCCTGCCGCAGGAGCATGTGGATGTGGACCTGGGAGATGCTCGCTTCCCCGGCCGGGACGGGTTGGTTGCGGTCGAGCGCGGCCCGCGCGATCGCGAGGTGGGCCATCAGGAAGGTGATCCGGGCGCGACCGTAGGTGATCAGCCGCTCGACCGGTTCGGCTCCGGGGCCCAGTGGTGGCGGGCCGGACAGCACGCTTTCCTGGAAGGCGCGCTCGTCGTCGTCCAGGACCGCGTGGAAGATTCCCGCGCGGGTGCCGAACCGTCGGAACACGGTTCCCTTGCCCAGGCCGGACCGCTCGGCCAGTGCGTCCATGGTCACCTTGTCCACTCCGGACTCGGTGATCATCTCGCGGGCCGTGCTGAGCAGCCGCAGGCGATTGCGTGCCGCGTCGGCCCGCTCCGCGCGCGGCTTGCCGAGGGGAACCATGACTCTGTCCACGCGGTGCAGCGTACGGCACCGATTGCTAAGCGGGGTAAAGTCCGCTTCTGCTATCGTCGACAGTGACATCGAGGCTCCCCGGCGCGTCCTGACCGGCCGCACGGGTCGCAGCCCTCGGCTGTGTCCGGCAGTAGCCCGGGCGCACGCACAGACCAGACGCACAGGTCAGACGCACAGAATGGACCCCCTTGTGAACGCACCGACGAACGCCGCCGCGAGCGATCCGGCGGCTCCCAAGAAGCCCAAGCAGCGGCTGAACGGAGTCGTGGACCGCAGCCTGGTCATTCCGGCCACCCCGATCGAGCGGCTCGACCTGTCGTCCAAGCACCTCCTCGTCATCGGCGGAACGAACGGACTTGGCCGGGCGGTCGCCCAGCAAGCACTGGAGCGGGGCGCCGAGGTCACCGTGGTCGGCCGTACGTTCCGGGATCAGCCGGCGGGCCGGCTGACCTTCGTGCAGGCCGACCTGTCGTCGATGCGCGAGGCGGTCCGGCTGGGGAACGAACTCCCGGCGGAGTCCTATGACGTCGCCTATTTCTCCCTCGGGATCATGGCGGCCAAGACCCGGGAGGAAACCGCCGAAGGCGTCGAGCGGGATATGGCGATCAGCTACCTGAGCCGTCTGGCGATGCTCCAGGGGCTGAGCTCCAGGCTTGGAACCGCGCGCCCCGACGGCGCTCCGCAGCCGCGCGTGTTCGTGATGGGCGCTCCCGGTACTGGCAACATCGGCGACCCCGACGACCCGAACTCGGAGAAGAGCTACAAGTCCTTCGCGGCCCATGCGAACACCGTCGCAGGCAACGAGATGCTCGTGCTTGCCGGCCCCGACAGGCTGCCCGGCCCGGCGTACTTCGGTCTGAACCCCGGCTTCATCAAGACCGGTATCCGGTCGAACTACCTGGGCGAGGGCAGCGTCGCTCACCGTGTGGCCGAGGGGCTGGTGGGTCTGCTGGGACCGTCGCCGGAGACCTATGCGGAGCGGATCGTGCCGCTCCTGTTCACCGATGCTCTTGAAGGTCGAACAGGTCTCATGTTCAACAACAAGGCCCAACCGATCCTTCCGACCAAGGGGCTCGACGAGGGCTACGTCGACCGCTACATGTCCGCGTCGGAAGCGCTCCTGCGGCGGGCCCTGGACTGACACATACGCGCGTTCGCAAGTTGAGCCAGAGCCCGGGTTTTGAAGGCAGCACGGAGCTTGCCAGGACGGTATCGGCGCCGTTCCTCATGAAGGGTCCCCGTCATGCCGCGGGCCCCGAGCCGTCGTCTGATCCGGACGCGACCTCGGAGACGGTTTCGATGAAGGAGCGGACCCGCGCTGTGACACCGTTGCGCGGCCAGACCAGGCCGTACTCGATGGGTGGCGCGTCACGGAACGGTACGAAGACGATGCCGGGCCGCGAGTGGTACTGCGCGGCGCGCAGTGCGGTGGGCGATACTCCACGGCCGGCCGCGACAAGCGAGAGCTCCTCCATCCAGTAGACGGCGGTGGCGCCGTGAGCGATGGGCCGTCCCCCGGGTGTCTGGCGGGGGTAGTGGTAGTCGATCCAGTACTGCGGGATATCGCCCGACACGCTCACCAGCGGAGTGCGCGCCAGGTCTTCGAGGCCGACCGACTCGCGCCGGGCGAACGGATGCTGTGCGGGCATGATGAGTGCGCGCGGTTCGGAGAACAGCACCGGTCCGGCGACCAGATCCGGCTCGGCAACGGGGAACTCGGTGAGTTGCGGATCGAACGCGTTCGCACGCAGCGGGCCGAACGGGTCGCTGAGCTGTACCTCCTGAATCTGTACCGCGCAGTCGGGATACCGTGCCCGGAACACGTCAGTGGCCTTGATGAGCAGGTCGGCAGCCCACTGCGAGGAGAAGCCGACCCGCAGGGTTCCGGTGACACCCTTGCCACTCGCGACGGCCCGCGCCACCGCCTCCTGGATCCGGCGGTACGCCGGGGCCAGGTCGTCGCGGAACTGCCGCCCGGCTGGGGTCAGCGCGACATGGCGGCTGGTGCGTTCAAACAGGGTTACACCGAGGCGATGCTCCAGCCTCCTGATCGTTTGACTGACCCTGCCATGGGCCAGCCCGAGCCGCTCGCCGGTACGACGGAAGTGCAACTCCTCGGCCAGGACCAGAAACGCCTCGATCTCGTGCCGCTCCATCGCCTTCCCGGGACAGCTCGCTCATTGATGAGTTCTGCGCACCGATCGTAGAACACATCGGTCTTGTTCGGCCCTGACGGCCATTGGAGCCTTGAGGCCATGGGACCTGCCAACGAGCTCTTCGACTACAGCCCGATCACCGAACGCCCACCGTTCACCTGGCCCGGCGGCGCCAGGGTCGCCGTCTACATCGGGCTCAACATCGAGCACTTCCTGATTGACCGCCCGTCCACCAGCATCTGGCCGGGCACCTCCGACCTGGTCCCGGACGCGCTCAACTACGGCTGGCGCGACTACGGGCCTCGCGTCGGTATCTGGCGCGTCATGGAGATCCTGGACCGGCACGGCATCAGGGCAAGCGCATTGCTGAACTCCGACGTCGCCCACCACAACCCGCAGATCATCAAGGCGGGCCTGGAACGTAACTGGGCCTGGCTCGCGCACGGGCGGACCAACTCGATCCTCCAGGCGGGCATGACCCGCGACGAGGAGCTCAAGCACCTCACCGACGTTGTCGACACCATCGCCGCCGCCACCGGTCAGCGCCCGCACGGCTGGATGGGGCCTGGACTGACCGAGACGTTCCACACCCCGGCCCTGCTCGCCGAGCTCGGCCTGAGCTACGTACTGGACTGGACCAACGACGACCAGCCCTACCCGTTGAACGTGCCCGGGATGCTCAGCGTCCCCTACACGGTCGAACTCAACGACCTGGGCCTGTTCTCCAAGGGCACCACCGGAGCCGAGTTCGTCCAGATCGTCAAGGACCAGTACGAACAACTGCACGCCGACTCCGAGCACAGCGGACGGGTGATGGCCCTGGCACTGCATCCGTTCGTGATCGGCCAGGCCTTCCGCGCCACGTATCTGAACCAGGCCTTGGCCTACCTCGCGACACAGCCCGACGTCTGGCTGACCACCAGCGACGAGATCGCGGAGCACTACCGGCACACGGTCCAGCCGCGAACCTGAAGTCCTCCCGCCCGCAGAGATCGCGGTGGACCGGTGCACAGCCTGCCCATTCCCCTATCGTGCCGGCATGGGGTGCTGGACTGCGTATGCCCTGCGGGCCGAGGACGGCACGAGCTGGGTCATGGGGGAGAAGTGGGGGATGTGGGACCTCACCGACGCGACCGACCGCGTGCGCCTCGTCGAGGCGGTGCTTCGCCGCGGCACCCGCGTGGGCGACGGCCGTGCCCGCGGTCTTCTGGGCGGCGCCTTCTGCCGAGGCGTCGCCCTCGACCTGGTCGCCCGCCGATACCGCTACTACAGATGTGACCCGCCGGACGTCCACTACCTCGACTGCCACGCGCGGCAACGGGCGACGGCGCCGGACTGGGATGGTTGGGATGTGGCGTACGCCTGGGGCGGACGTGATGACCTCGCCGACATGGTGGCGGCGGCCGGGCCGGTCTTCACCGAGGTCGAGACGGACCCGGCACTGCCCGACGCGGTGCCGCTGACCTCACGGCAGGACTGGTTCATCGGCTGGGACCCCGGCGAATGGCGGATCTCGGTGCTCCACAGCGAGATCATCGCCGACCTCCTCGCGCCCGCCGAAGCGGTGGTGAGCCTCATCAGGGCCGATCACACGGTGCTGGACCATCAGCTGGCCATCCGCGAGGTCGTGCCGTGGCTGGCCCGGCACGGCGAGTCCCTCACCGAGACACTGCCTGCCCACGCCCCGTACCCCATGCCGATGGAGGGGACCGTCAACGCCGGCGTGGTCGTCGACCTTCCCGCGCGCCGACTGCGCTACTGGACCACAGAGCCTGTGCCTCCCCGACTCACCGCACGCACGGCCGCCGCCTGGCCGGGGTGGCGCGTCGAGCGGCTGCCGCTCGGCTTCGTCGGCCATCTGGCCGCCACCGGGCGAGACGACCCGGACCTGCTGCTCACCGACACCGAGCTGCGCGACGCGCGGTGGGACGAGGACCTCATCGCGATGCGGAACACGGACCGCCGCGCGCTGCGCGTCGACCCGAGAATCCTGCGAACACCGCGGGTGGAGGTGGTCGAGGACGGCCGAGAAATTTAAGTGTGTTCCTTGCGTTCGGCGGCCAGGACGTCGCGGTGGCGGCACGGCTGTGCCGGCCTGACTCCTTGTGCCAGGTCCATCCCGCAGTGGGATGCGCTGTACGACGGCAAGTTGGTGTCGTAGCGCCAAGCTCTCCATGTCTATCGCCGCGCTCGACCGGGCCGGCAGCGCGAGCCATCGGGTGGTCTGACACCCGAGTAGACAGATCAGACGCATGCGCGCTCTGGTGAATCCGAACCCGCAGGTCACCTCGGGTGACACAGCGTCTGTCACTCACAAGCCCACGCCCGCCCCAGCCACTCGGAGCAGGAACGCCGCGACACCTTTCCCGGCTGGGCGGATTGTTCGTGCCCGGGACGACTGGGCGTGGGAATGCAGCGGCTTGTCGGCCATCTGCATACATACGATCACCATCATGGACACACCGCGCTGAAGGGCCAACGACCCGTCAGCCGCGTCCCCAACCTCACCAGGCAATACACCACCATCACCAGGCAGGCATTTCGACATGACGGTCCCCGCCTCGCACCCCGCGCTCATACGTGTCCGTCCCTCCGCACCGTCCGCCCGCACTGTCATCACCACGCTCCTGGGCACCACCCTCCTCATCAAGGCATGCGGGTTCGCCTACGACTTCCTGGGTTACTACATCGGCGACGCCCACGGGACGACGGCGGCCGGTGCCGCACTGACGGTGTTCGGCGTCGGCTGGTGCGTCGGGCAACTGGCCAGCGGTGTGGTGACCGACCGGCTGGGAGCGCGGACGGCGTGTTCGATCGGCCTGCTGCTGGCCGCCGTTGTCTGCGTCGGCCTCGCCGCCGCCGACACGTTGCGGTCGCTGCTGCTGCTCGCGTTCTGCCTCGGATGCACCATGGACGTATCGCGGCCCGCCCTGTCCGCGGAGATCAACGACCGGGTGATGAGCGAGGGCGCTCGCACCCGCGCCCAGGGCTGGTTGTACTGGGTATCGAACGTGGGTGTCTCCCTCTGTGGTGGTGTGGGCGGCTACTTCGCCCACCAGCACGGTTACCGGGCGCTGTTCGTCGCCAACGGTGTCGCCTGCGTGGCGGCAGCCGTGCTCGCACGCCGAGTGCTGTCCGGCCGGCCGTCCCCGGCCCGGGCCGGACGAGAACACCGCTTTTACGCGCAGATGCTGGCCGACACCCCCCTGCGGTGGATGGTCGCCGCCGCGATCGGCGCGATGGTGTGTGCCTACGGCCTGGTCAGCGTGCTCCCCCTGGTGATGAACGCGGACGGCCTTCCCCCGTCCGCGTACGGCACCGCCATGATCGCCAACACCGTCGCCGTCCTGGTGCTCAGCCCGCCTCTGACCCGTTTTCTGGTCGGCCGGGACGACCGCGTCCGCTACTCCGTCGCCCCGGTGCTCGCGGCGGGGAGCCTTATCCTGGGTGCCGCCATGGGGCTGGCGGCCCTTCAGCACACCACGCTCGGCTACTCCACGGCGGCCGTGGCCATGGTGCCCGGCGAGGTCTGCTACTGCGTCGCGATCGGTGCCTACCTCGCGACGGCCGCCCCGCCCGGCGCGATCGGCCGCTATCAGGCGGCACTGAGCGGAGTCGGCGCCATTGCCTCGCTCACCCCGCTCGGCATCGCCTTCGCCCTCAACACCGGTGGCCGCCCCCTGGTCGCGGGCCTGCTGGCAGCCAGTGCGGCTCTCGCCGCCCTCGCGTGCGTGCCGCTGTCCCGCTCCCTGCGCACGTCAGCCCCGCCCCGCCCCGCCGCCGAGCCCGTCCCGGCCCAGCACTGACCACGCGGTGTCGCGATGCCGCGCCGCTTCCCCGCTGTGAGAGGAACAACCACATGAAGATCGCGATCGTCGACGGGTACTCGACCGGGGCCGCCCTGGCCCGGCGTCTTGCCGGAGCGGGCGTCGCGTGCGTCCACGTGCAAAGCCGCGCGGACGTCCAGCCCTTCTTCCTCCGGGCGTTCCGCCCGCAGGACTACGTGCTCGACCTGGGCTTCACCGAGGACGTGACGGGTGTGGCGGAGCAGCTCCGGCGCCATCGCGTCTCCCGCGTTCTGGCCGGCACGGAGTCCGGTGTCCTCCTGGCGGAGACGCTCTCGCACGCGCTGGGCCTGCCGACGAACGTGCCCGAACTGCTGCACGCACGTCGGGACAAGGCCCTCATGGCCGAGGCCGTCCGTGCCGCGGGCCTGGCGACTCCGCACAGCACCGTGGTGCGATCCGCCCGTGCCGCAGCAGACTGGTTCGCCGCATCCGGGCTGGCCGAAGCCGTCGTCAAGCCCCTCGCCAGCGCCGGCACCGACGGGGTCACGTTCTGCGGTTCGCCGGAGGAAGTCGCCCGAGCCGGCCACGCCGTGCTCAGCGCGCCCAACGCCTTCGGCGAGCCCAACCGCGCCGTGCTCGTCCAACAGCGCGTGCACGGCACCGAGTACTACATCAACACGGTGTCGGTGGCCGGTATCCATCACACGGCGGAGATCTGGCGCTACACCAAGCGGGTCGGCCCCGCGGCCACGCCCATCTACGACTTCGAGGAGCCCGTCGCCCCTGCCAGTGCCGAAGGACAGGTGCTGACGGCCTTCGTAGGGGAGGTGCTGGACGCTCTCGGCATCGCCGAAACACCGGCGCACACCGAGGTCATGCTCACCTCCGAGGGCCCCGTACTGATCGAGACGGGCGCCCGCCTGGGCGGAGCCACCGCACCCGATGTGGTGGACACCTATCTGGGCCTGTCCCAGACATCCCTGGCAGTCGCCGCCGTGACCGATCCGCGGTCGCTGGGCAGCCACGGTGCCGCCGACGTCTCCGGCGGCCGGTGGCTTCGCTGCGTGGAATTCATCAACCACCACCGAGGACGCGTCAGCGCCGAGGCCCTCACCAAGATCTCGGAACTGCCGAGTGTCGTGTTCGCCACCCCGGCCGCCGACCCGGGCACGCTCCTGGAGCCGACCACCGACCTTCTGACCTCTCCGGGCTACGCCTACTTCGCCGCCTCCGACCTCACGGAACTGATGCACGACTACGAGACCCTGCGCGCCTGGGAGCACCAAGGCATCTACACCAGGTGAGCCCCGCGTGGGCCCGGCTTCCACGCCCCGCACCCGCACGCGCACGCCTTCGCCCTCGGGTTCGCGGTACGCCCGGTCATCCGATAGCCGATATTGAAGGGAGACCGTACCCAGGTCGTTTCACACAGGAGGACTGCTTCATGAATGACTTGCCCTTGACGCTCATGGCGGTACACGCCCACCCCGACGATGAGGCCACCGGAACAGGAGGTGTCCTCGCGCGGTACGCGGCGGAGGGCATGCGCACGGTCCTCGTGACGTGTACCGACGGCGGTTGCGGTGACGGACCGGGGGGTGTCAAGCCGGGCGATCCCGGACACGATCCGGCGGCTGTCGCCCTGATGCGGCGTCAGGAGCTCGAGGCGAGCTGCGAAGTCCTGAAGGTCAGTCATCTGGAGATGCTGGACTACGCCGACTCCGGGATGATGGGCTGGCCGACCAATGACGCCCCAGGCTCCTTCTGGCAGACACCCGTGGTGGAGAGCGCTGCCCGACTCGCGGAACTTCTGCGGCGCTACCAGCCCGATGTGGTCGTCACCTACGACGAGAACGGCTTCTATGGCCACCCCGACCACATCCAGGCCAACCGCATCACGATGGCGGCGCTGGCGATGACCGGGCTGACACCAAAGGTGTACTGGACGACGGCGCCCCGCTCGATGATGCAGCGGTTCGGGGAGGTCATGAGCGAGTTCGTGCCGGACTGGCAGGAGCAGGATCCCGATGAGGCCGCCGCGATGGCCGAGATCGGGCTCCCCGACGAGGAGATCACCACCTGGGTGGACACCACGGCGTTCGCCGGGCAGAAGTTCGATGCGCTGGCCGCGCATGCCAGCCAGGGCGCGAACATCTTCTTCCTCGCGATGGGCCAGGAGAGGTTCACCGAGTTGATGGGCGTCGAGACCTTCGTACGTGTCCGGGGCATCACCGGCGCGGTCGTGCCCGAGAACGACCTCTTCGCCGGGCTGCGCTGATCCGCCCGCCCCCTTGATCATCAGTGGCCCTGCCCGGTCGCGTGGCGGTGAGAGGACGCCGGTCCCCCCCGCTCACCCGGGCAGGGCCGTTGAGCGGGAACGTTAGGCACCGCGGGAGTGTGCTTCGGCGTCATCGTCCCGCGCCCGACTGGTGTCGCTGTTGTGGTGGTGTTTCGGTCGCGGCCGGGGGGCGCCCTCGACGATCGCCCGGAGCGCCGCGACGTGCCCCTCGAAGGCGGTGCGGCCGCGGCCCGTCAGCCGTACCCTGGTGCGCCGCTTGCGGCCGCCGCCCACCTTGTGGAGCTCCAGATATCCGGCCTCCTCCAGGGTGTGCAGCTGCTTGGAGAGCGCGGAGACGCTGAGCGAGAGGCTGTCGCGGACGAACGCGAAGTCCGCCCATTCCGTCGCGGCGAGCAGCGCGACCACCGACAGCCGGGTGGCGGGATGGATCAGCTCGTCGAAGCCGGCGGGAACGCTCATCGGCCCGCGCCTGCCGGCCGTGCGGCGCGGCTCCGCGCCGACTCGGCCGCCCGGCGGTTCGTCGGCGCGACGAACAGCACGAACACCGCCGCCGAGATGGTGGCCTGGATCAGACTGGCGGACATCTGCTCCAGCGAATCGACCAGACGGCCGGACAGCAGGGCCGTCCCGCCGGTCACCACCGCCCCCGCGACGAAGGTGCCCAACATCCGCCGGGTGCACCGGGTGTGGTGCAGGCGCACCCGGCTGCGGCGGTTGTGGAGCAGGGCCAGCACGCTCGTCAGCGCGATGTACGCGGCGAGGACCAGCCACACGCCCCACCCGGGCAGGTCCAGGCCCAGACCGGCCAGGAAGAGCCACATGAGCGCGGCCATGGCCCAGGTGGTGCCCGAGCCGCCCGCGGCGGACCGCTCGACCTCGTCGTACACCCGCTCCTGCGGCACTCGGATGCGCTGTAGATCGCTCCATGCCTGTTCGGCGTCTACCGGCGTGCTCATGGCCCGTGCCCTCCTGCCCTCACTTTACTTTCCTAGGAGGAAAGTCATCCTTGGCTTTCCTGACAGGCAAGTCGGTGGTCGGTCGGTGCCGGCACCGGTGGAAACGGGAAGAGGGCTCATGCAGAAGGACCTGCTCATCGTCGAAGACCTGATGCTGCTGATGTTCGACGACTCGTCGGGGGCGATCGCGGGGGCCGGCACCCTGTACTACACCCTGGGCGGCGCGGTGCTGGTCGAGCTCGCCCAGGCCGGCCGCGTCAGGGTCGACGAGCAGGACAAGGGGCTGAACGGGCTGAGGGTGCACGCCGTTGCCGGTTGGCCGTTGCCCGATCCCCTGCTCCGGGCCGCCGACGAGAAGGTCGCCGAGCGAGCACGGGGCGTACAGACCCTCCTCATCCAGATCGGCACCGGGCTTCGCGAGACCGTGCTGGACCGGCTCGTCGAGCGGGGTTTACTGCGCCGGGAGAGCAAGAGGACGCTGCGCGTGTTCCGGACGACGGCCACGCGGGCCGCGGACACCCGGCACAAGGAGGCCCTCGTCGAGCGCGTACGCGCGGCGCTGGTGGACGGCGCGGAGCCCGATACCCGTACGGCGGCGGTGATCGGACTGCTCTCCGCGAGCGGCACGCTGCCGAGCCTGCATCGCGTCATCCCCTGGTCGGGCGCGGTCCACAAGCGCGCGAAGCGGCTGGAACAGGCCAGCTGGGGCGCCGAAGCGGTGAACACCGCAGTGATACGGACCCTCGCGGCGACCACCGCGGGAGCCGTGGTGACCGCGACCGCCGTCACCAACTGAGCGCGCCTGAGACGTTGGTTGCACTCCTGAGGGAACCTGTGCCCAGTAAGCGGCGATCACTTACCGTTCGCGTTATGCGGACTCCTTCGCTCCCGACCGATCCGCTCGTCGGCAGACACGAGTTACAGCAACGCGTCGACGAGCTGACCCGCGCCGCGCTTACGGGACAGGGCGGCGCGCTGGTGCTGGAGGGCGAGGCGGGCATCGGCAAGAGTGCCCTGCTGGACCACGCCCACAACGCGGCGCCCGGGTTCCGGGCGGTCCGGACGTCCGGGTCGGAGTTCGAGCAGGAACTGCCGTACTCCGCGCTGCACCAACTGTGTGTGCCGATGCTGAAGCACCTCACCGAGCTGCCCGGCCGGCATCGTGACGCCCTTCAGGTGGCCTTCGGGTTGGCCGAGGGCACACCCGACCCGTTCCGCATCGGTCTGGCGGCCCTGGGACTGGTAACGGCAGCGGCCCGGGAGCGGCCCCTGCTGTGCTTGATCGATGACGCGCAGTGGGTTGACAGCGCGTCCGCGAGGGCGATGGTCTTCCTTGCTCGCCGGGTCGCCGCCGACCCGGTGGCGATGATCTTCGCGGCGCGGTCAACGGACACGGCGACCGGACTCGGCGAGCTGCCGAAGCTGGCCGTCCGCGGTCTGAGCGACGAGGACGCCAAGGTTCTGCTGGCGAAGCGAAGCCCGTTCCCCCTCGACGACCAGGTCCGGGAGCGGCTCGTCGCCGAGGCCCAGGGGAACCCGCTGGCGCTGCTGGAGCTGGACCGCGCCGGTGGCTTCGTCCCGCCTGACATGTCCTCGGTGCCGACCCGGATCGAGTACGGCTTCCGAGCCAGGCTGGCCGGTCTGTCCGCCGAGGCCGGGCTTCTGCTGACCGTGGCGAGCGCCGACCCGACCGGCGACCCCGGCCTGCTCTGGCCGGCCGCGCGTCAACTGAACCTCGATGTGACACCGGCCAGCGCGGAGGCGGACGCGACGGGACTGGTCGAGTTCGGTACCCGCATCCGTTTCTGCCACCCGTTGGCACGTTCGGCGGTCTACCGAGCCGCCGACGCCGGCCAACGCCGCGCGGTGCACGCCGCTCTGGCGGCCGTCACCGACCCGGTCATGGCGCCGGACCGCCGGGCCTGGCACCGCGCCCAAGCCAGCCCTGGCCCCGACGACGACGTCGCCGACGAGTTGGAGCGGTGCGCGACGCGTGCCCAGGCGCGCGGGGGCGTGGCAGCCGCGGCAGCCTTCCTCGAGCGCTCGGTGGCGCTGTCGCTGGACCCCGCACGCCGGATCGAACGAACTCTGCACGCCGCCCAGGCCGGCTTCGACGCGGGGGCGCCCGGCAGGGCGGCCAACCTGCTCGCGACCCTGGAGACCACCACGCTGGACGAGTTCCAGCAGGCGGACGTCGGCCTGCTCCAGGGCCGCATCGCCTTCACCCGGCACGGCGACGGCTCCGGACCGATGCTGATGGTGCGCGCCGCTGGGCGGCTGGCGAGCCTGGATCCGGACCGGGCACGTGACTGTTTCCTCGACGCCGTCGAGATGAGCCTGTCCGTCGGCCGCGGCGGTGTCGTCATCGACCGGGTGCTCACCGCCGCCCGGTCCACGGCGCCGCCCCCGGGCTCGCCGGACGCCCTTGACGCCTTGATCGTGCTCGCCACCGACGGGTACGAAGCCGCGGTTCCGCTGCTTCGCCACGCCCTCTACGACATCGGCGACGCGTTCTGGACGCGGCGTCCCGCGCTCGCCACGATGATCGCAATCGAGCTGTGGGACCCGGACACCCATGCCGCCATCGCCGCATGGCTGGTGAAGGCGGGCCGCGCTTCGGGCTCGCCGCTGCTGCTCAGGCTCGGCCTCGCGCAGAAGGCGGTCGACGCCACCCTGATCGGTGACATCGGGCAGGCGATCGCGGCCACCGCGGAGGAGGCGGCGATCGCCGACGCGACCGGCGCACCCCCGCTGCTCCATCACCGGCTGCATCTCGCCGCGCTGCGCGGCCGCCGCGACGAGGTTCTCCACCTGCGCGAGGCAGCCACCGCGGCACCGGCCGCCGGAGGTCCGGGACAGGTCACGAACCTGCACTGGACAACAGCCATGCTCAACAACGGGCTGGCCGACTATCCGGCCGCGCTGGCCGCGGCTCGCAAGGCCACCGAGCACGGTGATCTGTTCCTCACCGGAGCGGCCCTGCCGGAACTGGTCGAAGCCGCGGTCCGTTGCGGCGACCACCTCACCGCGGCGCGGGCAGCGGACTCCCTCACCGAGCGCACACAGGCCGGCGGAACCGTCGCCGGCCGGGGAATCGCGGCCTACGCACGAGGACTTGTGACCGGCATCGAGGATCACTACCGGGAAGCCATCGACCTGCTCACCGAGGGCCCACTGCTTTCCTACCTGGCCCGGGCGCACCTCTTGTACGGCGAATGGCTGCGGCGCGAAGGCCGTCGGCGTGACTGCCGCGAGCACCTGCGCACCGCCCACGAACTGCTGTCCAGGGCCGGGGCGGATGCCTTTGCCCGGCGGGCCGCCGGCGAGCTGCGCGCCACCGGCGAGAAGGTCCAGGCCCGGTCCGGGCAGACGTACGAGAAGCTGACCATGCAGGAGGTCGCCGTCGCCCGCCTGGTGGCCTCGGGCGCCACCTCGAACGAGGTCGCCGTCCAGCTCTACATCAGCAAACGCACCGTTGACGCTCACCTGCGCAACATCTTCCGCAAGCTCGGCATCAACTCACGCAGGCAGCTCAAGGATCACCCCGACCTCGTCATCAAGGACAGGCTCGACAGCCGGTGAGAGGGGATCGCGCAGGTGCCTACGCGCCGTCGCCGTCGAATAGGCAACTTGTGCCGATGTGACGAGACACCAGGCCAGTTCATAGTCGGCTCAGGTGCGGCGCTCCTGCTCTGCACCGTGTCGGCGGCATACGTTTCGCCGCCTACGAATTCACCACCTGTGAAGGGGAGCACGATGATCTACCACAGCATCCGGCTGAAGGCCAAGGCGGGCGTGACGCAGGAGCAGATCGAGGAGGCGCTGGAGAGCATGCGCAACCAGGGCCGGGTCATCCCGGCCGTGAAGTCGTTCGTCGTCGGCCGCGACTTCGGAAGCGATTTCGACTGTGGCGCCGTGTTCGTCATCGAGGACCTCGACAGCTACTGGGAGTATCTGACGCATCCGGCGCACGCGCACACCGACCGGGTCGGTATGCCCTTGGTCGAGAAGTATCACTCGTACGACATCACCGACGATGACGACCCGCAGATGGGCGCGAAGATCGCCGAACTGCACCGGCGACGGTACGCAAACGACCCCGAGCTGGCCGCGCTGGTGAGCAAGCTGCCCTAGTCCCCGGGACCCGCCTTTCGGCCCGCAGGCACCCCCAGCCGCAGGTGTTGTCGGATGTCACGGCTGTCCCTACGGATGGGGGGTGCGACGGACCCTGCCTGAATCTCGCCCACGGCCTTAGCGTCGAGTTATGAACGATGAACAATTGATCGCGGACCTGCACAGCCGCTGGGTTTTCGGTTGGGAGCGCAATGAGGGGGACGCGCCGTTCGACTTTCGGCGCACCTTCGGCGAGTTCTACGACTTCAGCTCTCCGGACGTCCGGCTCTACGACGACTTCGACCCCGAGCAGCGCGTGGCGACGACAGCCGCCGGATACGGCTCGATTTGGGAGCCCAACTTTCACACGATGATTTCCGCGCACCATGCCGTCGACGACGGCCCGCACGTCATCGCCGACCACGATCTGGCCGCGTCCACCCTGACATTCGTAGCGCGGATCACCATGCCCGACGTCACCACGGACATTCGTACCACGACCTCGCTGGTCTGGCGTCGAACGCCGGACGGCTGGCGGATCGTCCGCGAACACAACTCGACCAAGGTTCTGCCCGCGGGGGAGCCCGTAAACGGTTCCGCGAAGGAGAGTTCACATGCTGCACCAAAGCATTTCCCTGGTCGGTACGGTGGAAAACGGGGAATTGGCGAGAATGATTCGTGCCGAGCCGGCTGAACGGCAGAAAAGGATTCCCGTGGTGGTCCACGCGCCGGATCCGATCCTGCGGGAAGGCGCGATCAGCCAGCTCCGGCGGCACCCGGAGGTCGACCTCGTCGACGAGGCCACCCCCCATGACGACGGCGTGGCCCTGCTCCTCGCCGAATCGCTCGACCAGGCATTGCTGTCCCGATTACGTAGACTCGTTCGCAGCGAGGGCCTGCGCTCCGTCCTGGTGATCAGCCTGATCCGTGAGGCCGAGTTGCTGGACGTCATCGAAAGCGGTGTCGGCGCCATCGTCTGGCGGCACGAGGCCACCAGTAGCCGACTGCTGCGGGCGGTGACCGCGGCCTTCCACGGCGACGGCGACCTGCCCTCCGATCTGCTCGGCCGGCTGATGAACCAGGTCAGCATGTTACGTCCGGGAGCGGTGGCCAACCCCGCGGCCCAGACCAGTCATCTCACCCCGCGCGAGATCAACGTCCTGCGGCTGGTCTCGGAAGGAATGGACACCAATGAGATCGCCGAGAAGCTCTCCTATTCGGAACGAACCATCAAGAACATCATGCAAGGACTCACCACACGGCTGAATCTGCGCAATCGCGCCCATGCCGTGGCGTACGCACTGCGTGAGGGGTACATCTCGTGATTCACGAAGTCGACGGGCTGCTGCGGAAACTGCTTCAAGGCGGCGCACTGACCGGAAGCGACATCGACATCGTCTTCGACGCCCCGACCGGCGAATGGGCCGCCCGGCGCAATGCGCCGGTACTGGACTGCTACCTGTACGACATACGCGAGGACGTCAAGCGTCGCGAACGCGGCATGGCCCCCGTCCGCGACGAGCGGGGCATCACCGTGAGCCGGCGCCGCCCCCCGCGCTGGTTCCGGCTGTCGTACCTGCTCACCGCCTGGGCCAAACGGCCCGAGGACGAGCACAGGCTGCTGTCGGCCGCGCTGGCCACCCTGATGCCCCAGGAGGTGCTGCCGCCGAGCAGCCTTCCGGAACCCCTCGCCGGGCTCGGCCTGAGCGTGCCGCTCACGGTCGCCGGGGTGCAGGCCGAGTCCCGTTCGCTGGCCGAGATCTGGTCCGCGCTCGGCGGCATGCTCAAACCGTCGATCGACCTCGTGATCACCGTGCCGTTCCCGCCCTACCCCGACTACGACGCCGGACCGCCCGTCACCGAAGGCGCTCTGGTACGCGTCCGCGAACTGGACGGCCCTCTGGAGGATGACGGCCGGACACACCAGCCGCGCCACCTCACCCGGGTGGCCGAGGGAGCACGCCCCCGGTGACCGACAGCCCGACGCCCGCGTCCGATGTCTCCTCATCCCGCCGCCGCGCCGGCGACCCGGCGAGCGCGGTCGTCGCCCGGCTCGCCGTGCTGCGGACGCGGATCACCGCCCTCGTCGAACGGCGCAGAGCCGGCGACCCCACCGCGGCCGACCCGCTGCGCGGCCTCTACCTGTCCGATGAGGCCATACGCCACCATCTGCGACGGCCCGGCGACGGCGACCCGCCGCCCCTGGAGGACGACGGGAGCCCGGAGCCCACCGACGGGCCCTCGCCGGCCGGTGAGCCACCGCGGGCAGACGACCGCCTGCCCCGGCTCGCTCAGCGCCTGGGCCTGACCGAGCTGGACACCGCCGCCCTCCTCATCGCGCTCGCCCCCGACCTCGACCGCGGATTCGAGCCGCTGTACGGCTACCTCAACGACGACGTCAGCCGCCGGCGGGCCACCACCGGGCTGGTGCTCGACGTCTGCGGGCTGCCCGCGACGCATGCCGCCGCCCGTGACCGGTTCCACCCCACGGCGCCCCTGTCCGCGCTCGGCCTGCTGATGGTCGAGGAGCCCGAACGGCCCTTCCTCAGCCGCTCGTTGCGCGTTCCGGACCGGCTGGCCGCCCATCTGCTGGGCGACGAGGCGCCGGACGCCGCGCTCGACGGACACCTCCGCCCGCTGCCGACCTCGCCCGCCGGGGCGGACGCGGGCGACGGCGGCCCACTGGCCCACCGGCTCGCCGAGCACCTCGACGCCGCGCCCCTCACCGTCTACCTGCGCGAACACCGGGAGGGCGAGGGCCTGCTGTGCGCGGCCACCGCCCTGCGGGCCGCCGGATACGGTGCGCTGCACTACACCCCCGTCCCCGTGGGGCACACGGACGGACACGAGCCGGGCGTCGAGGGCGGCGCCGGGCACGGCGACCATGCCGCCCACGCCGCTGAGCGTCATGGCGCCGCTCTCCACGGCCCGGTGCGGGAACTGCTGCGCGAGGCGCGGCTGCGCGGCTGCGGGATCGTCGTCTCCGAACTGCCGGGACGGCCGGGACCCTTGATCCGGGCGCTGTCCGTACGCGACGTACCGGTGCTGTTCACCGGAGCGCGCCCCTACGATCCGCAGTGGTCCGACCGTGACCCGCTGGTGCTGGACGTCGAACGGCTGCCCTCGGGCGGGGTGGAGGCGTGGTCGGCCGCGCTCGGCATCGACCCGGCGGACGACCCCGGGTTCGATCTGGCGGCGACCGTCGCCCCGTACCGTATCGGCGGTGAGCGGATCCACCGGGCCGCGCGGTCCGCGCTCGCGCTGGCGGCCCTGGAGGGCACCCCCCTGGCCGCCGGCCATCTGAAGCGCGCGGCGCGTCAGCTCTCCGCCTCCGGGCTGGAGCAACACGCCCGCCGGATCCGGCCGGCCGTCGGCTGGGACGACCTGGTGCTGCCCGACGAGCCGCTCGACCAGCTCCGCGAGCTGGCCCGGCGCGCCCGCCACCGCGACCGGGTGCTCGGCGAGTGGCGGCTGAGCGCGGGCGGCGGGCGGGGACACGGCGTCCTGGCACTGTTCGCCGGGGAGTCCGGCACCGGCAAGACCCTCTCCGCCGAGGTGGTCGCCGCGGATCTGGGGCTGGACCTGTATGTGGTGCAGCTCTCCTCGATCGTCGACAAGTACGTCGGGGAGACCGAGAAGAACCTGGAGCGCATCTTCACCGAGGCCGACCGCACCGACGCCGTGCTCCTCTTCGACGAGGCCGACGCGGTCTTCGGCAAGCGCTCCGAGGTCAAGGACTCCCACGACCGCTACGCCAACATGGAGAGCGCGTATCTCCTCCAGCGGCTGGAGGCGTTCGGCGGCATCGCCCTGCTCACCACCAATCTGCGGGCCAACATCGACGATGCCTTCACCCGCCGGCTCGACCTGGTGGTGGACTTCCCCTTCCCCGACGCCGGGCAGCGGCTGGCCCTGTGGCGGCGGATCCTGGTCCATGTGCCGTGCGAGGAGGGCATCGACCCGGGCCCGTGCGCCCGCGAGTTCGAGCTGGCGGGCGGCTCCATCCGCAGCGCGGTGGTGACCGCCGCCTACGCGGCGGCCGACCGCGGCGAGCCGGTCACCGGCGCCGATCTGCTGGCCGGTGCCCGGCGGGAGTACCGGAAGGCGGGCCGCCTGGTGCTGGACGAGGTGTCCTGGTGAGCGGCGGCCCCCGCACCAGGCGGACTCAGGCGGACTCGCTCAGTTCCCCTCGTTCTCGGGCTTGACGATGAACCACCTCTGATCGTCGTCATCAGAGCAGCCGAAGAGGGTGAGCCTGGCGCCGTCCGCCCGGTCCGTTCCCCGGGAGGCGTAGCCGGAGACGTCCAGGCAGAGCTGGTTGCTGGCGTAGTTGTGGATCCAGTAGAGGCCGCCTGTGTTCGGCCGCTCCTCCAGCCACCAGAGCTGGTTGTCATCGATCTTGCGGTTGCAGGGCGCCTCCTGCACGACCGTGGTGGCGGGTGCCGGGTCCGGCCCCGGCAGGTCCATGCAGTAGCCGTCCATGGTGTTGCGGATCTGGAGGAGGTCTGCGTTGCCCGGCCCCTTCCCCTTGAACACCGTTTCGAGGTTCCACCGCTGCCGCGGCTTGTCCTCGTCGCAGGGGAACTGGGCGGTCTTCCCTTCCAGCTCGCCCCTCGGCTCGACCGGGGCGGCGCACTTCTGCGTCGTCCCGTTCCGGAGCAGGACGCGGGTGAACTTGTCGTCCGGCTCCCGCTCCTGCTCCTTCTCCGGTTTGGGCTCGCCGCCGCCACCGGCGCCGTTCCCGTCACCGCCTGCCGGCTGACTCGGCTCGGGCTCCACGCTCGGCGTGGGCAGCGAAGGACTGGAGGCCGATGGCCCCGGGGTCGGCAGCGCGGAGGAGTTGACCTGCTCGGTCCGGGGCTGGGCCCGGGTGTTCACCTGGGGCTTATTCGCGAACCAGATGGTGACGAAGGCGATGGTCAGCGCGATCAGGACGCTCAGGAACATCCCCAGCCAGCGCGGCATCAGCCCCGGCTGCTCGTAGGTGCCCCGCACCGGCAGCGGTTCGGCGCCGGATCGCTGTACGGAGAGCGTGAACGGCCGGGCCTCTTTGGGGCCCGCCCAGATGATCCCGCGCGGTTTGAGGGTGGTCTTGATGAAGGCGGCCCGGCCGGGCTCGATCTGGACGTTGGCCGGGTGGATGTCGTAGGAGATCTGGTCGCCGTTGTCGCTGCCGCTGACGGAGGCGGTGAGCTTGACGTTGCCGAGATTGTCGACCGCGAGCTTCGGCCGCCCCCGGAACCTGCCCTTCACCGTCTGCGGCACGAGCTCGGCGCGCACCTCGCTGAACGGCGTGACGGTGACGTTCCCCTCGGGGACTGTGGTGGCCTCGGGGTGCTCGGCCGGGAGGATCTGCACCCCGTACGGATTCGGCCCGGCCGTCGCCTCCGGGGTCCGGGGCGGGGCGAAGGTCAGCTCCACTGTCCCGGTCGTGCCCGGGTAGAGCCGGAGCGTCTGCGGCTCCACGGTCGTCCATGGGGACAGGGTGCCGACCGGTACGAAGCGGTACTCGTCGACGACGTCGCCAGTGTTGCGCAACCGCAGCCGCACGGTGGCCGAGCCACCGGGGTTCACGGTGGTCGAGGCAGGTTCGAGGGAGGTCCAAAGGCTCACCGTACGGACGCTATGGCGGGCGGCCGCCCGCCGTCCCAGGCGTGGGGGCAGGGTCCGTTGCCTGGAAGGTGTGGCGCCGTGCCCCGACGGGCGGCCGGTGGCCCTCGGGGCCGGGTGGTTGCCCCCAAGAACGGGGAGGGCTGCCCCGGGGCATCTACTGAACACACGGACGCGTGGCGTATCGAGAGAGGACGTATCGGAGCAGGGAGAGGCGAGGCGATGCACGAGCGACAGACGCCGGAGAACGAGCGGTCCCCAGGCCGTTCCAGGCCCCGGACCCGCCTCGCGGCGGCCCACACCACCACAGGGCCGACGGCACACCTTGCGTTCCGCGATCCGGTGACCCCGGGCCAGATGGGCACCCTCCAGAGCCTGGCGGGCAACGCCGCCGTCGTCCAGAGACTGGCACAGGACCAGGAGCAGGACCGGCACGAGCACGACGGGGCCTGCGGACACACGCCCTCTGTGCAGCGCTCGACCGTGCTCGACGTGCTGGCCATGCCAGGGCAGCCCTTCGACGGCCCGCTGCGTACGGAGATGGAGGCCCGCTTCAACCGGCCCCTGTCCCATCTGCGGGTGCACACCGACGTCGCTGCCCAGCGCTCGGCGGAGGAGATCGACGCCGAGGCGTACACCTCCGGTCACCACATGGTCTTCAAGCCGGAGAGTCTGCGGAAAAAGCGTGTCGTCGCCCACGAGATCGCGCACACCTTCGACCAGGAGAAGGGGGAGGTCCCCGGCACGGACCAGGGCGACGGGACACGGATGTCGAGCCCGGGCGACGCCGGCGAGAAGGCCGCCGACGCCAAGGCGGACGAGGTCATGAGCAAGCCGGTCCCGGCCGGTGCGGCAGCGGCTTTCACGCCCACGGAGACGGGGACGGGGACGGGGACGGCGGCCCACGCGAAGACGGCGACGCCGATCGGAGACGTCGCCGTCCAGCGGTGGCCCGGGGCCAGGCAGTCCACCCGCGACGCGCGGCGGCGTCCGGTGGACAGACGCGGTCGTACCCGAGAGGCGGAGCGCCAGCGCAATCACCCCGAGGGCACGGAAGACCTGCTTACCGCGGCCGAGAACTTCATACCCAGCAGGAGAAGGGTCAACGGCACGCGGTTGTGGGACGGAAACCGGGTGGCATTTGCCCCGGGCGTCAGGGCGGGGATTCTCGCCAGCGATGAGACAGAGAAGAAGTGGAACAGCCGGGGTGAGCTGACCTACCGCTGCCGGGGGCGATGCAAGGAGTACAAGACCGCCGACAAAATGGACATCGATCATGTCGAGGGGATCATCGCCTATATCGTCCGGGCGGCGAGTTTCACGAACTTCCAGGTGGACCTGGGGCTGTACAACGAGCGTTTCGTGGGGATCTACCGCGACCTCTGGGCGATTACCCAGGACGACGCCGTAGCGGCGGCGAACCACGCGCCGAACCTCAGGGCGAAGTGCGCGCGCTGCAACCGGAGAGACGGGCAGAACAGCGAGTCACGCGACATGGACAGGAGCATGCAGGAGTGGGGCGTGGCGTACTACTCGCAGGGCAACGAGCAGACGGCCGCCCCGGCCGGCCCCAGCTCGTACGGCGGTGGCGGTGGCGGTTACGGCGGGGGCGGTGGCGGTTACGAGGGCGCGGACATCTACACGGTCACCCGAGAGCCGAACTTCTAGGCAGAGCGAGGCCCGGAGCCTGGCCGCCGCTGTACCTTCGTGCACCGGCTCTGCACCGGGCCAGGTACCCAGGGACCTGGGCGGGGGTGCGGCGTCCCGTCAAGAGTGAGGGTGGCACGGTTTCCCCACCCTCCGAGGAGCACAGCGCATGCCGTCGTATCTGTCGCCCGGCGTCTACGTCGAGGAGGTCGCCAGCGGCTCCCGACCGATCGAGGGGGTGGGCACTTCGGTGGCCGCCTTCGTCGGGCTCGCCCCCCGCGGACCGCTGAACACCCCGACGCTGGTGACCAACTGGTCCCAGTACGTCGCGTCCTTCGGCGAGTTCATCGATGGGCTCTACCTCGCACACGCCGTCTACGGCTTCTTCAACAACGGCGGCTCCGCCGCCTACGTCGTGCGGGTCGGTGGCACAGCCGAAGGGGAGACCGGGGCGGCCGGTGCCCCGGCCGCGGTGGCGGGGGGTGCCGGTGGCCCGGCCGAGCTGCCCCCGGGCGCCCCCGCCGAGCTGGGCACGTTCACCGTCCGGGCCCTCACACCCGGCGGCGCGCTCAGCGTCGAGGTGGCGGACGCGGAGGGGGAGGGCCCGGCCGAGCGGTTCAAGCTGATCGTCAAGGACGAGGGCAAGGTCGCCGAGTCCTTCGACGTGACGGCCAAGAAGGGCAACCGCTCCTACGTCGTCACGCAGGTCAAGGAGCGCTCCAGGCTCATCACGGTCCAGGAGGCGGCCCCCGCCGCGCAACTCGCGCGGCCGCAGAACCAGACGGTGGCCCTGGCCCGTCCCGCCGCCCCCACCCCGGCCGGCGCTCCGGCCGAGGCGGGTGAGGGTCACCCCGGCCCCGCCCAGTACCTCGGCGACTCCGCCGACCGCACCGGCTTCGGCGGCCTGGAGGCGGTGGACGAGATCTCCATGGTGGCCGTCCCCGACCTGATGGCGGCCTACCAGCGCGGCGCGATCGACCTGGAGTCGGTCAAGGCGGTGCAGCTCGGACTGATCGCGCACTGCGAGCTGATGGGCGACCGGGTTGCCGTCATCGACCCGCCGCCCGGCCTCAACGCCCGTGACATCCGGGTCTGGCGGCAGGAGACCGCGGGCTACGACTCCAAGTACGCGGCCCTCTACTACCCCTGGATCAAGGTCTTCGACCCGGCCAGCGGCCAGTCGGGCCTGGTCCCGCCGAGCGGTCACATCGCGGGCATCTGGGCGCGCAACGACTTCGAGCGCGGCGTGCACAAGGCCCCGGCCAACGAGGTCGTGCGCGGCGCCATCGACCTGGAGACCCAGGTCACCCGCGGGGAGCAGGACCTGCTCAACCCGATCGGCGTCAACTGCATCCGCGCCTTCCCCGGCCGCGGCATCCGCGTCTGGGGTGCGCGCACCGTCTCCTCGGACCCGGCCTGGCGCTACATCAACATCCGCCGGTACTTCAACTACCTGGAGGAGTCGATCCTGATCGGAACCCAGTGGGTGGTCTTCGAGCCCAACGACCACCACCTGTGGGCCCGTATCCGGCGCAACGTCTCCGCCTTCCTGGTCAACGAGTGGCGCGGCGGCGCCCTCTTCGGCTCCTCTCCGGAGCAGGCCTTCTACGTCAAGTGCGACGAGGAGACCAACCCGCCGGAGTCGGTGGACCTGGGCCGGGTCGTCTGCGAGATCGGCATCGCGCCCGTCAAGCCCGCCGAGTTCGTGATCTTCCGGCTGGCCCAGTTCTCCGGCGGAAGCGGCGAGCTGGAGGAGTAGAGCTCCGTGGGCTGTACGTAGCCCGACCTCCGATCAGCAAACAAGCAGAAGGACAGACAGCGGCTCATGAGCATGGCACCCGGCGATACCCTCACCTCACACAATTTCGGCCTGCAGATCGACGGCGTCATGGTCGAATACCTCAAGAAGGTCGAAGTCCTGAGCTTCCAGCAGGACGTCATCGAATACCAGCAGGTCTCGGCCACCGGCCAGCCCAAGGTCAGCAAGATGCCGGGCGTGCAGAAGGCGGGCGAGTGCACCGTCGTGCGCGGCATGACGCACTCCTCGGCGTTCACGGAATGGATCAAGGAGTCCATCGAAGGCCGCATGTCGACGGCCCGTAAGAACGCCACGATTCTCGTGATGGACCCCGAGAGCAACCCGGTCAAGCGGTACAACCTGCGCAACGCCTGGTGCTGCAAGATCGACGCCAGCTCGGTCGAGGCCGGCGCGGCCTCGGCGCTCACGGAGACCGTGACCATCACCTACGAAGAGCTGGTCATCGAGTAATGCGCCGCACCGCCCTCCGGCCCGAGACCGTGGCCACCGGTACCGACCCGGCCGCACCCCCGGCCCAGCAGCCCGCGGCAGCGCAGCACGTCGCCGCCGAACCGCAGCGGCTGCGCACCGAGTTCGAGTTCGAGCTGCCGCGCGGATACGTCGACGAGTCCGGCACCGTGCACCGCACCGGGGCCATGCGGCTGGCGACCGCCCGGGACGAACTGGTGCCCCTGCGGGACGTCCGGGTCCAGGAGAACCCGGCCTATCTGTCGGTGGTGCTGCTCGGCCGGGTCATCACCCGGCTCGGCACGCTGCCGACGGTGCACGACGGGGTGGTGGAGAACATGTTCGCCTCCGACCTCGCCTTCCTCCAGGACTTCTACCGCCAGGTCAACGCCGAGGGCCACACCAGGGCCGGGGTGACCTGCCCGCACTGCGAGCACGCCTTCGAGGTGGAGCTCGGCGGGAGCCGCCTGGGGGAATCGTGACGTACGCGGCCGACCGTATCCACGAGGAGATCGCGTACATCGCCTACCACTTCCACTGGAGTCTGGAGGATCTCCTGGACCTCGAACACCGCGACCGGCGGCGCTACGCCCAGGAGATCGCCGCCCTCGTCACCCGCGCCACGGAGGGGTAGATGGCCCTGCTCGACAGGCTGCGCGGCCGCCGCGCCCGCGAGGCCCGCGCCGAAACGCCGGCGACGGCCGCGACGGCCGCGACGGCGGAAGGCGCGGCCCAGGCGGTGGTGGAGCGCGGGGCGGCCGGCTGGTCCGGCCTGCCCCCGATCCGGCCGATCGCCGCCGCCCGGCCACCGCGCGGTGTCGCCGACCCCGGCTTCGGCGGCGCGCTCACCACCTGGCAGAACCCCTCCTTCGCCGGGACGCTGTCGCACGCTGTGCTCGACGGCGCACCGGGCGGCCTGGTCCGCGGCGCCTTCGTCACGTCGGGCAACCCGTCCCCGGCCCTCGGTGCGCCCGCGCTGACCCTGCCGGTGGCCCGGCGGGAGGAGCCCGCGGGGCCCGCCGGTGCGGCGCCCGCGGCGCCGACGTCCGCCCGGGCGCTGGGGCCCCGGGTGCGGCCGGTGCAACGGAGCGCCGTACGTACCGCCCGCCCGAACACTCTGACCACGGCCCCGGCGGCCCGCGCCGTACAGCGCCGCTCTCTGCCGACGGCCCCATCGGCGCCCCGGCCGCCCGCCCCCGCTCCGCCCGCCCCCGCTCCGGCTGTCCCTGCTCTGCCTGCTCCCGCCCCGCCTGCTCCCGGTCCGGCCGTCCCTGTTCCGTCGCCGACACCGGAGCCCGGTGTGGGCTCGGCCGAGCGGCAGCCGAGCGGCCCGGACGCGCCGACGACCGGAACGGCCCCGCTGTCCGCCGCTCCTTCACCTGTCGTCCCGTCACCTGTCTCTCCCACACTGCCCGTTCACCGGCACCCCTCGGCGGGGCATGGCGGAACCGGTCCGTCCGCCGGTCCGTCCGCGGGGTCGGCCCCGGGCCGGCGGCGTACGGGCCTGGGCACGCCCATGACCGGGAAGCCCCCGGCACCCATTGAGCGGCACGTCTCGTCCGCGCCGGGTGCGCCGTTCGCCACCCCCTCCGGGCCCGGCCTCCGCACGGGCCTGGGCGCGCCCCTGCCGTCGCGTCCGGCCCCCGCGACACCGGCACCCTCGGCAGCTCCGCAGGCGCGGACACCGTCGCCGGAGCCAGGACGGCACGACCCGTCCCCGCCCGCCGAGGGGGCCACGCCGACCGTGACCGCCGCGCCGGTCGTGCGGCCCGAGGCGAGGGTTCCGGTACTGGCGGCCCCTTCCCCCGCCCCCGCTGCGGACGCCGGTTCCGCATCGGCCGGGCCCCGGCGGGAGACGAGCCGTCCCAGGCTCCCCGCCTCGCTTCCCTTGGCGTCGGCGCGGGCCCTTACCTCCGCGCTATCGACGGTGG
>NZ_JBEOSB010000009.1:153820-373415 GCF_040302705.1 Streptomyces sp. NPDC097640
TACCCCTGTACAGCGCGCCAGTGCGCCAACGGCGGTGCCGCTGCGTCGTGTCGACCGGGGGACCGCGCCACAGCCGGGGGGTTCACCGGCCGGGCCCCGGCGGGAGACGAGCCGTCCCAGGCTCCCCGCCTCGCTTCCCTTGGCGTCGGCGCGGGCCCTTACCTCCGCGCTATCGACGGTGGCCCCGGCCGGGGCTACCCCTGTACAGCGCGCCAGTGCGCCAACGGCGGTGCCGCTGCGTCGTGTCGACCGGGGGACCGCGCCACAGCCGGGGGGTTCACCGGCCGGGCCGGTGACCCGGGGCTCGGCGGCGGCCCCCGTCCCCAGCGCCGCGACCACCGGTCGCGCTCCCCGGGCGGTCTCTCCGGTGCAGGCCATGCCCGCGCCGTCCGTGTCGGCGACGCCGCCGGGTACCGCGGCGACCGGCACCCGTATCCCCCAGGGGGCACCACCGTCACGGACACCTGGTCAGCCCCTTTCCGCCCCCGGAGCCGTCGCGCCGTCAGGCGCGGACGGCAATGCGAGCGTGGCCTCGTCGGTGCGCCGCGCTGCCGGGCCGGCCGAGTCCCGTACGCCTGTGCAACGCGAGGCCGTCCCGTCGCCGTCACCCTCGCAGCCCACGTCGGGTCGGGAGGGTACGGACGGCCCACCGGGGCAGCCCACCGCCGCGTCGGCACCTGCGGAGGGCGGGCCCGCGGCGACGCCGCCCCTCAGGCCATCCGCCGCCGATGGTGTTCCTGTGCAGCGCAAGGCGGCCACGTCAGGAGCGGTGCGGTCCGCCAAGGCCGGACCGGCCCCACAGCCCCCACAGCCGCGACCGCGCGCCGGCGCGCCGATGCGCTTGCCGCAAACCCCTCCGCCCGTGCAGCGCGAGGCCGTCACTGTGCCGTCCCCCGCGCGGCTCGCGCCTGGCCGCACGAGTGCGGGCGGCCGACCAGGGACGGATACGGGCAGTGGGCCCGCGGCGGCGCCACCCCCCAGGCCCTCCGCGGCCGATGCCGTTCCCGTGCAGCGCAGAGTGGCCGCACCCCGCAACGGTCCCGCCGACGCGACGCGGGCGCCCTCGCCGTCCCTGCCCGTGCGGCGGTCCGGGGACGGCGACGGGGGCGGCGACGGGGGCGGAGGTCCAGCCACGCCCGTGCAGCGCGCCGCCGCGCAGCCGTCCGCCCTGTCCGCCCCGCCCGCAGCGCCTCAGGGGCAGCCGGAGGCGCGGTCGGCGGCGGGTGTTGAGGGTGCGGCGTTCGGTGGGGCGACGATGCCGGTGGCCGCGCCGCCCCAGGCGCCGTCGTCCGCCGCGCCGCTCGTAGGGTCCGTGGCGCAGCGGATCGCCGCGGCCCGTACGCCCGGCGTGGCACAGCCGCTCGCGCAGCCCGGCCACGCGCCCGCGCGGCGGGCCTCGGGCGGTGGTCCGCCTGCCGCTCTGCCGGTGCAGCGCGTGGCGGCCCCTCCCCGTAGCGCGGCCCCTCCCCGCGCGCGGCCTCAGCCGCCCGCGCCCCGGCACACTTCGCCCGCCGCACCCGTACAGCTGCGGCGCGGGGAACCCGTACCGCCCGTACCGCCCGTACCGCTGCCCGTGCAGCGAAGTGGCGCCACACCGGCCCGTACGCCCGCCTCACCGCGCCCCGCGCTGCCCCTCCCGAGCACGACGCCGTCACCCCCGCCGGCCCGGACCGTCCAGCGCACCCCCACCGCGTCCCAGAACCCACGGACGACGAGCACGAGGACCAGTACGCACACCACCAAAACAGAGGCAGGCGAACGCACCGGCACCCGCAAGTCCACCGCCTCCGAGCGCACGCCCACCGCCGGCTTCGACCCCCGGGCGCTGACGGACGGCCAGCTCGACGAGCTGGTCCACCGGCTGATCGGCCCGCTGACGCGGCTGCTGAGGACCGAGTTCCGCCTCGACCGCGAGCGCGTCGGCAGGCTCCGTGACCCACGCCGCTGACCACCGGACCACCGGACCGACGCTCAAAACCCCAGCGCACCCAGACCGCACCACCCGTAGCAAGAAAGAAGGCCGACCCCGATGCCCAGTGATCTCGACCCGGGATCCACGATCTTCTTCACCCTCACCATCGACGGCGAGAGCCTGGGGTACTTCAACAGCTGCGAGGGCCTGTCGTCCGCGGTGGAGATCGAGCAGCACCAAGAAGGCGGCAACAACGGCTTCGTCTGGCAACTGCCGTCCCGCGTGACGTTCTCCAGCATCCGGCTGGCCCGGCCCCTCACCCCGGACACGGCGAAGGTCGCGGCCTGGATCTCGTCCGTCACCACGGGCGTCACCCGCCCCACCGGCCAGATCGCCGCGCTGCGCGCGGACGGTTCGCTGGTCGCCCAGTGGGGGCTGATAGACGTGCTGCCGGTGAGCTGGCAGGGGCCCTCACTCAACCCGGAGAGCCCGGCGGTGGCCACCGAGGTGCTGGAGATCACCCACCACGGCTTCACGGATGCGGGGGCGGCGTAGATGGCCGGGCACGGAGGCAGGGGCGGCGGAAGGGGCGGCGCGAAGGGGGGAGCCAAGGGCGGTGCCGGCAAGAGCCTGGTGCGCGCCTCGCTGGCGATCCACCAGCCCCCCGTCGGGGAGAGCACCACCCCCGGCGCGCTGATCAAGAACTTCACCTTCGACTTCAACCCGTCCCAGCTCACCATGAGCCGCCGCACGACCTGGAAGGCCACCCCGAGCGCGGCCGTCCGTGACGGCTCGGAGCCGGAGTTCATGGGCCCCGAGCCCCGACGGCTCGGCATTGACGTGTTCCTGGACTCCTCCGACGAGCCGGACGGCAACAGCGTGCTGAAGAAGGCCGAGGCGCTTTTCTCCTGTTGTGAGGTGACCGAGGCGAGCCTCGCCGCCAAGCAGCCGTCGACGCCGTGGGTGGTGTTCCAGTGGGGTTCGTTCTCCACCGCGCGCTTCACCGCCTACGTCGAGTCCGTGGACGCGACGTACACCCTCTTCTCCACCACCGGGGTGCCGATCCGGGCCACCTGCCAGGTCCAGTTGCATGAGATACCGGGTAGTACCGAGCGACAGAACCCCACGTCGGGTGCGCTCACCGCGCGCCGCGTCCACCGGCTGGTGGCGGGCGACTCGCTCCAGTCGCTGGCCTGGCGGGAGTACGGGGACGCCACCGTCTGGCGGGTGATCGCCGAGACCAACGGCATCGACGACCCGTCGCGGCTCGAGCCCGGCTCGGAACTCATCCTGCCCGCGGTCGAGGAGGTGACCGCCTGATGACGAAGATCGCGTACTCGAGCGTCATCCACGTGAAACTGAACGACACCGTCCTGCCCCCGAAAGTCGCGAGCCGATTGACCGAGGCATGGGTGGACTTCGGGGCGGGGGTGCCCGGTGCCTTCCAGCTCACCTTCCGCGATCAGCGCCGGAAGGTGTTGCAGCAGGCGCGCGTCACCATCGGCAGCGAGGTCGTGCTGGCGCCCGTGGCGGACGGCAAGGGGGCGCAGGATCCGCTGTTCACCGGCGAGGTCACCGGGCTGGAGACGGATTACGACGGCACCGGCACGTTCACCGTCGTACGGGGCTACGACCTCGGCCACCGCATGGTGCGCCAGCGCCGGGTGGCCGGATACCCGGGCCTGTCCGCCAGCGACATCGCCAGGAAGCTGATCAAGAAGAGCGGGATCCGTGCGGGACGGATCGAATCCACCGGGTCCGCGTACGAACACGTCACCCAGGACAACGTCAGTGACTGGGACTTCCTGGCCCGCCTGGCGGACGAGAACAAGAAGGTGATGTACCTGGACTCCCGGGGGAAGTTCCAGTTCGTCAGCCGTGAGAGCGCCGCCGGGGCCCCTCCGCCGAGCTTGGACAGTGACAGAAGCCCGTTCGTGCTCCAGGGCGGCCGGGACATCCTGCGCTGCCGGACCTCCGTCACCTCCGCCGACCAGGTTCCCCGGGCGCGGGCGCGCGGATGGAACGTGCAGGAAAAGGCGCCCCTCACCGCCCAGGCGTCGACCAAGAGCAACCCCGCGCTCGCCATCGGCACCGGACCCGGCTCCGGTAAGACGAAGTTCAAACCGGTCAGCCTGGTCGAGACGGCCGTCCCGTACGACGAGGACGGACAGGTCGAGCGGGCGGCGGAGTCGCTGGCCGACGACGTGACATCGGCCTTCGCCGAACTGGAGGTCACCGTCCGCGGCAACCCCAAGTTGCGCCCCGACATCCCGGTGACGCTCAAGGACGTCGGCAAACCCTTCGAGGGCAAGTACACGATGACCGGTGTCCGCCACGTCTTCGAGCCGGGCAGCCACTACCAGACCTGGGTGACCGTCAGCGGCCGCCAGTGGCGGTCGCTGTACGGCCTCGCCTCCGGCGGAACGGCGGCCGCGCCCCGGATGCCGTCCGTGGCCAACGCGATCGTCACCAACGTGAAGGACCCGCTGCAACAGGGCCGGGTGAAGCTGGAGTTCCCCTGGCTGGACGCCACCTACGAGAGCGACTGGACCCGCACCGTGCAGTCCGGCGGGGTGGACGGCGGCAGCATCCTCCCGCTGGACGTCAAGGACGAGGTCCTGGTGGCGTTCGACCGCGGCGCACTGGACCATCCGTACGTCATCGGCGGCCTCTACAGCGGCAAGGACAAGCCGGAACCCGGCGACGTACCGCTGTACGACCCCCTCAAGGGCAAGGCGACCCGGCACACCGTCGCCGACCGGGAGAACAACCGCCTGGACCTGCTCAGCCAGCGGCTCGGCAAGCGTGGCGTGCGGCTGAGGACCGGCGACGACCGGCTCACCATCAACCTGGACCGCACCAGGACCGAGATCACCGTGGACAGCAAGGGCTCCGTCGTCATCAAGGGAACCCGGTCGGTGTCGGTCGAGGCGGGCACGGACCTCAGCCTCAGGTCGCACGGCACCATGAACCTGCGGGCCGGGGGAGCGATGACCTTCACGGCGGGCGGGGCCCTGTCCGCCACCGCGGGCAGCGCCTTCAGCCTCAAGGGCGCCACCGGATCCGTCCAGGCCGGGACCCTGAGCGTGACGGGCGGGAACGTGAACGTCCGCCCCGGGACCCTCCAGGTGATGACGCCCGGCGTCATCACCATCGGGGGCACCTCCGTCGCGCTGACCGGCCTGGTCACCGTCAACGCCAAGCCGGTGCCCCTCTGATGGCCGGGCAGTTCGTCGGCTCCGGCTGGTCCTTCCCCCTGCGCGTCAGCCCGATCGGGGGCATCGCCCTGGTCAGCGGGGAGCGGGAGATCGAGGAGGCCATCCGGCTGGTGCTCGCGACCGCCCCGGGCGAGCGGCGCATGCGCCCCGAGTTCGGCTGCGCCATCCACGACCTGGTCTTCGCGCCCGTCAACGAGGCCACCGCGGGCCGGATCCAGCACGAGGTGTACACCACCCTGGACCGCTGGGAGCCCCGTATCGAGGTGCGTGAGGTGGAGGTGACCGCGGGCGACGACCAGGGGGTGCTCTTCATCGACGTCCGGTACGTCATCCGCGGCACCAACAACCCGCGCAGCCTCGTCTTCCCGTTCTATGTCATCCCCTCCCACGACGAACCCGATCCGTCCTCCGACGCCGCCGGCCCCGACGGCGAGGGCCCCGGCGGCGGACCGGCCACCGAAAGCGATCGCTGATGGCACTGCCCTCCCCGAACCTCGACGACCGGCGCTTCCAGCAGTTCGTCGACGACGCCAAGCGCTACATCCAGCGGCGCGCCCCCGAGTGGACCGACCACAACGTCTCCGACCCCGGTGTCACCCTCGTGGAAACGGTCGCCCACATGGCCGACCAGATCGTCTACCGGCTCAACCGGATCCCCGAGAAGAACCACCTGGCCTTCCTCGACCTCGTCGGCATCACCCTCTTCCCGCCGTCCGCCGCGCGCACCGACGTCACCTTCTGGCTGTCCGCTCCGCAGGCGGACCCGGTCCGCGTCCCGCTCGGCACCGAGACCGCCACCCGGCGCGGCGACAGCGAGGAAGCGGTCGTCTTCGCCACCGAGCGCGAACTGACCGTCGTCGCCAGCGAACTGCGCCATCTCGCCGTGCAGCACCGCGGACAGCAGGTCACCGACCGCACCACGGACCTCGTCGAGGGGACCGACGTGCTGTGCTTCGCCCAGTCCCCGGCGCCCGGGGACTGCATGCTGCTCGGGCTCAGCGCCGCCGTCCCGCACTGCGCGGTCGCGCTGCGGCTCGACAGCCAGGTCGACGGTGTCGGCGTGGACCCCCGGCAGCCGCCGCTGGTCTGGGAGGCGTGGACCGCCGACGGCTGGGTGGTCTGTGAGGTCGACCGGGACACCACCGGCGGCCTCAACCGCCCCGGTGACGTTGTCCTGCACGTCCCCGGCGGGCACATTCTCTCCCGCACCGGGCGGAAGGAAGCGGGCTGGCTGCGCTGCCGGGTCACCGAGCCCGGGCCCGGCCAGCCCTTCTACACCTCCTCGCCCACGGTGCGGTCGGCCGAGTCGTTCACCATGGGCGGCACCGTCCCCGCCGTCCACGCCGAGACGGTGGACGACGAGGCCCTGGGCGAGTCCACCGGGCTGCCCGGCCAGCGGCTGCGGCTCGCCCACGCCCCGGTCGTCGGCGACGTACCCCCGCTCCACCTCCAGGTGGCCGGCCACGCCGGGGGGGACGGCTGGATCGACTGGGAGGTCGTCCCGCACTTCGCCGCCTCCCGGCCGCACGACCGCCACCTGACCCTCGACGCCGCGACCGGCGAGATCGCCTTCGGCCCCGCCGTCCGCGAACCCGACGGCACCCTGCGCCAGTACGGGGCCGTACCGCCCAAGGGCGCCGTGATCCGTGCCCGCCGCTACCGCACCGGGGGCGGGCGCACCGGCAACGTCGCCCGCGGCGCCATCCGCATCCTGCGCGACTCCGTCCCGTACGTCGCCGAGGTCGTCAACCGCGAGGCCGCCCACGGCGGAGTGGACGGCGAGACCGTCGAGGAGGCCAAGGCCCGCGCCCCGATCACGCTGCGCGCCCAGGACCGCGCCGTCACCCTGCGCGACTACGAGGAACTCGCCCGCCGCGCCGCGCCCGAGACCGCCCGCATCACGTGTCTGGAAGGCGAACCCGAGAGCCACGGCGCCTACGCCGTACGCGTCCTCGTCGTCCCGCGCGCCGTCCCCGACCCCGGCGGACGGCTCCGCTTCGAACAACTCGTCCCCGCCGACGCGCTGCTCCAGCGCATCACCCGCTACCTCGACGACCGGCGGCTGATCGGCACCCGGCTCGCGGTCGGCCCGCCGTACTACCAGGGCGTCACCGTCGTCGCCACCGTCCACGCCTTCCGCGGCGTCGACGCCGACCGGGTCCGGCGCGACGCCCACGACGCCCTCCACCGCCACATCGACCCGCTCACCGGCGGCGCCGACGGCACCGGCTGGCCCTTCGGCCGCCCCGTCCAAGCGGGCGAGATCTTCGCCGTACTCCAGCGCGCCCCCGGGGTGGAACTGGTGGACGAGGTACGGCTGCACGCCGCCGACCCGCTGAGCGGCAAACGCGGCAACCCGACCGACCGGATCGACCTCGACCCGCCGTCCCTCGTCTTCTCCTACGACCACCGTGTCCGGGTGATCGGAGACGCCTCATGAGGGGCTCCATCGACGGCCTTGCCTCCTCCACCCCGCTCGCCCTGATGCTGCCCGCCGTCTTCGCCGACGACGACCTGATGCAGCGCTTCATCGCCGGGCTCGACGAGGTCCTGGCCCCCCTCCACAACGTCCTGGACTGCCAGGACAGCTACTTCACCCCCGCCCTCGCCCCCACCGACTTCACCCGCTGGCTCGGCATCTGGATCGGCGCCGAGACCGACGGCATCGAGGACGACAACCCGGAAGGCGTGGCCCGGCTGCGCGACGCGGTCGCCGCCGCGGCGTATCTGCACCGCGTTCGCGGCACCCGCGGCGGCCTGGCCGAGACCATACGGCTCGCCTTCGGCGTCGAAGCGGAGATCACCGAAAGCGGCGGCGCCACCTGGAGCGCCCGCCCCCGCGGCGCCTTCCCCGGCGAACCCCGCCCCGGGCTCCACGTCACCCTGCGCCTCCCGTCGCCGACCCCGGCCGACGAGCACCGCCTGAACGAGATCGTGGCAGCCGCGCGCCCCGCCCACGTCCCCTACACGGTCCAGGTGACCGCTGCGGAAAGGAACCCTCAGACATGACCGCCAGTCAGGCATCCGGTGGCCGCGACACCAGGGAGCCGACCCTGGCCTGCGCGGAGTGCGGTACGCGGTACGAGCCGGAGCAGTCCTTCTGCGACGGCTGCGGCGCGGTGCTGCCCTGGCCCCCCGCCCGGCCCCCGGCCCCGCGCCCCGACCACGAGCCGTGGCCGCGGCGGGCAACGGCTGGTGGTGAGCCGACCGGTGGTGAGGGTGAGCCGGCGGGCAGCGGGTCGGCCGGTGACGCGTCGGCGTCACGCCGCTCGGCTGCCGGTGTCCCCGGCTCGCCGGGCCCGATGACGGCAGATCAGCCCGCCCCGCCCGGATCCGACCGGCCCGACCTCGCGCAGGGCCGCCCCGGTCCGGCCGACGCCGAGGACCGGCCGGGCACCGGCGATCCCGGCGGGGACGACCACCCCACCCGACCCGCGCCCCGGGCGTGGGCCACCACCGGAAACGGCACCGCCGACGGGGACCAGGAACGGGACCGGGAACGGGACCGGGCCAGAGACCTCCTGGTGCCCGTGGCCGACCCTCAGGGCGAACCGGACCGCCCCCCGTCCGTGTCCCCGGTCCTCCCCGGCCGCCCCGCCCCGGCCCGCCCGGAGGTCCGCACCCCGGGAGAACCGGAGAGCCACGGCGGCGTCGCGTGCCCCTGGTGCCGCACCGCCAACCGCCCCGACCGCCACTTCTGCGCCCGGTGTGCCATGCCGATGGCCGAGGGCCCGGAGAACCCGGCCCGCCGCCCCTGGTGGCGGCGGTTGCTCGACCACCGCAACAGGGAGGTGCCCTGGGCGGGCGACCGCCCCCGCCTGCGCCACCAGATCGGCCGCATCCTGCGCTGGGTGGCCCTCGCGGCGGTACTGGGGCTGGTGGCCTGGGCCCTTTTCCAGACCCCGCGGGCCGTCAATGCCGTACGCGACCACTTCGCCAAGCGCGCCCCGCTCGTCCCGGACTCCGTCAAGGCCTCCCGCTCCTACCCCGAGCACGGCCCCGACAAGGCATTCGACGCGGTCAGCAACTCCTGGTGGGGCCCGGGGGTTCCCCAGTCCGCCGAGGGGGAATGGCTGGAGGCCCGCTTCCGGGACCCGGTACGCCTGCTCGACATCGGCATCACCCCCGGCCAGTCCGCCCGCGGTGACACCCTCACCAAGTCCGCCCTCCCGCACCGCGTCGAGGTCCGCATCACCACGGACGACGGCAAAACCACCACCAGGGACCTCAACCTCGACCAGGGCGTCGGCTTCCAGCACCGCCCCTTCCGCGCCGAGAACGTCACCGCGGTCCGCTTCACGATCCGTTCGGCCTACGGAGCCGACGCCAAGAAGCAGGTGGCCATCGCCGAGATCGAGTTCTTCGGCCCCTCCAATGCCACCCGCTGAGCTTGATGCGTCGGGGGACGCCCCTTACGCAGCTGGGCTCGAGGCTTTACGGGCCACGCCGATGACACACGGAGAGCTGGGTGTGGTGCGGCTGTTGATGAGGAAATCGAAGTGCCTCGCGCGTTCGATCGTGAATCCGGCGGCACTGATGGCCGGTTCGGGATTCCGGGTCAGGTTGCAGCCTCCCCCCAGCAGCGGCCACACCACGTTGACGATCCGCTGTCGCCTGGCCAAGGCGGGCCGCGTCGACCTGATGTGCTCGTAGAAGTACAGACATCCGCCCGGCCGCAGGACGCGGGCCGCTTCGGCGAGTGTGGCGGGGACGTCGGCGATCGAGCACAGGACAAGTGAGGCCACCACCCCGTCGACGGAGGCGTCGGGCACGGGCAGCGCCTCGGCCCGGCCCGCCCGGATTTCCACGGGCACCGGACAATCGGCCGCCGCGCGCTCGGCGAGTGCCCGCAGCCGGGGCTCGGGCTCGATGGCGATGACCTGCTCGACCTCCGGCGGGTAGTGCCGGAAGGTGGCACCGGACCCGGCGCCGATCTCCACGATTCGGCCGGTGGCGCCGGCGAGCAGCTCCCGCCTGTGTTCCAGCGCGCCGTGAGCCTCGGCGAAGGCGTTGATCCTCGGATAGACGCGAGCGAACAGCGGGTGGCGAATCTGCTTGTTCCGGGCGGCGGCCATGACAATGACTCCTCTCGGGGCGCAACACCCTCAACCTACTACGCTCACGTAGTAATTACTACCTGGTCGTAGTAGAAGAGGGGCCGTCGTGCGCTCGACGCTCAGTGCCCCCGTCCCAGGCAGATCAGGGGAGTCGCCGCAACCAGCCAGGCAGAGCCGGCGATCGCCCATGCGTAGAGGGCGGCCCCGGCCGCGGTGACCGCCACCTGTCGGCGGTCCGGGCGCGCGGGCGGCGGCGGATCGCCCTCCAGTTGGGTGATCCTCGCGGCGAGCAGGGCACGTCCCCCCATCGCCGCGGCGGGCGCGGCATGCGCCCACCGAGGCGCGTCGCCGACCTTCAGCAGCGCCCCTGCCACAGCGCCTGCGCCGCAGCGCGCCATCGCGCAGCGGTCCGCCGCCAGTTCGCGATCGGCGACGACCGCCGCCCGCAGGTGGCCCAGCAACGGGAGCGCGAAGTGCTGTGCCGTCAGAAAACTGGCGACCAGGGCTCTGAGCGGGTCGCGACCACGGACATGCTCGGCCTCATGGGCCAGAACCGCGCGCAGTTCCTCAAAGGTTGCCGACTCCACCAGTCCGCTGCTGACCGCCACCCGGGGACGCAGCAAGCCGTAGGCGAACGCGAAGCGACCGGCATCCTCCACCACATCAACCGGGACGGTCGGAGCCACCTGCCGGGCAGCGGCACGCACAGCCGCATCGTCGACGGCCGCGGCGCGCACGTGGCGACCGACAGTCCGGGTCGCGCCCAGCCCGCGCCGCACCCGCTGGACGGATCGCACGGCTCCGGCCACTGACAGGGTCAGCAACACCGCACCGGCCCACACGGCGCTCGACAGCAGGCGGGGACCGGCCCCGTGATGGGTGATCCGCCAGGCCAGCGCCATCGCCAGGCAGCAGCCGAGATAGGCCACCGCCGCTCGGATGGTCGCGGATAAGGCGACCAGTGTCCAGAAGGCGCGGTGGCCGGTCACGGCGACTGCTCCAGCAGCCGCCGCAGACGGTCCCGCAACTGCGGGTCCAGTGACGCCTCGGCGGCGAAATGCGTGACCGCGGCATCCCCGTGCGCCCGCAGGACCTCCCGTACGGCGATCGCGGCCTCGTCCGCGACGGCCGCCGTGTACACGTAGCCGCGACCCTGCGGGGCCCGGTCGAGCATGCCCTTCTCGGTGAGGCGGCTCATCACCGTCATCACCGTGGTGTAGGCCAGCGGCTGGTCCCGGCCCTCATTGAGCCTGCCGAGTACGGCGCGGACGGTTACGGGCGCTTGGACCTCCCAGCACACCCGCATGACCGCGCCCTCCAATGCTCCCAGGGTCACTGCGACCATCCCTTCGAAACGTCGTCTACTACGCAAGCGTAGGACGTGCGGGGTCGTGAGGTTCGCCGAGAAAGACGATGGGATGCGCGCGTGACTGGACTACGCAAGAATTTGCGTCACTTGCGTGCGCTTGCGCTGTAGAGAGCAGGCCGAGGCCTCGGTGTATGCGGTGAAAAGTGTGCCGTCGTGACCGTAGACGCACTCACATAGTTCTGCAATATTCCGATGGAAACAATGCAAAAAGTCGAACATGGCATCCCGTGTGGGTTCGTCCTCTCCATACGGGAGCTCCCGCCGCCTTGCCGTACCGCGCCACCGCTCTGACCAGGAAAGAGCCGTCCTCGCCGCCCCTCCGGCGCGCGCGAACCCCCGCAGGGAGTGATCCCGCATGACTCGACACAAGCCGAGATCCTGGAGACGGCGCGCAGCAACTGCTGCGCTCGCCTCCGCTGTCACGGTTCTGGGCCTGCCGGCCGTCGGCGCGCAGGCGGCCGGCGGTCCCAACGCCGCCGCGGACGCCCCGGCCAAGTCCGGCAGCGCCCTCGGCACCCACTCGGCCGCCAATGTCGCCGACGGCGACGCCGACACCTACTGGCAGGCCGGAAAGAAGTCCGCCCAGTGGGTGCAGACCGACCTCGGCCGGACCGAGCGCGTCCGCCAGGTCGTGCTGCGCCTGCCCGCCGACTGGCAGACCCGCAAGCAGACGCTGGCCCTCCAGGGCAGTGCCGACGGCAAGAGCTTCGCCACGCTGAAGCCGTCGGCGCAGTACGTCTTCAGCCCCGGCAACGGCAACACGGTCAAGATCTCCTTCCCCGCGACCCTCGCCCGGTACGTGCGCGCCGACTTCAGCAAGAACTCGGTCGCCTCCACCGCCCAGCTCGGCGAGATGCAGGTCTTCACGGGCGCCGCCTCGACCCCCAACCTCGCCCTGGGCAAGACCTTCACCGAGAGCGGGCACGCCGACGTCTACGGGGCGGCCAACGCCGGTGACGGCAACCGGGCCACCTACTGGGAGAGCAAGAACAACGCCTTCCCCCAGTGGCTCCAGGTCGATCTCGGATCGTCGGTCAAGGTGAACCAGGTGACCCTGCGGCTGCCCAGCGGATGGCCGAGCCGCAGTCAGACGCTCAAGATCCAGGGCTCGGCGGACAACCAGAACTTCACCGACCTGACGGCCTCGAAGGCATACCCCTTCGAGGACGTCAGTGGCAACGACCAGTCGGCGACCATCAGCTTCGACACCACCACGACGCGCTACGTGCGCGTGCTGATCACCGCCAACACCGGCTGGCCAGCCGGGCAGTTGTCCGAGCTCGAGGTCTACGGACCGACCACCGGCGACACCCAGGCACCCACCGCGCCGACGAACCTGAGCTACACCGAGCCGGCCACCGGCCAGATCAAGCTGACCTGGAACGCGGCCACCGACGACACCGGCGTGACCGGCTACGACATCTACGCGGGCGGACAGCTGCGGGCGAGCGTCGCCGGGAACGTCCTGACGTACACGGACACCCAGCCGGCCGACAGCGACATCACCTACTACATCCGGGCCAAGGACGCCGCGGGCAACGTCTCCGCCAACAGCAACAGCGTCACCCGCAAGGGAACGGGCGGCGACACCCAGGCCCCCACGGCGCCCGGCAACCTCGCCTACACACAGTCCGGCAGCGACGTGAAGCTCACCTGGCAGGCGTCGACCGACAACGTCAAGGTCACCGGTTACGACGTCTACGCGGGCGGCGAGCTCGTCAAGTCCGTGGCGGGCGACGTCACGACGTACACCGACACCCCCTCGGCCGCGGCGACGGTCACCTACTACGTGAAGGCGAAGGACGCTGCCGGGAACGTGTCGGCGGCGAGCAACAGCGTCACCCGGCCCGGTTCCGGTACCGGCTCCGACCTCGCCCAGGGCAAGCCCATCGAGGCATCCTCGTACACCTTCACCTACGTCGCCGCCAACGCCAACGACGGTCAGACCAGCACCTACTGGGAGAGCGCGGGCGGCGCCTACCCGGCCACCCTCACCACCAAGCTGGGCGCCAACGCCGACCTCGGCCAGGTCGTCGTCAAGCTCAACCCCGACGCGGCCTGGTCCACGCGCACCCAGAACATCCAGGTGCTCGGCCGCGACCAGGACGCGACGGCCTTCACGAGCCTCGTGGCGGCGAAGGACTACACCTTCAACCCGGCCGGCGGAAACACCGTGACGATCCCGGTCACCGGCACGGCCGCGGACATCCAGCTGAGGTTCACCGCCAACTCCGGCGCCCCGGGCGCACAGGTCGCCGAGTTCCAGGTGATCGGCACCCCGGCCGCCAACCCGGACCTCAAGGTCACCGGTATCACGAACACGCCCGCCGCCCCGGTGGAGACCGACGCCGTCAGCCTCTCGGCGACCGTCACCAACAGCGGCACCAAGGCGTCGAAGGCCACCGACCTGAACTTCACGCTCGGCGGCACGAAGGCCGCCACGGCGGACGTCCCGGCCCTCGCGGCCGGCGAGTCGAAGACGGTCACCGCGAGCATCGGCACCCGGGACGCGGGCAGTTACGCGGTCGGCGCCGAGGTGGACCCGTCGAACAAGGTCATCGAGCAGAACGAGGCGAACAACGCCTTCACCCGCTCCGACGCCCTTGTCGTCAAGCCGGTCTCCAGCTCCGACCTGGTCGCCGCACCGGTCTCATGGACCCCGTCCAGCCCGTCGGCCGGTGACGACGTCAAATTCACCCTCGCGATCAAGAACCAGGGCACGACGGCCTCGGCCTCGGGCGCCCACGACGTGACGCTGACGATCCAGGACTCCAAGGGAGCCACCGTCAAGACCCTGACCGGCTCCTACAGCGGCGCCATCGCGGCCGGTCAGACGACCGCACCCGTCAGCCTCGGCTCATGGACGGCCGCCAACGGCAAGTACACCGTCAAGACCGTCATCGCCGACGACGCCAACGAAGTGCCGGTCAAACGGGCCAACAACACCACCACGCAGCCCCTGTTCGTCGGCCGCGGCGCGGACATGCCGTACGACATGTACGAGGCCGAGGACGGCACGGTCGGCGGCGGAGCCAAGGTCGTCGGCCCGAACCGGACCATCGGCGACTTCGCCGGCGAGGCCAGCGGCCGCAAGGCGGTCACCCTCGGCGCGACCGGCCAGTACGTCGAGTGGACCACCCGCGCGGCCACCAACACCCTGGTGACCCGCTTCTCCATCCCCGACGGCACCAACACGACGCTGAACGTCTACGTGGACGGCCAGTTCCTCAAGGCGATCGATCTGACCTCGAAGTACGCCTGGCTGTACGGCAACGAGACCGCGCCCGGCAACTCGCCCGGCTCCGGTGCGCCCCGCCACATCTACGACGAGGCGAACCTGCTGCTCGGCAAGACCGTTCCGGCCGGTTCCAAGATCCGGCTCCAGAAGGACGCGGCCAACACCTCCACCTACGCCATCGACTTCATCAACACCGAGCAGGCGACCGCGGCTGCGAACCCGGACCCCGCCGCCTACGCGGTCCCGGCCGGCTTCTCACACCAGGACGTGCAGAACGCGCTCGACAAGGTCCGCATGGACACGACGGGCAAGCTCGTCGGCGTCTACCTGCCCGCCGGAGACTACGAGACCTCCAGCAAGTTCCAGGTCTACGGCAAGGCGGTCAAGGTCGTCGGAGCCGGACCGTGGTTCACCCGGTTCCACGCGCCCTCCTCGCAGGAGAACACCGACATCGGCTTCCGGGCCGACGCCACCGCCAAGGGCTCGACGTTCGCCGGATTCGCCTACTTCGGCAACTACACGTCCCGCATCGACGGCCCGGGCAAGGTGTTCGACTTCGCAGGCGTCTCCGACATCACCATCGACAACATCTGGGTCGAGCACATGGTGTGCCTCTACTGGGGCGCCAACACCGACAACATGACCATCCAGAACTCCCGCATCCGGGACATGTTCGCCGACGGCATCAACATGACGAACGGCTCCACCGACAACCACGTCGTCAACAATGACGCCCGGGCCACGGGCGACGACAGCTTCGCCCTCTTCTCGGCGATCGACGCGGGCGGAGCGGACGAGAAGAACAACCTCTACGAGAACCTGACGTCCACACTCACCTGGCGGGCCGCCGGAATCGCCGTCTACGGTGGCTACAACAACACCTTCCGCAACATCCGCGTCGCCGACACCCTGGTCTACTCCGGCATCACGATCTCCTCGCTGGACTTCGGCTACCCGATGAACGGCTTCGGGACCGAGCCCACGACGATCGAGAACGTCTCCCTGGAAAGAACGGGCGGCCACTTCTGGGGCGCGCAGGTCTTCCCGGCCATCTGGGCGTTCTCCGCCTCCAAGGTCTTCCAGGGCATCCGCGTCAACGACGTCGACATCGACGACTCCACCTACGGAGGCGTGATGTTCCAGACCAACTACGTCGGCGGGCAGGCGCAGTTCCCGGTGAAGGACACGATCTTCACCGACATCACCATCACCAACTCGAAGAAGAGCGGCGACGCGTTCGACGCCAAGTCCGGGTTCGGCATCTGGGCCAACGAACTCCCGGAACCCGGTCAGGGCCCCGCCGTCGGTGAAGCCACCTTCCGCAATCTGCGGATGAGCGGCAACGCCCAGGACATCCGCAACACGACCAGCACGTTCAGGATCAACGTCGAGTAGACCGCGAACGGCACGGAACGGCACGGGGCCTCTCTTCAAGGAGAGAGGCCCCGCGTCGTCGTGCACCGGCGGTGCTGGTCGCCGAGAACACCGACATGCGTGAGACTGTGCTCCGTGACGGCACCGTGCCGCTCGCAGGCACTGACCCGGGAGGACCAGCAGCGTGATCATCTTTGGCACCAAGGGATACCTGTATCAACTCGCGATACTGACGCTGGTCTGCGGCCACTGCGGCAACCCCTCCGCGCACACGCTCAGGAAGCGCGTCACGAAGTTCACGCTGTTCTTCGTGCCGCTGTTCCCGTTCTCCACGAAGTACGCAACGCAGTGCACCTTCTGCGGCGCGGAGCAGAAAGTGACCAAAGAACAGGCGGAGCAGCTGCTGGCGCAGAGCGCGAGCGGCCACGACGGTCAGACGTACGGGCAACCGCAACAGCAGCCGTCCCAGCCCTGAGGCCCGAGCCTGCCGGGTCAGGCTGCCCCAGCCCGTGTGAGCACCTCGGCGATCTTGTCGAGGCCCTTCTCCCGGGCGATGCCGAGCGGCGTGTCGCTGTCGACCCTGAGCCCGGACGGATCGGCGATCCGGGCGTTGACGTCGGCCCCGGCGGCGATGAGCGTTTCGATGACGCCGGTCCCGGCTTCCCGCCACACCGCGCAGTGCAGGGGCGTCGCGCCCGCCGTCGTGCGCGGGTCGGGATCACCGACGCGTTCGAGCATCAGCCGGAGTACCTCCTGGTGGCTGCCGCTCGCGGCGGCGTGCAGGGCGGACACGCCTTTGATCCCGACCAGGTCCTTGTGCGCGGTGCGCCGCGCCGGGTCCGCGCCGGCGTCGAGCAGCGCCGCGACGAACTCCGGCGCGTCGACCGCCACCAGCAGCGGCGTCAGACCGAGCCGGTCCTCGGCCTCGACGTCCGCGCCCGCGTCGATGAGGCAGCGCAGGATCTCCAGCCGCTCGGCGACCGGCCGCTCGCGTTCGTAGGGGAGTCGGCTCTCGGCTACGACGTGCAGCGGCGTTCTGCCGGGGCGGTCGGTCGCCCGTGGGTCGGCGTCGGCGTCGAGCAGCGCCCGCACCACCTCCACCGAGGGGCCGGGCCGGCCGGTGCGGAACGGACCTCTGACGGCCATCCAGAGCGGTGTCACCTTGCGCTCGATCCGCTCCATCCCGAAGTCGGCGGGGTGCAGGCCGAGCTCCGTCAGGAGGCTGTCGTGGCGGGTCCGCGCGCCGGTGTCGGCGCCCGCGGCCAGCAGCATCCGCACCGTCTCGGCCGAGCCCGACATCACCGCGAAGTGCAACGGGGTCATCGCCGAGCGGTCACCCTCGGCCGGCCCCAGCGGGACACCCGCGGCGATCGCGGTGGCCAAGGTCTCCAGCTCGCCGTAGGCACAGGCGTTGGTCAGCCGGGCGGAGTCCGGCGGCGCGTAGACGGTCAGCTCGGCCAGCATCCGCGACAACCGCCGCGGAGTACCGAAGGCGTCCTCCGCGTCGGACCCGTCGTGGTCGATCCGGTGGACGCCGGGATCGCCGGGCCGCGGATCGTCGAGGTCGATGACCCAGTAGCACTGCGTCGATTCGTTGAACCCGATCACGAAGCACGGCCGGTCCACCCCGAACGGATCGCCCCCGCTGGTCCCCTGCGGAAAGCTCACCCGGTCGCCGTCCTCAGCGGTGACCAGCAAAGTACGCGGCGGCCACGTGATCGCCATCAGCGTCTCGATCTCCGGCGGCAGCGGCCTGGGCGCGTCGGTCCAGTGCACGCCCGCTTCGACCGTCCCGGGTAGGGTCCCGCCGAGCCGCTCGATCTGACGCAGCACCTCGGTGTGCACACCTTCGCTTCGCATCGGGTCAAGCTAGCAGTAGTCCGCCAGGGCGAAACGGCGCGGCTCCACCCTGCACCGTGCCCGCCGGGACGGCGCCTCACGTCACGCAAGTGGGCCCCTGACCGGCGAGAATGCCGATCAGGGGCCACCCGACACATGAGTTCGTGTCAGCCGTCGTTCTCCGCCGAAGGGATGGCGGCGCCCGGCACGTCCTGCGGAGCGTAGATCTTCTTCTCACCCGGGTACGGCTTCGCCCAGTTGTGGGTCTGGTACCACGTGAGATGGTTCATCTGGGCGGGCGGAGCGTAGTCCGGAACGGCGTTGGGACCGGTCAGCCGCTGCTTCGACTTCCACTGGTCCCACTCGGCGGCGACGTTCTTCATGTCCGCCGGCACCGAGGCCGACGGCACGGCCGCCGCCTTCAGGCTCTGCGCCGCGGGGGTGTCCAGACCACAGGAGGGCGGGGTCTTCACACCGTCGGTCAGCGAGATCCGGTTGGGCAGCGCCTTGAACGGCGTGAAGTCCGGTCGCTGGGTGAACGCCGAGGCCATCGGGGTGGCCGCGGTGTCCTTCTGGTTCATCGGCTGGATCCCGAGGATCTGCTCGATGGTTCGCGCCATGTTGATCTGCGAGTAGTAGTGGCTGTCCACCGTGGAGTGCTTGGCCCAGGGGCTGATGATCTGGACCGGGGCACGGTGGCCGTCGACGTGGTCGAGACCCGCCTGGGAGTCGTCCTCGACGACGAAGATCGCCGAGTCCTTCCAGTACTTGCTGTGCGAGATCTCGTCGACGATCTGGCCCACGGCGAGGTCGTTGTCCGCGACCTGCGAGGCAGGGCTCACCGGACCACCGGTGTGGTCGCTGGAGAGCCAGAACATGTTCAGGTTCGCCGGTCCGTTCTTCTCGAAGTCCTTCTTCCAGATCTGTGCCCGGTAGACGTCCGGGACGCTGGTGTCGAACTTCGGGAAGCCGTGCACCGACACGTCGTTGAGCGACGGGATCGGCGAGGTCGAGTTCAGCGGGTAGGCGGTGTCCTGACCGGTCGCCGCCATGTTCTTGGTGTCGCAGTACAGGTTCTGCCAGCTGGCGTCCGCCGGCTTGGTCAGGAACTGCTGGAACTCGCCGAAGTTCCGGACGGACTTGCGGGCCGCCTGCGCACCGGTCCAGATGAAGCCGGTCTTCTGGTGGCCGAGGGCGTCGTCCTCGGTGTCGTAGCTGCGGGTGTACTCACCGGCCGAAGACTCGGTGTACTCCGGGTCGTCGGCCTGCATCAGCCAGTTGTGACCCTCGGCGGAGTTGGTGCCGATGTCGTACGTGTTGTCGTACAGGCCGAACTGCTTGGCCAGGGCGTGCTGGTTCGGCGTGACGTTCTCACCGAACTCGGTCAGCGACGGGTCGCCGTTGCCCTGCGGTATGTCACCGAAGACCTGGTCGTAGGTCCGGTTCTCCTTGACGAGCAGGAAGACGTGCTTGATCGTCGAGGGGTCGCCGAGCTTGACCGGGACCGGCACCGGCTTGGCCGGGGAGCCGTCGGACTTCTTGAGCGACGCGCCGTTCCAGCCGTTCTGCTTGAAGACCTTGCCGGTGTAGGACTTGATCACGCTGTCGTCGGGCAGCGTGAACTTCTGCACGCTCGACGTCGTGTCGTGGGTGCCGCGACCGCCGGTGGCCTTGCGGCGGGCGTCGATGCCACGGGTGTTGGAGACGTACACCTCGTTGCCGGAGGTGGCGATCTCCGAGGGGAAGTAGTCCGTGGGGAGCAGGCCGACATAGCTGACCGGCTCCTGCGCGGAGGTGTACTTGTAGACGGCGACGGCGTTGGCGCGGCCGAGGGTCACCAGCAGGTGACCGTCGTCGGTGAGGGTCACCGCGTCGGGCTCGTAGCCCACCCGAGCCTTGGCCCACGGCTGGGTGGAGATGGTCTGGACGACCTTGTCCTTCGCCGTGTCGATGACCGAGACGTTGTTGTCGGCGGTGTTGGTGACGAACACCACGCCGTTCTTGGCGTACACGGCGGTCGGGTGCAGACCGACGTCGATGCCGGCGACCGCGGCGTCCTGGTTCGCCAGGTCGATGACGCTGACCGTGCCGCTGGTGGTGGCAGCGGTCTTCTGGTCGGCGAGTACCTGCGTGCCGTACGAGTTGATCGTGGGCTCGCCGGGCTTGGCCGGGCGACCGCCCTCGTTGCTCACGTAGAGCTTGTCGCCGACGACGACCATGCCGCGCGGGGCGTTGCCCACGTTCCAGCTCTGCTTGATGGTCCCGGTCGCGGCGTCGATGGCGACGACCCGGTTCTGGCCGTTGACCGCGGAGTACGCGGTCTTGCCGTCGGCCGAGAACGCCACCGCGCCCACCAGGGCGCGCTTGGACCCCTGCGCCGGGATGCTGACGGTCCTCGGGCCGGCGACGCTGCCGTCCGCGTTCACGGTGAACACGGTGTAGCCGTCCGGCTGGCCCAGCCACAGCTGATTGCCGTCGGGCGAGTACGTCGGGCCTTCCTGGCCCACGTTGTTGCTGCTGATGCGGGGGTTCGACGACGCGGCATTGCTGACGAGCTGCTGCGTCTTCCAGTTCTTCAGGTCCACGATGGCCAGGGCCGCGCCACCGTCGGTGACCGAGGCGGCCATGTGCGTGCCGTCCGGGCTGACCGAGGACGACATGATCTTGCCCTGGTTGATGACGAGCCGGTCGCCGTACGGGGCGATGTACTGGTTGCTGGAGACGACCTGGCCGTTCTCGGTGACCTGGCCGACCTGGTCCGTGCCGAACTGGTGGGTCTGCGCGAGCGCCGTGCCGGCGGCCACGAGGGCGACGGCGGTGGTGCCCGCCGTCAACAGCGGCATCCGGCGGCCGATGCGTCTGCCGATGAGGTTGATCCGGGCTTCCTCGACGAGTTTGCGGCGGCGAGTCACCTGCATTGCGTGTTATCCCTTCGGGGTGGTGTCGAGCAGTTCGACGTTGCCGTCGAACTGCCACAGCGGGTTCGGTGCGTCCCCGTCGGGGGTCCGCACCAGGAAGTAGCCGTTCACTTCCTTCGGTCCATCGCCATCGGCCATGAACCGCCCGTCCGGAGTGACATCGAGTTGGTAGATGGCCTGTCCTGTGCCCTCGACGCCGGGAAGATGCCAGGTCACGACGCAGCGCCAGTCGTTGCCCGGGCCTTGTGCCGCGACCCTGGTGCTGCCCTTGTTGCACGACGCCGTGGCCTTCAACTGGGCCTCGGTGACGGCCGGCCGGTTGAGCTGGTCGGTCTGCATGCGGTACAGGTGCGCGAACGCCGTGGCGAGCGAGCGCTGCACCTTGTCCTGCTCGATCCCGGAGCCCGTCGCCGAGGTCGTCGCGGCGACGACCGCGAACGACGCGGCGGCCACCCCGACGAGCGGCAGGACTCCGACGGTGATCGCGCGGCGGCCCGAACCGTCGTGGGTCAGGTTGGTGAAGTCGCGCCGTACGAAGAGCACATAGGCCAGCGCCGTCGCCACCACGGCCCAGACAAGGCTGACAACGATGCCGATCAGCAGCGGGCCGAGTTGCCGGGGGCTGGTGAACAGGCCGTTCCAGGAGATGAAGGCGTAGCTCGGCAGGGCGACGCGCACGGCCACCGGAAGCGGCAGCATCTGGGCGACCGCCATCGCGAGCGAGACGAGCACGGGCACCAGCAGCCCCATCGGGGACCGTCCCAGCGTGACCGACCCGAGGAGGCCGAGTGCGGCGAGCGCCAGGGTCGGAGCGAGGACGCAGACCCAGGCGAGCAGGACCTGTACGGCGGCGTCCGACGGTGCCAGGAGATGGCCGTCGAGACCGACCAGCGGCTGGTTGCCGACCGCGAGGAGGCCGCCGACGGTGCTGGAGACCGCGAGCCCGGCCACGAGCAGCAGCAGGACGGCCAGACTGGCCACCGCCTTCGCCACGAAGATCCGCCGGGGCGAGCGGACCGCCACGAGCAGATGGCGCCAGGTGCCGAGCCGGTCCTCGGAGGCGAACACGTCACCGGCCACGACCGAGGTCAGCAGTGGGAGCGCCCAGGTCCCCGCGAAACCGAGCATCACCAGCGGCCCGGCCCACCCGGAGGCGAGCATCCAGCGCCCGAAGAGGGTGTCGACGGGAAGCGTGCTCTGCTGGCTCACTCCGGCGACGAAGAGGGCGGGAGCGATCCAGCAGACGAGGACCAGCAGGCGGATTCGCCACTGGGAGACCAGCTTGACGAGCTCGAAGCGAAAGGCGCGGGTGACGGGGACGCGACGGCCCCCGGTCACCTGCTCGTGTTCCTGTTCCCGGCTCTGGGCGAGGGTCGCGGTCATCTGTCCGCCTCCTGCTGCTCGGTGAGGGTCAGAAACGCGGCTTCGAGCGGCGACACCACGGGAGTGAGCTCGCGCGGCACGACGCCCTTCTCCACGAGCCGCACCACGAGTTGGTCGAGGGCGGGCGCCAGGGCGCGTACGACGAGCGGTTCGGCGTCCTGCCGTATCCCGGCGTCGTCGACGACCTGGATCCCCGGCGTGTCGTCCGCCAGCCGGCGCGCGGCCCGCGGGTCGGAGGTGAGCAGCCGGTAGTCGAGTTCACGGTTCTCGGTGGCCAGCTCGCTCAGCGGGCCGGAGAAGACGACGCGTCCGGCGGCGAGGATGGTCACCTCGGAGCACAGCGCCTCGAGGTCGTCCATGTTGTGGCTGGAGAGCACGACGGCGGTTCCGTCGGCCGCGAGCCGGTTGAGGACACCGTGCACATGCTTCTTGCCCGCCGGATCGAGGCCGTTGGACGGTTCGTCGAGCACGAGCAGCCGGGGCTTGGTCAGCAGGGCGGCGGCGAGCCCGAGCCGCTGGCGCATGCCGAGGGAGAAGCCGCGGGTACGGTCGTCGGCGACGTCGGTGAGACCGACCTCGGCGAGTACGTCGTCGATGCCCGCCGTGCGCGCGTCGTGGCCGCGGAGCGCGGCCAGCGCGGCGAGGTTCTGCCGTGGGGTGAGCGAGGGGTAGAGAGCGGGGCCGTCCACGAAGCCGGCGACACCGTCGGGCGCGTCCAGTGCCCGCTCGACCGGTGTACCCAGGACCTCCAGGCGACCGCCGTCGGCCACCGCGAGCCCGAGCAGAAGGCCGAGCAACGTCGTCTTTCCGGCGCCGTTCGGTCCGACCAGGCCGTGGATCTGTCCCTGCGTTACATCGAGATCGATGCCGTCCAGGGCGACGACATTGCCGAAGCTCTTCGTGATACCGCGAGCCCGGATCGCGCGGAGTTCTTCCATGGGTCCCTTCCTTCAAATACCTCAAGGACCCTATGGATTGTTCATGCCACTCATGGGGATGGGGAGTTGAATGTACGTCGAACATGAAGCGACTTGGCATTTTCGAAGTCGCTGTCGAACGGGAACCTCCCGCGTTTTGACCAGCATCTTTGCTATTACTTGGGCAAAGTTAGATGCTTTCATGAATGAGTTGCAATGGTGAATGCCGTGGCGAATTCCAACGGGGCACGGAGCGGAATTGATCTGCGCCCTCGGAGTCCCCGCGAGGTACGGCATGGACCGGCGATGACCTGCGGTCGTCGGCCCGGCCAACGCTGAGGCGACGGCCCCGAATCCGGACGGTTTCCGCCGATCGGGGCCGTCGCCGCGGTCCTCAGGGTGTCGTCGGGACTCCCACGCCCGGCCTCGTCTCCAGGCGGGCGCGGGCGGCGGCGCCCACGGGTACGGCATCGGTGCCGAGTCGGGCCCGGACCAGGCGGACCGGGTGACCACTGACCGGGGGCTCCTCGGCGAGCTCGGCTCGTATGACGGGCTCGAGAAGGTGCCAGGCACGGCTGACGCCGCCACCGATCACCACCGTGGTGATGTCCACCAGGCCGGCTGTCATGAGGACCGCCCGCGCGAGCCCGGCGCCGGCCGCGCGGTACACCTCCAGGGCATCCTCGTCGCCGTACGAGGCCGCGTCAGCGACCTCTCGAGCGGTGAGCCGGCGGCCGGTGCGCTCGGCGAATCGGGCCCCGATGGAACGGCCGGAGGCCAAGGTCTCCAGGTGGCCACGCCCCCCGCAGGTACAGGGCAGGTCGCCGAACCCGGGGATGTGCCCGATCTCGCCGGCCGCGCCGTGCGGGCCGGCGAAGAGCCGGCCGCCCGCCCAGAGCGCGCCGCCCACGCCCGTGCCCAGCGCGATGCCGAGGACATCGGGCTCGCCCCGTACCGCGCCGCCCGACACCTCCCCGCGCAGGAACGCGTTGACGTCGTTGTCGAGGAACGCGGGAACGCCCAGGGCGTCCTCCACGGCGGCGGTGACGGCGAAGCCCGACCAGCCGCTGAAGGAGTCGCTGGCCACCAGGATGCGACCCTCGGCGGTGTCCACCACCCCGGCCGCGCCGACGCCGGCGCCGATCAGCCGGCCGGGCGTACGCCGCAACAGCGGTGCCAGTACACCGAGCGCGGCGTCGATCATGGCCTGCCCGCCGGAGGCCGCCGGAGTGGTCGTGCCGGCCCGGTCGAGCACCGTGAGGTCGTCGTCGCACAGCACGACCTGGGTCGTGGTCCCGCCGATGTCCACCCCGGCGAACAAGGAGCGGTCGCTCACGCCTCGGCCTCCGTGCGTCCGGCCGCCAGGGTGGCCAGGCGTTCGGCTCTGCGTCCGCGCTGGACCACCGGGTCGGGGACCGGCACGGCGGCCAGCAGCCGCCGGGTGTAGTCGGTCTCCGGGCGCAGCAGCGTCTCACCGGTGGGGCCCTGCTCCTCGATCCGCCCGGCCCGCATGACGGCGACCCGGCGGGCGAAGTGCTGCACGACGGCGAGGTCGTGGGAGACGAACAGGCAGGCGAAGCCCAGCTCGTCCTGGAGTTCCGTGATGACCTTCAGCACGGACTCCTGCACGCTCACGTCGAGCGCGCTGGTGGGCTCGTCGGCGACCAGCAGCCGGGGCTCGAGCACCAGCGCGCGGGCCAGACTGACCCGCTGGCGCTGACCGCCGGACAGCTCGCCGGGGGCGCGCCGGACGATGTCGCGGGGCAGCCGGACCCGGTCGAGCACCGCTTCTACCCTGCTGCGCTGATCCCGGGCGGACAGTTCACGGCGATGTACCCGCAGCGGCTCGGCGACGCACTCGCCGACCGTCATCCTGGCGTCGAGCGAGGCGACCGGATCCTGGAGGACCACGCCGATGCCGGACCGCAGCCTGCGGCGGGCACGGGAACGGGTACGCGCCAGGTCGGCACCGAACAGCGACACTGTGCCGGACGTCGGCGGGATCAAGCCGAGTGCGACCCGCGCCGCGGTGGACTTGCCGGAGCCCGACTCGCCCACCAGGCCCAGGGTCTCGCCGGGGCGGACGACGAGCGAGATGCCGTCCAGGGCGTGCACGGCGCGCTTTCCGCGACCGAACACCACCGAGATGTCGCGGAGTTCGACGACCGGGGCGGTGGCGTCGCCGCTGCCGGACCCGTCGTCCGGGCGGGCCTCGCCGGCCGGCGGGCGCTCGTCGGACTCCGCGACCGACAGCCGGGGCACGGCGGCCAGCAGCCGCCGGGTGTAGTCGTGGGACGGGCGCAGCAGTACGTCCTCGACCGGGCCGGTCTCCACGATCCTGCCCTGGTACATCACGGCGACCCGGTCCGCGAAGTCGGCGACCACACCCATGTTGTGGGTGACGAGCAGGACGCCGGTGCCGGTCTCGGCGGCGAGCCTGCGCAGCAGGTCGAGGATCTCGGCCTGCACGGTGACGTCCAGCGCGGTGGTCGGCTCATCGGCGATCACGAGGGCCGGGTCGTTCGCGATGGCCATGGCGATGACCACGCGCTGGCGCTGGCCCCCGGAGAGCTGGAAGGGGTAGGCGGCCGCGCGCTTCTCCGGCTCGGGGATGCCGACCCTGCGCAGCAGGCCGACGGCGCGAGCGGCGGCGTCCTTGGCGGAGATGTCGTTGTGGTTGCGGATCACCTCGGCGATCTGCTTGCCGATCCGGGTGAGCGGGTCGAGCGCGGTGGCCGGCTCCTGGAACACCATGGAGACGGTCCGGCCGCGCAGCGCGGCGAGCCCTGCCTCGTCGGTGCCGACGATGTCGGTGCCGTCGATCACGGCTCGGCCCGTGGCACGGGCGTTTCCGGCCAGCAGCCCCATCGCGGCCAGCGCGACGGTGGACTTCCCGGAGCCCGACTCGCCGACCAGAGCGAGGGTCTCACCGGGACGGACGTGCAGGGACACCCCCCGTACGGCGGGAACCTCCGCGGACTCGGTGGTGAAGACGACATCGAGGTCGTCGAGTTCGAGGATCGGCTCGGCCGCCGGGGCGCCGGAGGCCTGGGTGGCGGTCATCCGCGTCCCCTCACGTCGAATGCGTCACGGAGCCCGTCCCCGATCGCGTTGAACGCCCACACCACCAGGATGATGGCCAGGCCGGGCGGCAGGATGAGCCACCAGTAGCCGGAGTAGGCGGCGGTGAGTCCCGCGGAGAGCATGCCGCCCCAGTCGGTGGCCGGCGGCTGAAGGCCCAGGCCCAGGTAGGAGACGTAGGCAACGAGGAGGATGGAGTCGGCGATCTGGAAGGTCGTGGCGACGACGATGGTCGACACGGAGTTGGGCAGGATGTGCCGCAGGATGGCGCGGGCGTGCGTTCCCCCGATGGCCCGCAGGGTCAGTATGTAGTCACGATTCTTCAGGCTCAGGGTCTCGGCCCGGATGAGCCGGGACGGCACCAGCCATGACACCAGTCCGAGGATGAGGATCAGGCCGGCCAGGCCGGGGGTGGTGATGGCGGAGACCACCAGCAGGATGAAGAGGGCGGGGATGGCGATGCCCGCGTCCACGACCCGCATCATCACCGCGTCGATCCAGCCGCCGGCATAGCCCGCGGCCGCGCCCCACAGGGTGCCGATGACGGTGGCCAGGACGCCTGCGGCGAGACCGACGACCAGCGACACCTTGCCGCCGTACATCAGCCGGCCCAGCTCGTCGTGGCCGACGGCGTCGGTGCCGAGCCAGTGTGCGCCGCTCGGCGAGAGGTTGACCTGCTGGAGGGCGGTGTGGGTCTGGTCCGTGTGGTACACCAGCGGGCCCACGAAGCAGAACAGGACGAAGAACACCACGACGCCGAGCCCGGCGACGGCGAGCCGGTTGCGCAGGAAGCGCCGCACGGCGAGCCGGGTGCCGGAGGCCTCGCGGGGGGTGTCCGCGGTGCCGGGCGTCTTGGCCGGCTGGATGACGGCGCTCATGTCCGGCCTGCCTTCACTCGGGGATCGATGATCCGCTGGACGATGTCGGCGAGCAGCGTGCCGACCACGGTGGCGACGGAGATGACCAGCACGCAGCCCAGCAGGACCGGGTAGTCGGAGGCCTGTGCGGCGGACCAGAACAGCAGTCCCATGCCGGGGTAGTTGAAGAGCTGCTCCACCACCAGCGCACCGCCGAAGAGCACCGGCAGGTAGTAGCCGAGCATGGCGACCACGGGGGTCAGGGAGTTACGGAAGACGTGCCGCCGCAGGATGGCGCGGGAGCGGGAACCGCCGGCCCGCGCCGTCCTGACGTAGTCCTCGGAGAGATTCTCCAAGGTGGCGGCGCGCATGTAGCGGCTGAACACCGCGACCATGGAGGCGGCGCCGGCGGCCACCGGCAGTACCAGGGCCTGTGGGTCGGAGAACACCTGGGCGAGCGAGTCCCCCTGCGGTGCCTGAGACGGGAACCACGGCAGCACCTGGCTGAACACCAGAACCAGGATCAACCCGAGGAAGTACACCGGGGTGGAGTAGGCGATGAAGCTCAGCGTGGTGATGACGTAGTCCACCGGCCTGTTGCGGCGCATGGCCTGCCACATACCCAGCGGGATCGCCAGGAGAAGGCCGATGACCATCGACAGGACGGTCAGGACCAGGGTCTTCGGCAGCCGCTCCCCGATGAGCCGGGAGACCGGCGCGTTCAGGGTGTACGAGGTGCCGAGGTCTCCGTGCAGCAACTGGTTCAGATAGTGGAGGTACTGCACGGGCAGAGGCTGGTCGAGGCCCTGTTCGTGGTTGAAGTGGGCGATCTGCTGCGCCGTGGCCTGCGGGCCGAGGATGCCGCGGGCGGGACCCCCGGGCAGGGCGTGCAGCAGACCGAAGACCACGATCGTCACGATCACGATCACCACGACGGCCTGGAGAACGCGTCTGATCAGGTACGAAGGAGTACTCATGTGTTTTCCGGTCGCTTCGGCTCAGGAATGCGCTGGGTCACCGGCCGGGCTCACTTGTTCGTCCACTTCCACATGGCGGGGTGGAAGTTGGCGAGCGAGTCCTGGGCGAAACCGCCCAGCCCGTTCTTGACCACGGAGACCTGGTAGTCGGGCTCCGGCAGCCAGATCACCGGCAGGTCCTTGGCCAGCGCGGCGCTGTACTCCTGGACGGCGGCGGGCGACTCGGAGGTGGTGGTCTGCGCGATCAGCTTGTCCACCGCCGGGTTGGAGTAGCTGCCGAAGTTGGAACCGCCGCCGGTCTGGAAGAGTGAGTCACCGCTCGGGTACGCCGGGAAGTACCAGCTGCCCGCGGTACCGAAGAAGGACAGCTGCCACTTGCAACCCGAGTCACCGGACTTGCACTGACCGGACTGCGAGAGCACGGAGTTGACGGGGGCCGTCTTGATGGTGAACTTGATGCCGGTCTTCGAGAAGGAGGACTGGAGCGCGCTCATCATGTTGTCGGTCACGGTCGAACCGGACTGGGACAGCACCTGCATCTCGAACTTGGTGCCCTTGGCGACGCCCGAGCCGCACTGATTGTCGCCGCTGCCCGCGTCGGTGCACACCATGGTGCCGTTCTGCTCGCTCCAGCCGTGCGAGGTCAGCAGCTGCTTCGCCTTGGCGGTGTCGAACGGGTACGGGTTCTTCTTCTGCTCCGGGGAGACGAAGTCGGAGGCCTGCCCCTGGGGGATCGGACCGTAGGTGGGCACCGCCGTGCCGTTGAAGATCACCTTCGACAGACTGGTCTGGTCGACCGACATCTGGATCGCCTGGCGGGCGTAGAGCTGCTTGAAGACGGCGCCCATGGCCGGGTTGTTGAAGTTGTAGGGCATATAGGTGATCGCCCAGCCCGCCCACGGTTTGACCGTGTAGCCCTTCGACTTGAAGGACGCCTCCTGGCTGAGGTCCGTGGCGTTGATGTAACCGTAGTCGACCGTGCCCGCCCGCAGCGCGTTCGCCTCGGCGTCGGTCGTGGTGAACGGCAGCAGGTTGACGTGTCTGATGTTGGCCTTGCCGCCGCCGTCGTACTTGGCGTTGGCGGTCAGTTCGACCCTGCCCGCGGTGGAGAAGGACTTGAGGGTGTAGGGACCGCTGACGGTCTTCCACAGCGGGTCGGTGGCGTAACCGGAGATGTTCTTGGCGGCGCTGTTGAGGTACTTCCAGACCTTCTTGGCGCCGGCGGGGGTGCGGTCCAGGTCGGAGACGGCATCGGAGTCGCCGGTCTTGTCCCAGGCGTGCTGCGGCATCGGGCGGATCATGCTCAACTCGTTGGCGAGCATCCACTGCTTGTTGTACGCCTTGTCGAACGTGATGGTGAAGTGAGTGTCGTCGGTGATCTTCAGCGAGGTCCAGTTGTCCGGCGCCTTGCCCGGGCTGTAGTTTGCCCAGTCGGCCTTGTTGGCCTTGATCAGGTTGAACCAGAACTCGACGTCGCGCGAGGTGATCGGCTTGCCGTCACTCCAGTGCCGGTCGCCGAGGGTGATCGTGACGCTCTTGCCGTCCTTGTCGAAGTCCGCGGCGGTGGCGAGGGAGTTGTTCTTGTTCCAGCCGACCTCGCCCGTCGAGCCGTCATAGGCGATCAGCGGCTCCCAGAGGGACTGGGATATGGAGGAGTTGTTGGTGTTGAGGTGCGAGGCCGTGCCGACCGGGAGGATCCAGTTCGGCGTGAAGTTGGCCGGGAGCGCGTAGTTGATGGTGTCGGTCGAGTGTCCGCCGGACGACGAGGTGCCGCCCCCGGAACAGCCGGTGAGCAGTGCGCCGGACATGACGGCGGCACCCGCGACGAGGGCCCAGCGGCGGCCGGTCGCCGTATGAGCAAGGAACATGGCTCTCCTCGGAGTGAAAGGACCCGTGTGTGCCCCATGGGGCCTGGGGAGGGCGCCGCGGGGATCGGCGCTGCGACGACAGTCAACGTCTCACGTGCTGATTAAACAAACAAGAATTAGTAAAAAGTAAGTTTCTGCGAGTTCGACAGAACCCTCCGAAGCCCTGTCCAGGTAGCGAAAACGCCATCTTTGATCCGGTTTGTCACGTTGCTGATCACGGCAATGCCGTCCGGGAAGCGGTTCACGTACGCATTGCGCGGGCGTACTGTCTTCGTCACACCCACCGTTGCGGAAGTTACTTCGTACATGACTGAAATAAGTGCGCGGAACCGTCAGCCGGCGAAGGGGAGTTCCTCCCTCGCCGCCCGCGTCCTCGAACTCGTGGCCTCGGGCCAGGCCTCGTCACGCGCCGAACTCGCCGCCCTGCTCGGTGCCGCCCCCTCGACCATCTCCCTCACCGTGGGGCAGCTGGTCGAGCGCGGGCTGATCGCCGAGGAAGGCACCCAGTCGTCCACCGGCGGGCGCCCCCGCAAGGTCCTGCGGCTCGGCGGCACCGACGAGTTCGCCGTCGCCGCCGACCTCGGCGGCCGGCATGCCCGGATCGGTGTGGCGCTGCCCGGCGGCCGGCTCGAGAAGGTCTCCACCGTCCCGTTCGTCATCGCCGACGGCCCCGAGCAGGCTCTGCCACGGCTCGCCGACACGCTGGAGGCCCTGGCCGAGGAACACGGACGCGACCGGATGTGCGGTGTCGGCCTGTCCCTGCCGGGCCCCGTCGACATCCGATCCGGGGCCGCCATGCTGCCGTCGCGGATGCCGGGGTGGAACCGCTTCCCGGTCGCCACCTGGCTGGAGGAACGCTTCGGCGTCCCGACCGCGGTGGACAACGACGCCAACTGCATGGCGATGGGCGAGCACACCGTCCGGCCCGCCGAACACCGACAGTCGATCATGGTGAAGATCGGCTCGGCGATCGGCGCCGGCGTCATCGTCGACGGTCGCCTCTACCGGGGCGCCACCGGCGCCGCCGGCGACATCACCCACATCCGGATCGACGGCGCCGCCGACATCCCCTGCTCCTGCGGCAAGACGGGCTGTCTGGAGACCGTGGCCTCCGGCGCCGCCCTGGTGCGCATCCTGCGCGAGCGCGGCGCCGACGTCAGCAGCCTCGAGGAGGTCGTAGGCCTTGCCGCCGACGCCGACCCCGAGGCCACCCGCGCGGTCCGCCGGGCCGGAGAACACCTCGGGCAGGTGCTCGCCGCCAACGTCAACTTCTTCAACCCGGACGCCGTCTACCTCGGCGGCATCCTCTCCACCCTGGAACCCTTCGTGGCCGCGGTCCGCAGCCAGCTCTACGACAGCTGCCACCCGCTGGTCACCGAGCACCTCACGATCGAGCGGGCCAGCCTCGGCGTCGACGCCGGAGTCGTCGGGGCCGGACAGTTCGCCCTGCAACGCGCCATGGCGCACGCCCTGCGCAACGTCGGCGGCACCGGGCTCGGGGCCGAGCACCTCGGCCCCGCCGCACACCGCACCCCCTGACGCACCACAACCCGCACGAGGAGCCATGTCGGAATCCCGCACCGCCGCCCGCCCGGTCATCGCCGTCGCCGGGCTCGGCATCGAGTCGTCCACCTTCTCCCCGGCCCGCACCGAGGCCCCCGCGTTCCACCCCTCGCGCGGCGCCGACGTGCTCGGCCGCTACCCGTTCCTCGCGCCCGGCGAGGAACTGCGCGAGGCCGCCGACTGGCACGGCGCCCTGGTGGGCAAGTCGCTGCCCGGCGGCATGGTCACCGCCGCCGCCTGGTCCGCACTCACCGACGAGCTCATCGACCGCCTGGCCGCACTGCCCCGGCTCGACGGTCTCTGGTACGACATCCACGGCGCGATGACCGTGGAGGGCGTCGAGGACGCCGAGGCCGTCCTGCTGGAACGCATCCGTGCCACCGTCGGCCCCGACGTGATCGTCTCCACCTCGATGGACCTGCACGGCAACGTCTCCCGCGAACTCGCCCACCGCAGCGACCTCATCACCTGCTACCGGATGGCCCCGCACGAGGACCACATGGAGACCAAGGAGCGCGCCGTGCGCAACCTGGTCGACCTGCTCGCCTCCGGCGCCCCCCGGCCGGTGAAGGCATGGGTACCGGTCCCGGTGCTGCTGGCCGGAGAGCAGACCTCCACCCGCATCGAGCCCGCCAGGAGCGTGTACGCGGCGGTCGACGAGGTCGAGGCCATGGACGGGGTGACCGACGCGGCGATATGGGTCGGCTACGCCTGGGCCGACGAACCACGCAACCGCGCGGCCGTCGTCGTCACCGGCCCCGACCGGAACGCCGTGTCGTCGGGCGCCGAACGCCTCGCCCGCGGCTTCTGGGAGGCCCGTCACGACTTCGGCTTCGTCGCCCCGACCGGTACCTTCGACGACCTCCTCGACGAGGCCCTGCGCTCGCGGCACCGGCCGTACTTCATCAGCGATACCGGCGACAACCCCACCGCGGGCGGCGCCGGCGACGTCACCTGGGGCCTGACCAGGCTGCTGGAGCGCCCGGAGTTCCAGAAGGACGACGGCCCGACCGTCCTGTACGCCTCGGTGCCCGGCCCCGCCGCCATCGACACCGCGGTCGCCGCCGGCGTGGGCGCCACCGTCACCGTCACCGCCGGAGCCGAGGTGGACGACCGGCACGCCGGTCCCGTCACCCTCACCGGCGTGGTGCACGCGATCAGGCACGGCGACCGCGACGCCGAGACCGAGGTCGTGGTCCGAGTCGGCAGCGTGTACGCGATCCTGACCCGGCTGCGCAAGCCCTACCACCATGAACACGACTTCACCGACCTGGACCTCGACCCCCGCTCCGCCGACGTGGTCATCGTGAAGATCGGCTACCTGGAGCCGGAGCTGTTCGACATGGCCGCGGCGTGGAAGATGGCCCTCACCCCAGGTGGTGTCGACCAGGAGCTGGTGCGACTCGGTCACCACCGCATCCGCCGGCCCATGTTCCCCTTCGACCCCGACATGGCCGACCCGGACCTGACGGCCCGGCTCATCCCGGCCTCCGACCAGCCGCTCACCGGGGACGACGAGTGACCGGCCGCACGCCGGGACCCACCCTCGAGATCGCGGTCACCTCCCCGGCGGGTGCCCGTGCCGCCCGCGACCACGGTGCGGACCGGGTCGAGCTGTGCACCGGGCTCGAACTGGGCGGCCTGACCCCGTCGGCGGCCTCGGTGGAGGCGGTCGCGGCCGTCGGGTCGCCGGTGCACGCTCTGGTGCGGTGCCGTCCCGGTGACTTCGTGTACGACGCCGAGGAGATCGCCCTGATGGTCGCCGAGGTACGCTCGGTCGTCGCCTCCGGCGCCTCGGGCGTGGTGGTCGGCGCGCTGACCGCCGAGGGCCTCCTGGACACCGACGCCGTCACCCGCCTGACCGACGCCGCCCATGAGGCGGCCTCGAACCACGACCGCTCCGTGGACGTCACCCTGCACCGCGCGATCGACCAGTCCGCCGACCCGGTCGCCGCCGCGGCGCTGCTCCCCTCACTGGGGATCACCAGGGTTCTCACCTCCGGCGGCGCGGCCACCGCGGCTGGCGGGGCGACCACGCTTGCCGCGATGGTCGCCGCGGCCCCGGGTGTGCAGGTCATGGCGGGCGGCGGCGTCCGCACCGCTGACATCCCCGCCCTGGTGGCCGCGGGGGTCGCCGCAGTGCACCTCTCCGCCAAGACCCGGGCCGAGCCCCGGCGCGGCGGTGCGTGGATACCTCTCGGAGCCGCGGGAGCCTCCGCCCTCCAGGACACCCACTTCGTCACCGACCCGAAGGTGGTGGCCGAGGCCCGGCAGGCACTGGACGCCGCACGGACCACCGGCCGCCCGGACCGTTCCGCCGACGGTACGGCGTGACCTAGAACCCGTGGCGTGCGTGGGAGTCGTGAAGAGTTCGCGCGCGATTCTCGGGATTCGGTGACGGGAGCGGAAGACTTGGAGCGCTCAATCGGCGCTTTCGAACTGGTCGGGCGCCGACCCATGCGAGGGGAGATCGGTCAACGATGTTCACTCTGGTACGGAGCAGAGTACGGACGGCCGCGTTCGCGCTCTCGGTGGTCGCGGCCCTCGCCTTCGGCGGGACCGCCGCGACCGCCGCGACCGGCGCGGCAGCGGCCCCCGCTGCCGCGAAACAGGGTCCGACCTCGGTGGCGTACGTCGAGGTGAACAACAACAGCATGCTGAACGTCGGCAAGTACACCCTCGCCAACGGCGGCGGCAACGTCTTCGACGTCGCCGTGGTCTTCGCGGCGAACATCAACTACGACACGGGTACGAAGTCGGCGTATCTGCACTTCAACGAGAACGTACAGCGCGTCCTCGACAACGCCGCCACGGAGATACGGCCGTTGCAGCAGAAGGGCATCAAGGTCGTCCTCTCGGTGCTCGGCAACCATCAGGGCGCGGGCTTCGCCAACTTCCCGTCCCAGCAAGAGGCTTCGGCGTTCGCGAAGAAACTGTCGGACGCCGTGGCCAAGTACGGCCTGGACGGCATCGACTTCGACGACGAGTACGCCGAATACGGCAACAACGGCACAGGCCAGCCCAACGACAGCTCGTTCGTGCACCTGGTGACGGCGCTGCGCGCGAACATGCCGGGCAAGATCATCAGCCTCTACAACATCGGCCCGGCCGCGTCGCGCCTCTCCTACGGCGGCGTCGACGTCTCGTCCAAGTTCGACTACGCCTGGAACCCGTACTACGGCAGCTGGCAGGTCCCCCGCGTGGCACTGCCCAAGTCGAAGCTGTCGCCGGCGGCTGTCGAGATCGGCCGGACTTCGCAGAGCACGGCCGCCGACCTCGCCCGCCGCACCGTCAGCGAGGGGTACGGCGTCTATCTGACGTACAACCTCGACGGCGCCGATCGCAGCGCCGATGTCTCCGCGTTCACCAGGGAGCTGTACGGCAGCAACGCCGTCTACACGCGGTAAGGCGAGGTGTTGTCTCTCCTCGCCGTGTGAGTACCCGAGAGACGACGGTGCCTGACCGGGGCTGTCCCCGGTCAGGCACTGCGGGTGCCGTAGGTCTCACCGCCGCGGTCGGCTGACGCGGGTGATGTCGGACCCAGGTAGGAGACGGCGCCACCCGCTCCTACTGCGATTTCAGTAGCGGGTCCAGTGGCTTCGGTAGCCGGCAGTGCCAGTAGCCGCACGACGACGGGACCGGTCCTCCCGGGCGAGGCTGTGTGGGCAATCGAGGAACGGATCTGGAGTGCCCTCACATGGCAACTTTTCTCTATCGACTGGGCCGTACGGCCTTCCGGCGACGAGGCTACGTCGCCCTGATGTGGCTGGCCATCGTGGCCGCCGTGGGTCTGGGTGGCATGCAGGCGTCGGGAGCCTCCAGCGATGACTCCTCGATGCCGGGGATCGAGTCCCAGAAGGCATACGACCTCATGCAGCAGCGCTTTCCCGGAGCGAGTGCCGACGGCGCCGGCGCCACGGTCGTCTTCGTCGCCCCCGATGGGCAGAAGGTGACCGCGAGCGACAACCGGAAGGTCATCGAGGAGACGGTGGACTCCCTGGGCAACGGCTCGCAGGTGGCCAGGGTCGCGGATCCCTTCGAGTCGCAGGCCGTCAGCAAGGACGGTTCGACGGCGTACGCGACCGTCACCTACAAGGTGGCGCAGGACAAGGTCACCGACGCCAGCCGTGCGGCGGTGAACAAGTCCGCCGACCAGGCGCGTGCGGCGGGCCTGACCGTCGAGACCGGCGGCTCCGCGATGGAGGCCGGCGGTGGTCTCAGCGGGGTCGCCGAGATCGTCGGCATCTCGGTGGCGGCCGTCGTGCTGCTGATCACCTTCGGTTCGCTGGCCGCGGCCGGGCTGCCGCTGCTGACCGCGATCGTCGGCGTCGCCGTGAGCCTGTTCGGGATCATGATGCTGGCCCATCCGCTCGGGCTGTCCTCGGACACCGGCACCCTGGGGATGATGCTGGGCCTGGCGGTCGGCATCGACTACGCGCTGTTCGTCGTCTCCCGCTACCGCGAGGAACGTGGCAAGGGCCACACACCCCAGGAGGCGGCGGGTCTGGCTGTGGGGACGGCCGGCTCAGCGGTCGTCTTCGCCGGCCTCACCGTGGTGATCGCGCTGGCCGGCCTGTCGGTGGTCGGGATTCCGATGCTGACGAAGATGGGCCTGGGCGCCGCGGGGGCGGTCGTGATCGCCGTACTGGTCGCGCTGACGTTCGTCCCGGCGATGCTCGGGTTCTGGCCGAACGCGGTGCTGGCGCGCCGGGGGCGCAAGGGGTCCAAGGCTTCGGTGAAGAGCGTCACGCCTGAGAAGGAGGAGAAGGGCGGCAAGGAGAACCTCGGCACCCGCTGGGCCCGCTTCGTCCTGCGCCGCCCCATCCCCGTTCTGATCCTCGGCGTCCTCGGCCTCGGTGCCCTCGCCGTACCGGCGGCGTCCCTACAGCTGGGTATGCCGGGTGACGAGGCCAAGTCCACCGCCACCACCGAGCGCCGCGCCTACGACAACCTCGCCAAGGGCTTCGGCCCCGGCTTCAACGGCCCGCTGACCGTCGTCGTGGACGCCAAGGGAGTGTCCGACCCCGAGGCCGCCGTGAAGAGGATCAGCGAGAAGATCGGCGACACGAAGGGGATCGTCTCGGTCTCGCGGGCCGGCTTCAACAAGGACGGTGACACGGCGGTGTTCCAGGCCACCCCGTCCACCGCCCCCACCGACGCGAAGACCAAAACCCTGGTCAAGACCATCCGCGCCGAACGCCCCGCCCTGGAGTCGGACACGTCAGCGACCTTCGAGGTCACCGGCAGCACCGCGCTGAACATCGACGTCGCGGCCAAGGTCCAGTCGGCACTGGTCCCGTACCTGATCACGATCGTCGGTCTGGCCGTCGTGCTGCTGATGGTGGTCTTCCGGTCCGTCTTCGTGCCCCTCAAGGCGGCGCTCGGCTTCCTGCTCTCGGTGCTCGCGGCGCTCGGCGTGATGGTGCTGGTCTTCCAGCAGGGTCACCTCGCGAGCCTCTTCGGCGTGGAGCAGACCGGCCCGATCATGAGCCTGATGCCGATCTTCCTCGTGGGCATCGTCTTCGGACTGGCCATGGACTACGAGGTCTTCCTGGTCTCCCGGATGCGGGAGGCGTACACCCACGGTGAGTCGGCCAGGCAGGCCGTGGTGTCCGGGTTCCGCCACAGCGCCCGCGTGGTGGTGGCCGCCGCGCTCATCATGATCGCGGTCTTCTCCGGATTCATCGCCGAGGACGGCTCCATGATCAAGACGATCGGGTTCGGTCTGGCCGCCGCAGTGCTGTTCGACGCCTTCGTCGTCCGTATGGCGATCGTGCCCGCCGTCCTGGCCCTGCTCGGTGACAAGGCCTGGTGGCTGCCGAAGTGGCTGGCCCGGATCCTGCCGCGGGTCGACGTGGAAGGGGAGGCACTCAGCCGCCGGCCGGCCGAGAACCAGGCCCAGGCCGAGAACCAGGCCCCGGCCCCGGACGAGCCGGTGGAGTTGCGCGTCTGACGGTCTCCGCCCGCCCCTGGGCCGCCCGAGGCAAGGCCTCGGGCGGCCCACACGGCCGCTCTCCCGGCCATCGGCGACCATGGACCCACCACTCCCACCCGGAGAAACACGATGACGAGCAACCTCGAACGGTTCGCGGAGCGCCACGCCAGGGCCGCGGACGTGGTGATGGCGGCGGTGCTGTGCGCCCTCACGGTCTTCGGAGCGCAGATCAGCACCGCCGAATCCGCGCCCCCGGAGAACGTGTGGCCCGCCCGGATCCTCGCCGTCGTCTGCGGCGCCGCCGTTCTGAAGTCCCGCACCCATCCGCGTGCCGCACTTGTCGTCACCGCGGCGGCCACCGCCGTCATGACCGGCCTGGACTACCTGCCCAGCCCGCTGCTGCTGGCTCCCGTCATCGCCGCCCTCTACTGGCTCGCCGCCCTCACCGACTCCCGGACCACCGCGATCTACAGCTACCCGACCATGGCCGTGCTGGTGGCCACCTCGCTGTCCGCCGCCCCGTTCGGGGACAACATCATGCTCCGGTCCGCGGGCACGGTCCTGTGGCTGCTGCTGGCCCTGGCCCTGGGCGGCATGAGCCGCTTCAGGCGCGCCTACCTGGAGTCCGTGCAGGCCCGCGCCTCGCACGCCGAACGCACCCGCGAGGAGGAGGCCCGGCTGCGCGTCGCCGAGGAACGCATGCGCATCGCCCGCGAGCTGCACGACGCCGTCGCCCACCACATGGCCGTCGCCAACGCGCAGGCCGGCACCGCCGCCCACCTTGCCACCACCCAACCGGAACAGGCCCGGAAGATCCTCACCGACCTGGTCGGCACCACCTCCTCCGCGCTGCTGGAACTGAGCGCCACGGTGAGTGTGCTGCGTGAGACCGGTGACCCGGCGGCCGGCCCTCTGGAGCCGACTCCGGGTCTGGGGCGTCTGCCGGAGCTGGTGGCAGGCTGCGAGTCGGCCGGTCTGACGGTCACGGTCACGACCGAGGGAAGGGTTCGGCCCCTGTCTCCGGGGGTGGACCTGACGGCGTACCGGATCATCCAGGAGGCCCTGACCAACGCCACGAAACACGCGTCCGACCATGCGGCCCGTGTCCGGCTCAGCTATTCGGACGCACGCCTGCTCATCACCGTGACCAACGAGGGCACTGCCGTCACCCCGTCGGTTCCCGGTGGCGGGTACGGCCTGATGGGCATGCGTGAACGCGCCCACTCCGTCGGCGGCGACCTGCGCGCCGGGCCCCGCCCCGAGGGCGGCTTCGAAGTCGCCACCGCCCTGCCCCTCCAGCCCCTGACCCGGGCGGAAGCCCTGGCCGAACGACAAGAGGAAAACCGTTGACCATCCGTGTCCTGCTCGCCGACGACCAGGCCCTGTTGCGCGGTACGTTCCGGCTGCTGATCGACTCCTGCGAGGACATGGAGGTGGTCGGCGAGGCGGCCGACGGGCAGGAGGCGCTGGAGCTCGCCCGCGCCCGTCAGCCGGACGTCGTGCTCATGGATATCCGCATGCCCGGCACGGACGGCCTGGCCGCCACCGCCGCCATCTGCGAGGACCCCGACCTGGCGGGCACCCGGGTGCTGGTCCTGACCATGTTCGAGACCGAGGAGTACGTCGCCCAGGCACTGCGCGTGGGGGCCAGCGGCTTCCTGGGCAAGTACGTCACCACGGACGCGCTGCTGTCCGGGATCCGTACCGTCGCTGCCGGTGAGGCGCTCCTGTCGCCGGGCGCCACGCAGGCCCTGATCACCCGCTTCCTCACCGCTCCCGCTTCAGGAACACCCCTCGCCCCCGTGGAACGCCTGGGCGACCTCACGCCCCGTGAGCAGGAAGTCACCGTGCTGGCGGCTCAGGGCAAGTCCAATGACGAGATCGCCCAAGAACTCGTCCTGAGCGTCCTGACCGTGCGCACCCACGTGCAGCGTGCCCTGACCAAGCTCGGCGCCCGGGACCGCGCCCAACTCGTCGTCATCGCTTATCAGAGTGGCTTGGTGCGTCCCGAATCATCTGGCTTCTGACAGGCAGAGCGTCAGAAGCGTCACCGTCCGGCGCGTTTCGGTGTACCGGGTCTCACCGGGCTGGCAGTCCCCCTTGATGTCGCCGGTGGACTCCACCCGGTACCTGGCCGCCTCGTCGGAGCAGTCGACCACTTCGAGCTTCTCGCCGCCGTCGGTCCCCTTCTCCTTCATACAGTCACCGACCGCGGCGGAGACTTCTCTGTCGTCGGTCGTACTGGGGTTGCGGGGCTCGTCCTCCTTGAGGAGGTACCAGACGCTCGCACAGATCGCGGTGATGAAGAGCACGACGGCCTTGCCCAGCGGCGACCGCGGGTTGAAGCGGCGCGACGGTCGCCGGGGTGTCACCGGCCGCTGCCCATGGGGCGCCTGGCCCCCGGCGTACGGCTGATACTGCGGGTCGTAGGTTTGGTAGCCGCCCTGAGGCGGCGGAGGCGCGGACACGTTTCTCTTCCTTCCATAGGCACGTTCACGGATGGGTGCTCAGCCGCGGATCGCGGCCGCGCCGCGGCGGGCCGCACGGGTGATCAGCACGGCGCCGGTGATCATCAGCAGTCCGACGGCCGCCGCGCCGAGGCCTATCCCCACCAGGTCCATCTCCAGCGGGGGGTTCTTGGTCTTCGGGGTGCCGTCCGGCGTGGCAAGACGCTTCTTCCCCTGGTACGCCACGGGTGCCGTCTCGTCGGCGGGTGGTTTCGCGGAGGCCGTGACGGCGGCGGCCGCGTCCACCGGGCCGTAGCCGACCAGGGCGTTGTGGCCTCCGGACGGGTGGCGTGCGGTGCTGGTCAGGATCGTCCGTACCTGCGCGGGCGTCAGTTTGCCGTTCTGGGAGAGCATCAACGCCACGACGCCGGAGGTGAGCGCGGTCGCGGGGGAGGTGCCGTTGATCGTGTCGTAGCCGCCGGTGTTCTTCGCGCTCATGATGTCCACGCCCGGAGCGGCCACCGCGGTATAGGTCCGTACCGTGGAGAACTCGGCGCGGCTGCCGTTCTGCTGGAGCGCGGCGACCGCGATCACACCGGGGTAGGCCGCCGGGTACTGGGCGTCGTTGAACATGTCGCCGTCGTTGCCCGCGGAGGCGAGGACCGGGATGCCCTTCTGCGCGGCGCGGGCCAGGGCGGCGGCTTCCTGCTCGTCGTAGCTGTTGCCCAGGAGCTCGCCGCCGATCGACATGGAGATCACGTCGGCACCGTGATCGACCGCGTAGTCGATGCCCTGGGCGATCGGGCTGCCCCCTTGGATCACCCTGGGTTTCTCATCGCCATTGGTCACACGGACCGAGAGGATCTGGGCCTTGGGGGCGACTTTGATGACGTCCGAGGCCATGGCGGTGCCATGGTCGCCCCATTCCGGGTCGCCCGGCCGCAGACCGTCGCGGATGTAGTCGGGGCCCTCGGTCACCTTGCCGCGGAGCGAGGGGTGGTCCGCCTCGACGCCACTGTCCAGAACCGCGACCGTGATGCCCTCGCCCTGCGTCGCCCGCTGGGCCGCGGCCAGCCCCATGGCCTGGTACTCCCAACTGGTCGGGACCGCCTCGGCCGCGCTGGGCGCGCCGTACGCCGCGCCGGGCGCCGCCAGGCCGAGCAGCGCCGCCGCCACGGCCACGGCCACGGTGATACGCCGCACGCTCATCAGGACACCTCCAGCAGCAGGTCGGTCAGGTGCAGGCTCATGTCGTCGCAGAGGGCTTTCGCCGCACCGCGCCACGGAGCGCGGTCGTCCCCCGCGTCCCAGCTGTGGCTGCCCCACTCGCCCGGCAGGCGGCCGGCCTTGCGGCCGTCGACCGCGCCGGCGGAGGCGATGAGAACGTACGGCAAAGACCCGTCCGGGACCGTGATGCCCGCTCCGCCGTTGCTGCGCTCGTCGCTCCAGTCCTCCGCGAGGGTGCCGGGCACGCCGTAGGCCTTCGCGCCGACCTCGGGGTCCAGCTTGTCCTCGTCCTTCTCGAAGAACGCGGTCATCTGTGTCTTCGCCGACTGGCCCTCGGGCAGCACCACCAGCGCGACCGTCGCGACGGTATTGCCTGTCGGATCCACATACGTGGCGCGCAGCACCGCCGCACAGTCGAGCTTCTTCACCGCGGCGATGGTGACGTTGTTGAGTCCGTCCGCGCAGTCGGTGCTGTCGGAAATGCCCACACGGTGCCAGGCGGCCCGGGAGGGGTCGGTTGACGTCACCTTGATGTTCACCCGAGGGGCCAGAGCCGCGGGGAAGAGGGTCTCCACCGTCTCGTTGCGCCACAGGCTCGGGCCGTAGGCGTCTCTGTTGCTGATGGACCGGCTGTGGTTCGAGTAAGCATGATTGGTCAGGAGACCGCCGCCCAGCACGGCGAGGGCGCCGACGACACCGAGAAAGCCGGCCAGGAAGCCGCGCCCCCTGCGGCGGGCCGGGACCGGCGGGGGCGGTGGTGCGGGCATGCCGCCGTACTGCGGCACCGGTCCGCCGTGCGGAGCCGGCGTCCCGTGCCAGCCGGGCTGGGGCGGCGCCGGCGGCAGGGGCGGCACGGCGGGCACCGCCGCACCCGGCTGCCACGCGTGATCGGCGGGCCAGGGCGGCTGGTGGGGGTGTTGCCCGTAGGCTCCGGCGCCGCCGGGACTCTCGGGCGGTCTGGGATAGGACATGGCCCCGCTCTCCTTATTGTGTCCGTGCCAAGTGAGCCGACGCGAGGCACAGGGGGAGCGAGTCGGTTTGACGAACCGTCAGCGCAGCCCTGCGAGGCCGAACGTTGCTGACTGCTGGGCGAGCGGTCGGCCCGCGCAGCGGTCCTCAAAGTAGATCGGTCGTCAATGCCGGGCAATTGCAGAAGCGCACAGTACGGGGATCGGGCTTTTCGAAGTGCACAAGAGGGGGAGTGGCTCAGCCGCGAGGCTGTCCGAGCACGGGCCGGCCCGTGAGGAGAAAAGCCGCGATGCCGACGTCTGCGATGGTGACCACGTCGGTGTCGTGGACGCTGAGCGCCTGTGCGTCGAGGTCCATGCCCAACTGTTTGGAGGCGGCCTTGATGTGGCTGCGGACCGTCGGATCCGACAGGTTCAGAGCCTGCGCGGTGGCGGGAATCGAGAGGTCGTTCTCCAGCCAAGCGGACACGGTGGTCAGCAGGTCCCTGTTCTGAGGGTCCGAGCGCAGTTTGCTCAGCCGCTGTTCGGCCCACTCCTGGACGGTGTCGCCCGCCGCGGCGATGAGTTCCGCGAAGTCGGGAGCCGGTTCAGGCGTGAGGTCATCCGAGGCCGGCAGGGCAAGAAGGTTGAATGCGAGGAGCAACAGGACGCGGTTGTTGACGCTGTTGAGGTCGAGTCCCAGGAGGTACCCGGCGCGGCTCAAGCGGCCTCGCAGGGTGTTGCGGTGGATGCCCAAGGCCTTGGACGCCTCGACCGGCTTGTACGAGAGGCCGGTGGGCAGGGTCTGGAGCAGCAACGTGTGCTCGGGCTTCAGCAGCGGGGCAAGAAGCGCCTGTGCCCAGGCGGACGCCTTGTTCCTGGGGAGCAACGGGGCGATCTTCGGGTCCGCGCCGACCGCGACCCGTTCAGGGGAATGCGCAGCCACGAGAACGGCATGCGCGGCTTCCGCGTAGCCCGCACCCGCGGCGTCGAGCGGGTACGGCGTGCTCACTCCCATGGCCAGCCCCCGACGGGCGCTGATCAGATGGCCGAGATCGGACTCGACCCCTGCGTCTTCACGGGCCGGAGTCACCACGATGATGTGCTGGTCCTTGCCGGGGCAGGGAGAGACCAGTGACCTGCGCCCCATGTGCTTCAGGCACCACTGGAGGTGCGGGTCGCGGGCCTGGTTGCCGGTGTCGATGATCCGGACGCGGACCAGCTCGGTGTCCATCAGAGCAGGTGCGATCAGACCAGCGATGACCTGCGTCTTGAGCACCTCTCCACCGAACAGCAGCTGGGTTGCGGCCTGATGGACAGAACGGGACGCGAGCACGGCGGACTGGGCGGCTTGGTGTTCGAGCCGGGCCTGCTCACACAGACCCAGGAGTTTTGCCGCGTACCGGAGCAATTTACCGGCCGTCGACTCGAACGCGCTGCGGGAGGCGACAGCCAGCAGTACACCATCTTCCGCACCGAGGACCCGGACGAGCTGTGTGTGCTCGGCATCGGAGCCATCGGTACCGGCCGCTGAGTCGGCTGCTACCAGGGGGCGGGCCAGATTGGCCGGGCCGGCCGGGGCTACGGCGAAGGCTCCTCTTTCACCGGAACCGGCGGCGACATCCGCGCCCAGCGCGTCGGACAGCCAGCGCACGATGCGACCGGCCGCCTCCGGGTCGGCCAGCTGGGACGGCAACGCGTTGAGAAGCGACTCGAGCTGCTCGACCTGGCGCTCGGCGACGAGGGCTCGTTGCCGCTGTAGATCCTCGTTGACCCCCGCCCACTCGCTGTCGGCGGCCGTGACGAGGAGCGGAAACTCCAGCCGCTGCGCCAGCGTGCGGATGCTGGGCGGTATGGCCGGTACCCGGCCGGGCGAGTGCAGTGCCAGGCCCGATGCTCTGCGTTGCTTGAGGTACCGCAGCAGTTGATCAAGGGCCCCCGACGCCCGCTCGTCGAGGTCGTCGGGCAGCCTCACCAGGGCCAGCGCACCTTGGGCGGGCGACTTCGTGGCCTGGTCAGGCGCTTGCAGCAGTGGCACCGCACAGACGCTGGTCACCCGGTTCTCCGCGTAGGCGCGGCCTTGCCGCGGGTCCACGAAGAGCAGCCCGAGGTCCGGCCTTCCGGACGTCAGGTACCCCAGGGTGGGCATGCTCCGTCCCCCTTCACACTCTCGGTGCCCGACGCCGCCCGCGCAGCTGCGCGCCGGTCCGGCAAGGGTTCCGTTACTCAACCACACCGTATGCGCGCCGTGGCCCCTGACAAACCCAACGTGGCCCGCCCCGACCGGCCGGTACCTGCCATCGGCGGTACCGGTCGGTCGGGGCATCACCTACCGTCTGCGGCCGGCCTGACGGCCCGGCCTCACTTCAGGTGCCGGCCGAAGAACCGGTCCCCGTCCTCCACCTCGAACCACGGGGTGCCGGTGTGCCCGCCCAGATTGGCGTGCAGCGTCTTCTCCTTGGTGCCGAAGGCGTCGAACAGGTCCAGTGCCCGCTGCCGGGGGTTCCCTTCGTCGTCCCACTGGAGCAGGAACAGCAGCGGAATGGTGACCTGCCGGGCCTCCTCGCGTTGGGCGCGGGGCACGTAACCCCCGGCGAAGAAACCGGCGGCCGCGATGCGCGGCTCGACCACCGCCAGCCGAATGCCGACGGCGGTCCAGCCCGAGTACCCGACCGGGCCGCCGATCTCGGGCAGCGAAAGGAGGGCGTCCAGGGTGGTCCGCCATTCCGGGACCGCCTTTTCGACCAGCGGGCCGATGAAGGACTCGAAGATCTCATCGACCGGCTCGCCGGCCTGCATCGCCCGGCGGAGGTCGGCGCGGGCCTGTTCGTCGGCGGCGGAACGGGGCCGGTCACCGCACCCGTGGGCGTCGATGGCGGCCACCGCGTAGCCGTATGCCGCGGACTGCCGGGCCCGGGCCACCAGCCGGGGTTCCCTCTTGGGCAGGCCGTTGTTGTGGGCCATCAGGATCAGCGGAGCCGGTGCGGTGGATTCAGGCGTCCACAGGGTGCCGGGGATCTCGCCGAGGGTGAATTCGCGCTCGAGGGTGCCGTTGTCGAGGCGTTGTTCGGATGTGAATTGCATGGTCGTGCCTTTCGGGAGTGCTCTTGAACGGCGCTCCCGGACGACCTATCGCCCGACCGTGACCCCGGAGGGAAGCACCCATGTCGATACGTTCACGGGTACCACCTCCTCGTTCTCTCGCACGGCCTCCGGAAAGGTAGCAGTGGTCGCCGTGGTCCGCCAACAGGTTTTTACGGAGGCTCCCGGGCTCGCCGCGAAGGCGGTCTCGGTCAGCCGGCCAGGCCGCCGCACCCCGCCGTGGCGGTCAGGACGTCAGATAGGCCTCCACCTCGCTGAACTGGGCGGCCGGCCAGCCCGTGTTGGCGGTGACGTGCAGCCTCAGATAGCGCAGGTCGGTGTTCTGGGGCAGGTTGAGGGTGACGGCGTTACCCTGTGCTGGGTCGAAGCGGTAGCCCTGCGAGCCGACCACCGTGGAGTACGACGAGCCGTCGGTGCTGCCGAGCACGGACAGGGTCTGGGTGCGGGCCTGCCACGCCGAGGAGGGCGGCAGCTTCAGCACGACCCGGCGCACCGCCTGGCGGGCGCCGAGGTCCACCGTCCACGACTGGGGGAAGGCGTTGTTGGCGGACTCCCAGTAGGTGTTCGCGTCGCCGTCCACCGCCTTGCCGGGGGTGTAGACGTCCTGCGATCCGGTCGCGGTGGCCGGCCGGCCCTTGAGCAGGTTGCGGGCGGGGTCCGGGTCGGGGTTGCTCTGCCCCGGCTGCGGCCAGGTGGAGCAGTCCGACCAGGCGCTGCTCCAGCCGGAGTTTCCGCCGCCGTCGGTGAGCGCGAAGGAGCCGGAACCGGCCGGGTACGGGCAGTTGTAGACGCCCGCCGCGCCGACGCCGGTGGCCGCGACGTTGCTGAGCTTCGCCGCCCCCTGCGCCTCGGCCTGGAAGACGACGGTTCCGGTGTTCCTCACCGTCGCACCGGTCACGTTGACGTATCTGACCGCGTAGCCGTGGCCGCCGCCGGAGACGAACTCGAACGCGCTGTAAGGGCTGTCCGTGATGGTCGTGTTGGTGATGTTGACGGTGGCGCTGATGGCGCTGTCGTAGGAGTCGACGCGCAGCGCCCCCATCGGGTGGTTCCAGTTGGGGTTCATGGCGCCGGTGCGCACCAGCGTGTTTCCGTCGACCGTGATCGTGCCGGAGAGAGGGTGGAAGGGGTCGAGGAACTTCTGGTTCGAGATGGCGATCCCGCTGCCGAGGGCGTTGGTGTCGGAGATCAGGTTGTTCTTGACCGCGATGTCGGTGCCGCCGTAGATCGCGATGCCGTTGGCGAGGTTCGGTTGCGAGATGGTGTTGTTCTCGAAGCTGCTGTCGGTGTCCGGCGCATTCAGCGACCACATGGCGAGCGCGTCGTCGCCCTGGTTGCGCAGGAAGTTGTCGCGGACGCGCACGCCCTTGGCACTGCCGTTGAGGTTGAGCCCGTCGGCGGTGGTGTCGAGGATGCGGTTGTGCTCGACGACAAGGTTGTCGTTGTTGCCCATCAGCCAGAGGCCCACCTTCAGGTGCTGGAGCCACATGCCCGACACGCTGGAGTTCGGGCCGAGTGAGCCGTTGACGAAGTTGTCGGGGTTGGAGTCGACGCGCTCGGTGACCTCTCCGATGACCGCGAAGTCCTTGATGTGGACGTTGCCGGACGAGCTGGACTGGTCGATGAAGCGCGAGGTGTGCACGGTGGAGTACCAGTGCCCGGCGCCTTGCAGGGTGACGTTCTGGACGCCGCTCAGGGAGGAGGTCAGCTTGTAGTCGCCCGGTGGGATCCAGACCACGCCGCCCTGGGCGGAGGCGATGGCGTCGCGGAACGCCTGCGTGGAGTCGCCCTGCCCGGTCGGGTCGGCGCCCTTCGAGGTGACGGAGACCGATCCCGCGGGCTGCGTGGCGGCCGGCTCCGCCTGCTCGAAGTCGACCACGTCGACGGTGGCCTGGACATTGGCCGCCTCGAACGCGATCTTGTCGCCGGCCTGGACGCTCTGGCCGAGTAAAAGCCGGGCGTTGTCGTAGAAGTGGTGGGTCTTCGCCCCGGCGATCCAGCCGGTGTCCACGTACGAGTACGTGGAGGTGACCGCCAGGGTCTTCGCCAGCCTGGTTCCGTTGACGTACACGTTGAGCGTGCCGGACTGGCCGTCCGGCACGCTGTAGGAGACGGTCACGGCGTTGGCCGCGCGGGGTGCGGTGAATTCGACGCGCTGGCCGGAGGCGAGACGGACGGCCTGGCGGCCGGATGCCTCGGAGGCGAGGGTCCCCTGGGTGTAGTCGGGGCCGATCTTGGTGCCGGTGGTGGTGGCCGACTCGGCCTCGACCGAGGTGAAGGGGAGGGCGGCGCCCGCGGCGGCGTGCGCGGCGGTGGGGGGCAGGACGAGCAGCATGCCGGCCGCCAGGGCCACGGTCGCGCCGATCGCCGGCATACGCCTGACCGATCCGAAGGTATTGCTGCGCATGAGCTGATCCCTTCGTGTGGGGGGGGTGGGGTGAGAAGGAAGCACGGTGCGGTGGCGGCTCAGGCGCGCAGCCAGGCCGCGGTGTCCCGTGGCAGGCGGCCACGGTCGTCCAGTGGTCCGCTGGCCAGCAGGGAGCGGGAGTGGGCGGGCAGCCGGGCGGGCGTGTCCGCGAGGTTCACCACGCAGATGAGCCCGTCCGCGCCGGCGAAGGCGAGGACGTCATCGGGGGCGGGGAGCCAGGTGAGCGGGGTGTCGCCGAAGCCGGACGTGGCGCGGCGGATACGGAGGGCATCCCGGTAGAGGCTGAGCATCGAGCCGGGGTCCTGCGCCTGGCGGTCGGCCGCGTAGCCGGGCCAGCCGGCGGGCTGCGGCAGCCAGGGTTCCACGCGGGAGCCGAAACCGGCGTACGGCGCCTCGGCCGCCCACGGCAGCGGCACCCGGCAGCCGTCCCGGCCCGGGTCGGTGCCGCCCGAGCGGAAGTGCATCGGGTCCTGGACGCGGTCGTGGGGGATGTCCGCCTCGGGCAGGCCGAGCTCCTCGCCCTGGTAGACGTAGACGGCTCCGGGCAGGGCCAGCGACAGCAGGGCGGCGGCCCGCGCCCGCCGGGTGCCGAGAGCGAGGTCGGCGGGGGTGCCGAAGGCCTTGGTGGCGAAGTCGAAGGAGGTGTCCTCGCGGCCGTAGCGGGTGACCGTGCGGGTCACATCGTGATTGCACAGCACCCAGGTGGCGGGCGCGCCCACCGGAGCGTGCTGGGCCAGCGTCTCGTCGATCGACACCCGCAGCCGCCGGGCGTCCCAGGGACAGGCCAGAAAGGAGAAGTTGAAGGCGGTGTGCAGCTCGTCGGGGCGCAGATAGCGGGTGAAGCGTTCGGTGTCCGGCAGCCACACCTCGCCGACGAAGATCCCGCCGTATGCGTCGGCCACCGTCCGCCAGGAGCGGTAGATGTCGTGCAGTTCGTCGCGGTCGACGTAAGGGTGCCGGTCACGACCCTCGACGAAGTCGGGCAGGCGGGGGTCCTTCACGAGCAGGGCGGCCGAGTCGACGCGGACCCCCGCGACGCCCCGCTCGAACCAGAAGCGCAGGATGTCCTCGTGTTCCCGGCGGACGGCCGGATGGCTCCAGTTGAGGTCGGGCTGCTCGGGGGCGAACAGGTGCAGATACCAGCCACCGTCGGGCAGCCGGCTCCACGCCGGACCGCCGAACTGTGATCGCCAGTCGTTGGGCGGCAGCTCACCGTGGTCGCCGCGGCCCGGCCGGAAGTGGAACAGCTCGTGCTCGGGACCGCCTGCGAGAGCGGCACGGAACCAGGGGTGCTGGTCGGAGACGTGATTGGGCACGATGTCGACGATCGTGCGGATGCCCAGATCCCGTGCCTCGGCGATGAGCTTCTCCGCCTCGGCCAGGGTGCCGAAGGCCGGGTCGATGGCGCGGTAGTCGGCGACGTCGTAGCCGCCGTCCTTCAGCGGCGACAGATACCAGGGCGTGAACCACAGCGCGTCGACGCCCAGTTCGGCGAGGTACGGCAGCCTGGCGCGGACGCCCGCGAGGTCGCCGGTGCCGTCGCCGTCGCCGTCGGCAAAGCTGCGCACGTACACCTGATAGATGACCGCGGAACGCCACCAGTCGCGGTCCGTCCGGGCAGGGGTGGGCTGTGCCACGGCGGTGCCTTTCTTCTCGAGGGGGTGGGAGCCGGTCCTTCGCGCTGCGGGCGGGGTCAGCCCTTTGTGCTGCCCGCGCTGATCCCGGCGATGATGTGCCGTTGGAAGACGAGGAACAGCGCGACCATCGGGATGCTGGCGATGACCATCGCGGCGATGAGCACGGTCAGCTGGATGTTCTGGGACAGCTGCACCAGCGCCACGCTGATCGGCTGCTTGTCCGGGTCGGAGAACACCATCAGCGGCCACAGGAAGTCCTGCCACACCGCGACCAGAGCGAAGATGGACACCACGCCGAGCACGGGACGCGACATGGGCAGCACGACCGACCACAGGGTGCGCAGCCTTCCGGCGCCGTCGATCTCGGCGGCCTCCAGCACATCGCGCGGGATCTGGTCGAAGAAGCGCTTGAGGAGATAGAGGTTGAAGGCGTTGGCGACCGCCGGAAGCCAGATCGCCAGGGGGTCGTTGAGCAGGCTGGTGTGGATCAGCGGCAGGTCGGCGACCGTCAGGTACTTCGGTACGACCAGTGCCTGGGCCGGGACCATCAAGGTGGCGAGGATGCCGCCGAGGATCACCTTGCCGAAGGCGGGCTTCAGCTTTGCCAGGGCGTAGGCGGCGGCCGTGCAGAACACCAGCTGGAACAGCCAGGCACCGGCCGCCTGGACCACCGTGTTCCACAGGTGGGTGGGCAGCTGCATGAGCTCCCAGGCGTCGGTGTAGCCGCTGACGCGCCAGTGGGACGGGACGAGGGTGGGCGGGGTCCGGGCCACCTCGTCCGGTGACTTCGCGGCGCCGGTCACCATCCAGTACACGGGGAACAGGAAGGCGAGCGCGAAGAGCACGACGACGCCGGCGAAGACGGTCCAGTAGACGGCCTTGCCGCGGGGGCGGGCCAGGGTCGCGGGGGAGACGAGGGTCCGGGTGCTCATGCGTCCTCCTCCCCGGATCGGGTCAGTCGCAGATAGAGGGCGGAGAAGAGCCCGAGCAGCACCAGGAGCATGACGCTCAGCGCACAGGCGCCGCCGAAGTCGTTGTAGAGGAAGGCGTACTTGTAGATGAGGTACAGCACGGTGACCGTGGCGTCCTCCGGGCCCCCGCCGGTGATCACGAAGGGTTCGGTGAACACCTGCATCGTCGCGATGATCTGCAACAGCATCAGCATGAGGATGACGAACCGGGTCTGCGGAACGGTCACATGCCGGATGCGCTGCCACAGATTCGCGCCGTCCAGCTCGGCGGCCTCGTACAGCTCACCGGGGATGGACTGGAGCGCCGCCAGATAGATCAGGACCGTGCCGCCCATGTTGGCCCAGGTCGCGACGGCGACCAGGGATATCAGGGCGGTGTCGGCGCCGTTGGTCCAGTTCGAGGTGGGCAGGTGCGCAAAGCGGAGCGCCTCGTTGGCCAGGCCGGCGCCGGGGTCGTAGAACCACTTCCACAGCAGGGCGGTGACCACCGGCGGAATCATCACCGGCAGATAGACCACGACCCGGAAGAAGGCCTTCGCGTGCCGGAGTTCGTTCAGCACCAGTGCCAGTACGAACGGGATCGCGAAGCCGATGAGCAGGGCGAGCAGGGTGAAGGTGAGCGTGTTGCGCCAGGCGGCACCGAACTCGGGGTCGTGCAGGACCCGGGTGAAGTTGGCGGTGCCGACCCACTCGGGCGAGGAGCCCGGTGTGTACTTCTGGAAGGCGATGACCACCGCGCGGATCGCCGGATACCAGGAGAAGAGGGCGAAGCAGAGCAGGCCGCCGAGGAGGAAGGCGTAGGCGCGGGCCTGGTCGTGCAGGCGCCGCCGCCCCCGGCCCGCCACCGGGGGCGGCGCCTTGACGGGCCGTACGGCGATCGCGTCGGCGGGGCGCCGGGCCACGGTCCTGGTCATCGGTGTCAGCTCCGCGACAGGATGCTGTCGATCTTGCCGGAGGCGCCCTCGAGGAGCGCGTCGATGTCGGCGTCCTTCTTGGTCAGGACCGCGGAGACGGCTCCGTCGAGGACGGAGTAGATCTGCTGGGCCTTCGGCGGCTCGATCTTCATCCGCAGGTCCTGGTTGCCGTCGAGGAAGGCCCGGTAGTTCTCCACGGGGACATTGGCGTTGGCCGTCTTGACCCGCTGGTCCTCGGCGTCGGCGGCGCCGGTGAACAGCCGCGGCTCGGGCAGGCCGACGGGGGCGTCGCGCTTCTTGGCGCGGGCGTAGTCGCCGAGGAAGCCCTTGCCCGGCGTGAGGAACATGTGGTCGAGCCACTTCAGACCGGCTCGGATCTGGGCGGGGGAGTCCCCCTTGTGGAACATGTAGCCGTCGCCGCCGATGAGCGTCCCCTTGCCACCGGGCATGGGGGCGATGGCGAGGTCCTTGTAGTTGCCGCCCTTCTCCTTGACCAGGATCGGGATGTTGTCGGGCGCGGCGAGGTACATACCGAGCTTGCCGGAGCCCATCAGCTGCTGGACGTCGTTGAGGATGAGCAGCTGCTTGCTGCCCATGGAGTCGTCCACCCAGCGCATGTCGTGCAGGTTCTGGAGGACCGCGCGCCCCTCGGGGGTGTCGATGGTCGCCTTCTTGCCGTCGGGGCTGACGACGTCGCCGCCCTGGGAGTACAGCTCCGCCGTGAAGTGCCAGCCGCCCTGGTTCTGCGCGCTGTAGTCCGCGTAGCCGACGGTTCCGCCGCCCAGCTCCGCGATCTTCTTGGCGTCGGCGCGGACCTCCTGCCAGGTCGTCGGCGGCTTGTCGGGGTCGAGGCCGGCCTTCTCGAAGAGCGTGCGGTTGTAGATCAGGCCCATCGAGTAGCCGGTGCGCGGGATGCCGTAGACCTTGCCGTCGACCGTGTAGATGTCGCGCAGTTCCTTCCGGATGGTGTCGTAGCTCTTCAGCTCCTTGAGGTACGGGGTGAGGTCGGCGGCCTGACCGATGTCGACGACGTGCTTGGCGTCGGTGAAGTAGGTGTAGAAGACGTTCTCCATCTGACCGCCGGCGAGCTTGGCGTCGAACGTCTTCGGGTCCTGGCAGGGGAACGCGTCATGCGCGACAACATCGATGTCCGGGTTCTGCTTTTCGAAGGAGGCGACGTCCTCCGCGAACAGCGCGTGGTCGACCCTGGCGCTCTTGGGCGGCATGCAGTTGACGGTGATACGCGTCTTTCCGCTGGCCGCGTCGTTGTCCGAGCCGCATGCGGTGAGGGCAAGGGAGCAGGCACTCAGCACGATGAGGCGACGACGGAACCCGGTGCTTCTCATGGTGGACCCCTCTGGACAGGAGCAGGGAAGCCCCACGCCGGTGGGCGGAGCGCACACAGCCGTGGGTGCGCCGCACACTCAAGCACCGTCGACATCATGCTGCAAGATGTCGCGCAGAAACTGAAAACAATCGACAGGTATGCGAGTCCCGGTCGGGTTCACCCCTGCGGGGCTTGCGCGGTGGAGGCGCGCACCACCAGTTCGGGCTCGAACAGCAACTCCTCGGCCTGTACGGCCAATCCGCTGATCTGCGCGTTCAACAGCTCCACCGCAGCCCTGCCCATGGCCTCGATGGGCTGGCGCACGGTGGTGAGCGGCGGCTCGGTGCAGCTCATGAGCGCGGAGTCGTCGTAGCCGATGACGGATATCTGCGACGGCACGCCGAGCCCCTTGCGGCGCGCGGCCCTGATGGCCCCGAGAGCCAGCGGGTCGCTGGCGCAGACGATGCCCGTGACCCCCCGGTCGATCAGCCGGGAGGCCGCGGCCTGGCCGCCCTCGATCGAGAAGATGGCCCGGGCGACGAACTCGTCCGGCAGATCACCGGCGACGGCTCGGGCGGCGGCCAGCTTGCGGGCCGACGGCATGTGGTCGCCGGGCCCGAGCACGAGCCCGATCCGTTGGTGGCCGAGGGAGGTCAGATGGCGCCAGGCCTGCTCCACCGCGACGGCGTCGTCGCAGGAGACGGCCGGGAAGCCGAGCTGCTCGATGGCCGCGTTGACCAGCACCACCGGAATGTTGCGGTCGGCGAGCAGCCGGTAGTGGCCGTGCTCCGCGTCGGCCTGCGCGTACAGGCCGCCGGCGAACACCACGCCGGAGACCTGCTGTTGCAGCAGCAGCGTCACGTAGTCGGCCTCGGAGACCCCGCCCTTGGTCTGGGTGCACAGCACCGGAGTCAGGCCCATCTGGGCCAGCGCCCCGCCGATGACCTCGGCGAACGCCGGGAAAATGGGGTTCTGCAGCTCGGGCAGGACCAGTCCGACCAGGCGGGCGCGGTCGCCGCGCAGCTGCGTGGGCCGCTCGTAGCCGAGGACGTCCAAGGCGGCCAGCACGGACTGCCGGGTGGCTTCGGACACTCCGGGCTTGCCGTTGAGCACCCGGCTGACCGTGGCCTCGCTGACCCCCACCTTTTTCGCCACTTCAGCAAGTCGTCGCGTCATACACGCAAGAGTATCGCAAGTTATGCAAGTCGCTTGCGTAAATGCTCTGCGGGCTCGGGGAACAAGGGCTTTCGACTTGTTCGGGACAAAGTATGGACGGTTCGAGGTGTTGTTCGTACGCTGGGCGTCGATTTCGTACGGACGTCTGCGTGCATCACGGCGGAATGCCGCTGCACCACCCGTACGTGGACGAGCTCCACTCCATGGCCGCGGTCCGCCGTCGGCCGCTCCGCCTAGCGCCCAGCAGGAGGAAGAGTGACGCCACGCAAGTACCCGAGCCTCCGTAGCCATCGCCGTAGACCACGAAGAATCACCGGCCTGCTCCTCGCCGCCCTTTTCGCCGGCGGTCTCGCGACACCGGCCGCCGAAGCGGACGAGAAACCCTTCGGGGACCTGCCGCCCCAGGAACCCGGCGTCACCCTCCGCGTCTTCGATATCCAGTCCCCGCTGACCAAGCTCTGCGACCTCAAGCCGGCCCAGACCCCCAACGTCGACAAGCTGATCCCCAACGTCGACTGGTCCTCCACCGAGGGCTTCGATTTCACCGACAACTTCGTGTCGCAGATCATCGGCAACATCAACATCCCCACCGACGGCACGTACACGTTCCGCCTGATCAGCGACGACGGTTCCCGACTGCTCATCGACGACAGGAGGGTCATCAACCACGACGGACTGCACGGTGCCGAGCCCAAGGACGGCGAGGTCGCCCTTACGCCCGGCTACCACGCTCTGCGCATCGACCACTTCGACCGCGGTGGCGAGCAGCAGGTCACCCTCCAGTGGAAGCCGCCGGGCGCCGACGACTTCACCCTCGTCCCGAACTCCGTGCTCAGCACGGACGCCGGCGTCGTCCGTGTCACCGCCCCCGGCCGCAAGGAGTGCGAGGGCAACAATGACACCCCCGGCGACGGCCTCCCGTTGACCTCGGTCAACCCCGGCTACACCCTCACCGATCTGCGTCCCGAGGGCTTCGAGCCGCAGGTCTCCGCGATGGACTGGCTGCCGGGCGGCAAGCTCGCCGTGACGACGTGGGGCGGCAGTACCAAGACGGAGGGAGAGGTGTACGTCCTCGACCACGTCACGGGTGACACCGGCCCGGAGAAGGTCACGTACAAGAAGATCGCCGGCGGGCTGAAGGAGCCGATGGGGATCAAGTACGTCGACGGAAAGCTCTACGTCTCGGAGAAGCACCAGCTCACCGAGTTGTCCGACCTCGAGGGCGACAACACCGCGGACGAGATCCGCAAAGTCGCCGAGTGGCCGTACGGAGGGAACTTCCACGAGTTCGCCTTCGGACTGCTCTACGAGGACGGGAACTTCTATCTGAACCTCTCCGTGGCCATCAACTACGGCGGGGCGACCACCAACCCGCAGCCCGCCGCGAACCGCGGCGCCACCATCAAGGTGAACAAGAAGACCGGAAAGGTGAGTTACCTGGCCGGCGGCCTCCGCACACCGAACGGGATCGGACGGGGCCCCGAGGGCGATCTGTTCGTCACCGACAATCAGGGCGGCTGGCTGCCCGCCTCCAAGCTGCTCCACGTCAAGCAGGACCGCTTCTTCAACCACTACACCAACCCGGACGGCCCGTTCGACGACCGCCAGGTCACCAAGCCCGTCCTCTGGCTGCCGCAGAACGAGATAGCCAACTCGCCCAGCACCCCGATGCTGTTGAAGAAGGGGCCCTTCGCCGGGCAGATGCTCTTCGGCGACGTCACCTACGGCGGAATCCAGCGCGCCGACCTGGAGAAGATAGACGGCGAGTACCAGGGCGCGGTGTTCCGGCACACCCAGGGCCTGGAGGCCGGCATCACCCGGATCAGCACCGGACCGGACGGTGCCATCTACGCCGGCGGTCTCGGCGCCGACGGAAACTGGGGCCAAGAAGGCAAACTCCGCTTCGGCCTGCAAAAACTCACCCCGAACGGCACGACCGCCTTCGACATCAAGACCATGCGCGCCACCCGCGACGGCTTCGAACTCACCTATACCAAGCCCCTGTCGGCGGAGACCGCCGCCAAGCTGACGAACGGCGCCTACTCCGTCGAGCAGTGGCGCTACGTCCCCACCCCGGCGTACGGCGGCCCCAAGGTCGACGAAGAGGCCCTCCCCGTCGCAGCCGCCCGACTGTCCGACGACCGTCGCACGGTCCGGCTCACCATCCCCGGCCTCAAGACCGACCGGGTGGTGCACATACGCTCACCGCGCCCCTTCGCCTCGGACGCCGGTGAGCAGCTGTGGTCCACCGAGGCCTGGTACACGCTGAACGCACGCCCCGGCCCCGAGCAGCCCATCACCTCGTACGACGCGGAATCGGCACGCCTGGCGGGCGGAGCCGACATCGACACCGAGCACGCCGGCTACACCGGCGGCGGCTTCGTCGACGGCTTCGGCACCCCGGGCGCCATGGCCACCTTCGAGGTCGACGCACCCGCGAAGGGCAGCTACGACGTGGGACTGCGCTACGCCAACGGCCCCCACCCCTTCACCGGCACCAAGACCTTGGGCATCACCGTCAACGGCGGGCAGGCGCAGCAGACCAGCCTCCCCTTCACCGGCGCCTGGAACCGCTGGTCCACCAAGACCGAGCGGCTCTCTCTGCGCAAGGGTCGCAACACCATCGCCTATACCTATCGGCCCGAGGACACCGGCCACGTCAACCTCGACATGATCGAGGTGCGCAGACCCGGCAGCCGGATCGACCTGTTCTCCGGCGGGAGCGTCTCCACCGCCTGGCAGCACACCGACGGACGCAGCGTCGAATGGCCGCACTCCGCCGAGGACTCCATCGAGGTGTGCTGCGGCGACATCCGCACCAAACAGGCTTTCGGCGACTACAGGCTGCACGCCGAATTCCGGGTGCCGAAGCTGCCGGACGATGTCACCGGGCAGGACCGCGGGAACAGCGGCATCTACCTCCAGGAGCGGTACGAGATCCAGATCCTGGACTCCTTCGGAGTGGAGAAACTCGCCCCGAACGACGCCGCGTCCATTTACAACAAAAAGGCCGCGGACCTGAACGCCGCCACCGCTCCGGAAACCTGGCAGACGTACGACATCGATTTCCGTGCGGCCCGTTTCGACACCGCGGGCCGGAAGACCGATGACGCCAGGATCACCGTGGTGTGGAACGGCAGGAAGGTCCACGACAACGTGGCCGTGGACGGCCCGACCGGTGGCGGCGACGCCGAATCGGCGGCGGCGGGCGCAATCCGGCTCCAGGACCACGGCAACAAGGTCCGCTTCAGGAACCTCTGGATCGAACCGCTCGACTGACAGCCAGGAAGAGACCCGTCCCGGGCCGGTGAACCACCGTGCGTGAGAACGTACGGCTTCGCCGGACCCGGGACAACTGGGCTCGTCACACGCGCAGCGCCCACAGCGTGCCGCTGTCGTCGAGGAACGCGACCGAGTCGCCGCTCGCGGCAGGCTCGCTCATGGCCGTGCTGTCGAACTGGCCAGTCCAGAGCGTGCGGCCGTGTTCCACTCCGACGATCCGCACGCTGGTCCAGCGCTGGAACACTCGTTCCTGCCCGGTCCCGGAGAGCAGGGCGTACTTGCCGGTGGTCTGCACTCTCTGAGTATCGGCGTGCCACCGTTTTGTGCCGTCGTCGGCGGCCAGGCACACCGGTCCCGATGCCGTGGGCAGGACGAACCCGCCCGCCACGCTGGTCGTCCCCTGTTCCTTCAGGCCGACCCCTTCGTACGTACTGCCGTAGGTCCAGGTCTGCTCGCCGGTGAGTCCGTTCAGTGCGGTCGGTTTCCGGCGGGACCCCGCGGCGAGCGGAAGGAACACCGTGGTGTCCGACACCAATTCATTGAGCGGCTGGAAGGCCCCGGTGGTGAGGGTGTCCGGTTTGGTCGTCTGGAACGGGCTCCGCCACATCACCTCGCCTGTCTCCGCCTTGCGGCAGACGAGGTCGACGGGGGCTGTCCTGCCGTCCTCGTAGCAGAGCAGGCCCTCACCCAGGGGCTGCGCCAGGTCGCCCTGCGGCTGGAAGTTGGAGCGGGTCCACAGCTGCTTGCCTGTCTTGCCCAGTATCGCGATTCCGCCGCGGCAGAGGATCAGGTCGCCGGCCAGGATCCATGTGGCGTCGTAGGGGGAGGATACGTTGATCGCCCATCGCTGGCTGCCGGTGCGCGGATCGATTCCGATCACATAACCGTCCTCACCGGTGATCAGCAGGCCGCTGGGCCGGTGCACTTCCAGCCCCATGGCGCTGTTGGAGACCGAATGCTGCCAGCGGCGATCCCCGGTGGCAGCGTCGAAGGCGTGTACCTGGCCGCCTTTGTTGTCGGAGTCCCGGGTCAGGGCGAGTAGCGTGCCGCCGACGACCGCGAAGCGTGTTTCCCGGGACCAGGCCGCGTTGAGGGACTCCTTCCACAGACGCTTACCGGTGGCAAGGTCGAAGGTGTGGAGCGCGGCGGTCTCCTTGTAGTAGTGACCGGCGGCCACATGACACCGGCCGTCGGCCAGGACGACGTCCGGACCGTCGGAGTTGATCAGGTCGACGTCTGCGATCTTCTGCGACCAGGCGACCGGGTCCCGCTCGGGGTCGCCGGTCAGGTACATCGCCGCCGCCCCTCCGGCGACCGCGACCGCGGCGACGCCCGCGCCCCCCAGGAGCAGGCTGCGCCGGCTCATGCCTGTTCCACCGGACGGCGCGGCGGGCGCCTGAACCGTGGCTGCCGCCGCGAGATCGTCGGACACGGAGGCAGCCGCGGGCGGTGAGCCCGCCCCGTGCTCCTCCCGGACGGCGACGGTGGGGGTGTAGCGAACCGCGGGTACGGCCTGCCGCACACCGCCGAGGCGCCGCAACTCGTCGGCGAGCGCGGCGGCCGATTCGTATCGCTCGCGCGGGTCCTTGGCCAGCAGCCGACCGACCAGGCGGTCCCATGGAGCCGAGACGCCGGGCACGAGGCTGCTCGGCGCGGGGGGCGGATCGTGAAGGTGCGCCGTGATGTACCCGAGGGTGTCCGGGGCGTCGAACGGCATCCGCCCGGTGAGCAGTTCGAACAGCACACACCCGAGGGAGTACAGGTCGCTGCGCTGCTCGGGGCGCCCGCGTGCCTGTTCCGGTGCCATGTACGCGGCCGTGCCCACCATGAACCCGGTGTGGGTCAGCCGGTCACCGGTAGCCGAGGCGTCGGCGGCGCGGGCGATCCCGAAGTCGAGCACCTTCAGGCCACCCGAGGCCGCGACGAACAGATTCGCGGGCTTGATGTCGCGGTGGAGGATGCCGGCGCCATGCGCCTCACCCAGCGCGTCGCACGCCTGCGCCCCCCACCGCGCCACCTCTTCCTCGCCGAGTGGTCCGCGCCGGACAACGGCGTCCAGGCCCTCGCCCCGGAGCAGTTCCATCACGAGGAACGGCGTCGTGCCCTGGCCGGTGGTCGCCTCACCGAGGTCGTGGACCGTCACGATATGAGGATGCTGAAGCGCGGCGGTGATCCGTGCCTCCCGCAGAAACCGGGCGCGCGCCTCGTCGGCCCGACTGCCGCCACCCGCAAGGACCGAGATCACCTTGACCGCGACCGGCCGCCGGAGACTGGTGTCCTGAGCCTCCCACACCTCGCCCATCCCGCCGCGCCCCAGCGGACGCACCAGGCGGTAGCGGTCAGCGAGTATCAGATCCCGGTCGTCCACAGCTCTACGTCCCCCGGCGGTAAGCGGTTTTCAGTCGGCAGCGTTGATCGTAGAGGGTGCCTACCGATGACACAGGACCCGGGCGACGGCAGACATCGCCCGTCACTTCGCCGGGCGAACACCTTGTCCTGGGAGTCATGCATTTCCCGCAGCGCTGCTTTCCGTTCACGCTGTGCGAGCCGGTCCAGATACAGGTGGCCGTGAAGCAGGCTCAGGCCTTCGCCGGAGGCGGCGGGGCCAGGATCAGCGGCCATTCCTCCCCGGAGTGGAGGCCGGCCACAATCTGCTGGGGCGTCGCCTCGGCCGGGGCCGTCAGCACAGCCGTCGGCTCGAGGGCCTGCTCATACTGGCGTCGAGCGACACGAGTACTCACCCGCAGAAGCCGGACCGCGTCTGGTTCGACAGGCGAGCGTTCAGGGAACCCGGCTGCGTCGATCTCCAGCGTTTTGAGTACAGCCGGGTAGACCACGATGTCAACGGTCAGGACTTCCCCTTGCAAGCGCCGCTCGGCCCAGCCGTCCGTCCGGACCAGCATGAAACTGCCGTCGCCCTCGTACGCGCACGAGAAGAGTTCACCGACAGCGCGCTCCTCCGGTGTCCCCTCCGGATCTACCACCACGGCGACCACCACCGCTTCCGGGGCGTCCGGGTCCATTCCGCTGCGCAGCCAAACCTGTGCCACTTGTGAGTCCCTGCTTTCCGTCGACGCATCGAGGTAACGACTGTGTCCGCGGCCGCCGTCTTCGAGGGAGCCGACCACGCTATCCAAGCACCGTCTCGGAATCGCCGTCGGTGCCGTGCGGGATCCGGCGATGAATGTCCTCGAGCAGGTCCCGCATCGCCATGTGAAAAATCTCGGCCTGATGTTCGCCGATGAAGGAGGTGTGCCCGAACACCTCCAGGACGACCAGGCCGTGCAGGTGGCCCCATGCGCCGAGGAGGAGAGCGCTCGCGGGGGGCGGCAGGGTTTGCGGGCCGTGCGGAAACAGGGGTTCCAGATGCGCCTGGAGTGCCGACGAGAGCCCGCGGGTGTCGGCTGCGGCCAATTGCGCCGTGGTGAACCCGTCGAACATCTCGCGCTGGAATATCGCGCACATCCGGCGCATCGCCTGAGTGGTCGGGCCATCGTGGGGCGCCGCGTAATGACGCAGCGGCGCTCCGTACAGCAGCTGGAATCGCTCGACGTGGGTGATGGCCCATCGGCGATAGCCCTCGGTGGCGGCCAGGAACCGCAGCGCGGCCGACTCGTCCGCCGCTGCGTCGGCAGCTTCCGACACGGCATCGGCCAGGTCCCGGTACGCCTTGGTGACGAGAACGGTGACGAGGGCGTCCCGGTTCGGAAAGTAGTGGTAGAGCCCCTGGACTGTCATACCGAGGTCGCGGGCGACCCCTCTCAGGGAAAGGGCGTGCGGTCCGTGCTCGGCGATGTAACTCTCGGCGGCCTCCACGATCTCCTGGGTGGCGACCGCCCGGCGTCGCTGGCGCAGGGTTGGCACGGCCGTCGTATGCGCGTCTGCGGACATGCGGCGATCCTACGACGGCCGATCCGACGAGGCATCAAACAGTCATCGCGGGTTAAATTTTCTCACAGGTGTCAGGTAAATCTCCTACTGCTCAAACACCGGCTGTCTCACTAGCGTCGATCTCGGCGACGAAGAGCGCGGCACCGCACCCCCCTGACGGGGTGGACCGACGGGGTGGCAGGGACTCTGCGGTGCATTGAGCCGGCTCCTGCCCGGCCGACGCCCCTCGCCTATCGCAGAAGGCATTGAAGGAGATCATCCGTGTTCGAACGTATAGCCGAACTGGCGATTCGCCGGTCCCGGCTGGTGCTTATTTTCGCCGTCCTGGCCTTAGCTCTCATGAGCGCGGTGGGTGCGGGCGCCTTCGACAAGCTGAAGGGGGGCGGCTTCGACGACCCCGCCTCCCCATCCACCCGAGCAGCGGCGGTCATCGACGAGAAGTTCGGCGGCGAGACCAACCTCGTCCTGCTGGTCCGCTCCTCCGACGGCCGCATCGACACCCCCACCTCCCGAAAAAGCGCCCAAGACCTGCTGGCCGACCTCGAGGAGGACAAGCGGCTCGGCAACATCGTCTCGTACTGGGAGACGAACAGCCCCGACCTGCGCTCCAAGGACGGCCGCGAAGCCATGGTGCTCGCCCATGTGAGAGGCGACACCACGGAGCAGCGGGACAACGCCAAGGAGATCCTCGACACCTACAGCGGCACCTACAAGAACACCCTCACCGTCCAGGCCGGAGGAGGCGCCGCCGTAGGTGCCGACCTGTCGAACCAGGTGGTCGAGGATCTGATCCTCGCCGAGGCGATCGCCATACCGCTGACCCTCGTACTGCTCCTGATCGTCTTCGGCAGCGTGGTCGCGGCCCTGCTGCCGCTCGCTATCGCGATCTTCGCCATCATGGGCTCGTTCGCCCAGCTCTTCCTGTTCGGCAGCGTCACCGATGTCGCCGACACCGCGACCAACCTCACCACCGCACTGGGCCTCGGACTGGGCATCGACTACGCCCTCCTGATGGTCAGCCGCTTCCGGGAGCAACTCGCGGCCGGGGTGAGCGTGGACGACGCCGTCCGGCGCACGGTGCACACCGCGGGCCGCACCGTCGCCTTCTCCGCCGCGACAGTCGCGGCAGCCCTGGCGGCGCTCCTGGTGTTCCCGCACTACTTCCTGCGCTCGATGGGCTTCACCGGGGTCGGTGTCGTCGCCATCGCCGCGCTGAGCACCCTGTTCGTGATGCCTGCCCTGCTGAAGGTGCTGGGGCACCGGGTCAACAGCGGGCGGCTGCCGTGGGCGAAGTCGCAGCGCTCCGACGCCCGGGAACCCCTGTGGGGACGGCTGGCGCGTACCGTCATGCGGCGGCCCGTGCTCACCGCACTGCCCGTCCTCGCCGTGCTGCTGTTCGCGGCGAGCCCGCTGCTGAACATCACCTTCGGCACACCGGACGAACGCGTACTGCCCAAGGACGCCGAGAGCCGCCAGGTCTCGGAGACACTGCGGAAGAACTTCGGCGGCAGTGAGGACTCGGCCCTCCATATCGCCATCGGCCAGTCCGTGGACAAGGCCCCGTTGGCGTCGTACGCGGGCCAACTGTCCGCGCTCGAGGGCGTCGAGCGTGTCGAGACCAGCACGGGAACCTACACCAAGGGACAGTCCGCGGCGACCGGCCCGGCCAACCCCGCCCTCGGCCGGCCCGACGCACAGCGGATCAGCGTGGTGAGCAGCCTGACACCGAAGTCGGAAGCGGCCGAGAGCCTGGTCAAGCAGGTGCGCTCGGTCACCCCGCCACCCGGGACCCACCCCCTGGTCGGAGGGAACGACGCGGTACTCGTCGACGCCAAGGAATCCATCGCCGACAAGCTCCCGCTGGCCGTGGCCCTGATCGTCCTCACCACCTTCCTGCTGCTCTTCCTGTTCACCGGCAGCATCGTGCAGCCGCTGCGCGCACTGGCCCTCAACCTGATCAGCCTGGCAGCCACCCTCGGCGTCATGACCTGGATCTTCAAGGACGGCAACCTCTCCTCACCGCTCGGTTTCACCGCGCAGCCGATGGAGATGACGATGACCGTGCTGATGTTCTGCATCGCCTTCGGCCTCTCGATGGACTACGAGGTGTTCGTCACCAGCAGGATCAAGGAACTCCACGACCACGGAGCCGACAACGAGACCGCCGTGGTCAACGGTCTCGGCCACACCGGGCGCATCGTCAGCGCGGCTGCCTGCCTGCTCGCGGTGAGCTTCTTCGCCTTCGGCACCGCCAAGCTCAGCTTCATGCAGATGTTCGGTCTCGGCAGCGGACTGGCCGTCCTCCTCGACGCCATCGCCGTACGCGGCGTCCTCGTCCCCGCCGCGATGCGTCTGCTCGGGAAGACGGCCTGGTACGCGCCCGGCTTCCTGCGCAGAATCCACATGCGGTACGGCCTCAGCGAAAGCGGCCCCGAACCGACGTCCACACCCGGACCTGTGACCGTGGCTCCGACACACATGGAGAACTCGACCAGGGTCTGACCAGGCCCGCCGTCCGGGGCGACGTGCCTCACCCTGGTGCCTCCACACCATGGCGCGTGGCCCCGGCCGGCGGCGGGACGCGCGCCGCGATCCGCTCGCGAGCGTGCTCGCAGTCCGCGAAGCTGTACGGGCAGTCGAGGGCGTGCTCGATCAGGTCCTTGGCCGCGCGTGCCCGCTCGATGCGCTGTTCCAGCTCGGTGACGTGGCGGCGTAAGAGGACCTGGTGATCCATGGGATCCGGCGTGGACATCAGGGTTTTCAGCTCGCGCAGTCCGAGACCGGCCTCTTTTCCCATCAGTATCAGCACCACGCGCACCAGTTCGGTCTCTCCATAGCGGCGCTGCCCGCCCGCGGCCCGCGCGGGCTCGAGCAGGCCCATGCTCTCCCAGTACCGCAGTACATGCGCGGCAAGCCCGAACCGTTCGGCGAGCTGTCCGATGGTCAGATCCTCGCTTGACTTCATGCGCACATTAACCCGCATCGTCGGCGGCATGGACAAACGGTCAATCGCGGTCACGCGCGTGGTCAACGCATGTGTGCTGCTTGAAATCGACGGCCACGCGGTACTCACGGATCCGTGGTTCACCGAACGATGGTTCCTGCGATTCGGTGAACCCCTCGGCCTGCACATCGCCGATCTGCCGCCGCTCGCCGCCGTCGTCGTCACCAACCCGGCCACCAATCACTGGGACCTACGGGCGCTGAGCATGTTGCCCGGCAAGGACTCCACTCCGGTGTACGTGCCCACCCGGCGAATGGCGCGCCAGGCTGCGGCGTTGGGCTTCCGGTACGCCGAGCAGCTCGGCTGGGGACAGGAACGGGACATCGCGCCTGGTGTGACGATGCGGGTCGTTCCCTCGGGCCGGACCCTTATGTGGCGCAACAATGCCTATGCGTTCAGCACGGCCGGTTCCCACCTGTTCTTCGGAGGAGAAGTCGCCGAGGCAGCGTCGCTGGAACGGTACCGGGCGGAGCATCCGCGGGTCGATGTGGCCCTGCTGCCGGTCAACGGTCTGCGGCCGCTGTTCGGACCGCGGCTGGTGATGGGCCCCGCCCACGCGGTCGCGGGGGCGTCCGTGCTCGGAGCGACCACGCTGATCCCGGTGCACGACGCCCACGGGCGAGATCCGCTCTCCGCGCTGTTCCGGCCCACGGGCACCGCCTCGGACGCGGTGGCTCTGGCCGGCCCCGGACTGCGAGTGGTGGACCTCCCGACGGGTGAGCGCTGGGAGCCGGCGCGATGAGCCTGTTCCGGTCCCGACCGGTGCGCCCCGGCCTGGACACCAGGTACCCACGTGCCGACGTGGTGCGCGCCGTGCTCACGGCGACGGCGGCCGGCTGAACGCGCCCTCGGGCAGCGGCGGAGCGGGCCGTATCCGCGGCCACAGCGCATCAGGGAGGGGCTCGTCGACCCGCCGCGCAGCGAGGCGCACCTGGTCGGGGGAGGCCAGGCCGGCGACCACCGACGCCACCTCCGGCCGCCACAGCGGGAAGCGGAGCGCGGCGTGGGCCAACTCGATGTCCGCGGCCCGGCAGAGCGCGGCGAGCTCGCGGGCGCGGCGCAGCACCGGCTCGGTCACCGGCGCGTAGTCGAAGGTGTCGTCCTCGCCCGGCTCGGTCCGCGCGAGAATGCCGGAGTTGAACGGCGCCGCCGCGAGCACCGACACGCCGCGCTCGGCGCAGCGGCGCAGCAGCGGCTCGCCGGAACGGTCGAGCAGGGTCCAGCGTCCGGCGAGCATCACGGCGTCCACGTCGCAGCGGTCCACGATCTCCGCGAGCGGCTGCCAGTAGTTCATGCCGACACCGACCGCCGAGACCAGGCCCTCGTCGCGCATCCGCAGCAGCTCCGGCACCGTCTCGGCGATCACCTGCGGGACATTCAGGTCGGGGTCGTGGACGAGGACGATGTCGACGTGGTCGACGCCCAGCCGGGTCAGGCTGTCTTCGAGGCTGCGCCTGACTCCGGCGGGGGAGTAGTCGAGCCGCCGCCGCAGCGTGTCCGGCACGGCGAACCCCGAGTCGAGATCCGTGCCGCGCGGATCGTCGTTGGGGACGAGGAGCCGGCCGACCTTCGTCGAGATCACGTACTCGGCGCGGGGCCTGGACGCCAGCGCTTGGCCGAGCCGCCGCTCGGCCAGGCCGAGCCCGTAGTGCGGCGCCGTGTCGAAGTACCGGACGCCGGCCTGCCAGGCCGCGTCGACGGTCGCCTGTGCCTGCTCGTCGTCGACGGCGGCGTACAGGTTCCCGATCGGCGCGCTGCCGAAGCCGAGCTCGGTCACGTGGACGCCGGTGCGTCCGATCCGCCGGCGGTTCACGCGGCGGCCCCGCTGCCAGGAGCGAGCCCGTACCAGCGGTTGGCGGTGCCCCCGTACACGGCGGCCCGGTCGGCGTCGTCCAGCGTCTCCAGCAGCGCCGCCGTGATCGACAGGGTGTGCCCGTAGTCGGCGGCCAGGGTGCAGACCGGCCAGTCCGAGCCGAACATCAGCCGCCGGGCGCCGAACCCCTCCAGCAGCGGCCGGGCGTACGGGAGCAGGTGCTCGGCGTCGCGCTGCCCGTCGCCGGCCTCGGTGAGCAGGCCGGAGAACTTCACCGCGACGTTCGGCAGGGCCGCCAGCTCGGCGATGTGCGTCGCCCACGGCTCGATCGCGCCCGCCGCGATGGGTGGCTTGCCCGCGTGGTCGAGGACGAAGGACGTGCCGGCGTGGCGCCGTACCGCCTCGACCGCCGAGGGGAGCTGGGCGGCGGTCACGATCAGGTCGAAGACCAGCCCGCGGTCGCCCAGGACGTCCAGGCCGGCGGCGACGTCCGGACGCAGCAGCCAGTCTCCCTCCGCCGCGCCGGGCGGTTCGAGCTGAACCTGATGCCGCAGGCCGACCAGGCCGGTACCGCCCTCCGCCGCGCGCAGCCGGTCCAGGGTGCCGGCGAGGTCGGGGGCCGTGAGTTCGGCCCAGCCGACGACACCGGCGACGCGGGTGTCGCGCGCGTACAGCCGCAGCAGCTCCACGGTCTCGTCCGCCGAGTCCACCGTCTCGACGACCACGGTCGCGTCGATGCCGTGCGCGTCGAGCTGTGGTGCCAGGTCGGCCATGGTGAAGTCGCGGCGCAGTACGGGCAGGTCCCGCGTCCATGGCTGGTCCCGGACCGACAGCTCCCACACGTGGTGGTGCGCGTCGACACGTGGCGGTCCCGCCAGGCCTTCGGCGGCTTCAGCGTGGTCCGTCGTCATGGAACACCTCCTCCATCGGTGCCCACCACTCGCCGTCGGCCGCTGAGGCGACCGGCTCCTGGCAGGGATCGGTCAGCTGCCACCACCGCTGCGTCGTCTCGTCCTCGGCGAGCCGCGCCAGATCGGTGTGCAGATCGTCCCCGGTGTATTCGTAGTAGCTGAACAACAGGCCGTCCCGAAGGAAGATCGAGTAATTGCCGATCCGGGCGCGGTGCAGCGCGGCCAGCACGTCCGGCCACACGGCCGCGTGCAGCTCCCGGTACTCCCGCTCCTTCTCCGGCCGCAGCCGGATCACGGTGGCCACCCGTTTCATCAAGGCTCCTTGCTCCTCAAGTCGTTCAGGCGACCCGGTGGTCGTCCAGGGCGTCGGGGTTCCAGTCGATTCCGATGCCGGGTACGTCGGGAGGGGTCACGCAGCCGTCCTCGATGGCGAGCGTGCTGTGCGTGATCGCCTGGAGTTGCGGTATGTGCTCCACGAAGATCCCGTTCGGCACGGCCGCGGCAAGGCTGACGTGCAGCTCCATGAGGAAGTGCGGGCTCACCGCGACGTTGAGGGCCTCGGCGGCGTGCGCGACCTTCAGCCAGGGGGTGATCCCGCCGATGCGGGCGACATCGACCTGGACGATCCCGGCCGCGCCCGCGGCCAGGTAGGCGCCGAACCGCTGGACGGAGTACAGCGACTCGCCGACCGCCACCGGCACGCTGGTGGAGGCGGACAGCCGGCGGTGCCCGGCCAGGTCGTCGGCCGGCAGAGGCTCCTCGAACCAGGCGATGTCAAGCGGCTCGTAGGTGCGAGCGCGGCGGATCGCCTCGGCGGCCGTGAAGGCCTGGTTCGCGTCGACCATCACCTCCAGCTCCGGACCCACGGCCCGGCGGACGGCCGTGAGCCGCTCGGCGTCCTCGGCCGGCGACTCCTTGCCCACCTTGATCTTCACGCCGCGCAGCCCGGCCGCGGCCGACCGCCGCGCGCCTTCCACGACCTCTTCGATCGGCAGATGCAGCCAGCCGCCCTCGGTGTCGTAGACGGGCAGCCGCTCGTGGGCGCCGCCCGCCATCCGCCACAGCGACTCGCCGGTACGGCGACCGCGCAGGTCCCACAGCGCGGTGTCGACGGCGGCGAACGCCAGCGAGGTGATCGCCCCGACGGTCGTCGCCCGGGTCTGGTCGAGCATGTGCCGCCACAGCGCCTCGATGGGCCGGGCGTCCCGCCCCAGCAGCGCCGGGATCAGGTGGTCCCGGATGAGCGACAGGACCGCCCGCCCGCCGGTCCCGATGGTGTAGGAGTACCCGATGCCGGACAGCCCGTCGGACGTGTGGACTGTGACGAGGACCGTCTCCTGTTTGACGAAGGACTGCATCGCGTCGACGCGCACGGCCGCCGGCTCGAGATCCACCAGCTGGGCGTCGATGCGTTCGATTCGGGTCATGTGGTGTGCTTCCTGGATCGGGGCACGGTACGGCTCACTTGAGGGCGCCCAGCGTGATGCCGTTCGTGACGTAGCGCTGGAAGATGAGGAAGAGGACGACGATGGGAAACGTCGCGATGGTGAGGCCGGCGAAGAAGGCTCCCTGATCGCTGACGAACTGTCCCTGAAAGGACAGCAGCCCGACCGACAGCGTGCGGTTCTGCGGGCGGGTCAGCAGGACCACGCCGAACTGCACCTCGCTCCAGACGAAGATCAGCCCGAGCATCGAGACCGAGATGAAGCCGCCCTTGCTGATCGGCAGGACGACGCGCAGCAGCGCGGCGAACTCCCCGCACCCGTCGATCTTGGCCGCTTCGAGCAGCTCGCGCGGCACGGCGGCGAACACCGACCGCATGATCAGGGCGATGGTCGGCGTCATGAACGCCGCGTACACCAGCGAGATGCCGAACACGCTATTGAGCAGGCGGTACTTGCCGAGGAGTTCGAACGTCGGGATCAGCGCGACGATCAGCGGGATGCTCAGCGCGAGCACCATGATGCGGCTGACCACGCCCGACAGTGCGCGGGTCGCGCGGGCCATGCCGTAGCCGGCCAGGCTGCCGCAGGTCACGCCGATGGCGAGGCTGCACAGCGTGATCAGCAGGCTGTTGACGATGTACGTCGGCAGAGGTGCCCCGCCGACTGTGCCGCGCCAGGCGGTGGAGTAGTTCGACAGCATCCAGCGACCGCTGAGGCCCAGCGGATGGGCGTAGATGTCGGCCGTCGGATGCAGGGACAGCAACAGCATCGACAGGAACGGGACGATGGTGATCAACGTCCAGACGAGCAGCAGCAGATATCCGAGGTACCACAGCGGGCCGCGTCGCCGGAGCCGTCGGTGCCGGCGTGCGCCTGCCGCCATGTCGGCCGTTCGGGTCCCGGCGCGCCGAGCCGATGTCGTCGGGGCCGTCATCGCGCGTCCAGCCGCTGCTGGCGGAACAGTTGCAGGACCACGACGCCGATGACACTGACGATCAGGGTCGTCACGACGGCGGTGGCGGAGCCGTAGCCGTAGTCCTGGTCGATGAACGACTGTTTGTAGACCTGCACCGGCAGGATGCTCGTGGCGTTGCCGGGCCCGCCCCGGGTCATCGCGTAGATGATGCCGAAGGCGTTGAAGGAGAACACCGACATCAGGGTGGTGACCGTGCCGAGCATCGGCACGATGTTCGGCAGTGTGATCCGGAAAAGCCGTCCGGCCTCGGACACGCCGTCGAGCGTGGCCGCCTCGTGGACCTCGGGGGAGATGGTGTCCATCGCGCCCAGCAGGATCAGCATCGCGTACCCGGTCTGCGTCCACACCGCGACGAAGATCGTCACGATCAGCGCGCTCGTCGGCGACGCGAGCCAGGTGTGTGTGTCGCCGAGTCCGAGTGAGCCGAGCACCGTGTTCACCACGCCGGTGGAGGGCTGGAACGAGTTGGACCAGAAGACGCCCGCGACGCTGACCGGGACGATCACCGGCAGGAACCAGATGGTCTTGAAGAAGCGGGCGCCGGGGACCTTCCGGGTGATCGCGTTGGCGAGCAACGTCGCGATCACGACGGTGCAGACCACCGTGCCGACGAAGAACACCAGGCTGGTCACGATCGACTGCCGGACCAGCGAGTCGTTGATGAGCCGCCGGTAGTTGGCCAGCCCGCGGTAGGTGACGGATCCGATGCCGTCCCATGAGCCGAGGCTGATGTGCACCGACTCCGCGACCGGGTAGGCGATGAGCAGGGTCATCAGCACCAGCGCCGGCGCGATGATCAGAATCGGGAACTTCTGTGCCTTCTCGCGTGGCCCGCGGGCGGTGGCGCGGGCGGCAACTGGAGGGATCTCCTGGGCGGCCATCAGTCCGTCGCCCCGGAGACCTTGCCGGACTGTAGGTTCTCCAGCCCGGTCTGGAACTCCTGGGCAGCCTGCTGCGGGGTCAGCTTGCCGGAGACGAGCTTCTGCAGCACCGGCACCGCGAACGACTGCCCGAGCGTGGACGGCACGGTCGAGTCCCAGATGTTGACCACTCCGACGGACTTGGACAGCTCGAACTGCTGCTGCACCAGGTCGCCCAGGTTCGACAGGCTCGACGGCTTGATCGAGGTGAACACCGGCAGGGAGCCGCTGGCGGCGACCACGCTGACCTGGTACTTGTCGGTCATGAAGAACTTGAGGAACTTTTTGGCCAGCCCCGGGTTCGCCGCCTTGGCCGGGATGACGAGGGTGTCGCCGTTGAAGGCGTTGAACGGCGTCTTGCGGCCCGCCGTGAGCGGCGGCAGCAGGAACCAGCCCATGTCGAACGACGGCTTGGCCGCCTTCAGGTCCGCGTAGCTGTAGTTGCCACCCTGGAGCATCGAGAGCCTGCCGCTGGTGAACAGCGCTTGGGCCTGTGTGGTGTCCATGCCGAGCATCCCCTTCTGGTAGATGCCCTTCTTCTGCCAGTCCCGGATGGTGTGCAGTACCTTCACGAAGCCCGCGTCGGTGTACTTGACGTTCGTCGGCGACCCCGGCTTGAAGTTCGTGAGCATGGCCTGGTAATCGCTCTCCGACACCGCGGTGGGCAGCAGCGCGTCGAGCGTGTGCCCCAGGTCGTACGGGCTCGACCCACCGACGCCGAGGCCCTCGTACCCCGCGGCCTTCAACTTGGCCACCATGGACTCGAACTCGGCGACGGAGGCGACCTGGTGATCGGCCGGGTCGGGGACGCCGGCCTTGGCGAACGCCGCCTTGTTGTAGTAGATCGGGGCGATCAGCAGTTCCTCGTAGAGAACGCCGTAGTGATGCCCGTTGGTCGTGTAGTAGTCGGTCTGGCTCTTGGCGTACTTGTCCGCCAGACCAGCGGCATCCCACACATCATCAATCGGGGTGAGCTGCTTGTTCTTCAGCAGCGCCGACCAGACGCCGGTACTGCGCTGGAGGTAGCCGATGTCCGGGGTGGCGGTCGAGCTGAGCAGGGCCACGTTCGGGCCGCGGGAGCTGTTGGAGTCGACGCTCTCGAAGGTGACCTCGGTGCCTGGGTTGGCCTTCTCGAAGTCCTTGCCGACCTGTTGCATCCGATCGGCCATCGGCCCGGCGGGTATCTGTATGCGCAGCGACTTGCCGTCGCCGGAGGAAGCGCCCGGACCGGTGCCGCACGCCGAGACGATGCTCGCGGCCGCGAGCAGGACGACGGCGCGCCTGGCCGCCTTGGAAGTGTTAAAGGCCCGCACGTGACTCGTCTTTCCAGGAGTTGGACAGTTCGATGGCGATGACATCGATGAGGGCGCCGGTCGGTGGCGGCACGGTGATCAAGAGCTCGCCGAGGGGCTCGTCCTCGGCGCCGTTGGCCTTGTGCACTTCCTCATTGACGGAGTACTCCAGAGGCTGCTCGGTGCCGAGCATGCGCACGCCGGCCACCGAGCCGATCGGCACGTTGCGCACGACGAGGAGGTCCTGCGGCTGGAGCAGCAGGTGCAGGTAGATGGTGTCGCCGTGCTGGGTGGCGGGACCGTGGAAGTCGAGGCGATCGGACGCCGGCCCGGCGCCGAAGAGGCTCTCGCCGTGGCTGGCGAGCCAGGCCCCGAGCCGCTTGAGTACGGCCACCTCGGTCGGCACAAGCGACCCGTCACCGCGCGGCCCGATGTTGAGCAGGAGATTGCCGCCGCGCGAGACGACCTCGCTGAGGTAGCCGGCGAGCAGGCGCGGGCTCTTGTAGTCCAGGTCGTCGGGCCGGTACGCCCAGCTGTCGCTCATGGTGAGGCACAGCTCCCACGGGCCGCCCGGCGGACGGCGCGGCATGCCCTGCTCGGGAGTGGCGTAGTCGCCCTGGCCCGGCAGCCGGTCGTTGATGATCACTTCCGGCTGAAGCGACTTGATCAGCTCGCGCAGCTCGGCGGCATGCCACTCCTCCGCGGTGCGTTCCCACTCCCCGTCGAACCAGAGCAGGTCGATCGTCCCGTACCGGGTGAGCAGCTCGGTGAGCTGTCCCTTGACGTAGTCGAGGTAGCGCGCCCACCGCTCCGGCGACGCCCGGCGGTACCGGTCGTGCGGGTAGGGGCGGTCGGCGTCGGTGAAAGCCGGGTAGTCCGGATGGTTCCAGTCCAGCAGCGAGTAGTAGACGCCGACCCGAAGGCCCTCGGCGCGCAGCGCGTCGAAGAACTCGCGGGTGATGTCAGGTCCGTACGGTGATGCCGCGATGGAGAAGTCGGAATGTTCGGTGTGGTACATCGAGTAGCCGGCGTGGTGCCGGACGGTGAAGACGACATAGCGCGCACCCGCGGCGCGGGCGAGGCGGGCGACCGCCCGCGGATCCCAGTGGTGCGGATCGAAGGTCGCGGCGGTCGACTGGTACTGCGCGACCGTGATGTCGGCTTCAGGTTCGGTACGGCCCGGAAGGATCGAATGGCCGACCAGCGGCCAGCCGATCTCCACGCCTTGCTGACTGGCGTGGTCCCAGTGGACGAAGAGCCCGAAGGCCGCTTCGCCGAACCAGTCGGGGATGGACATGAGGGCACCCTCCGAATCGAGAGGATCTTGATCCCAGATCGGATACGATACGATTCTGATTGAGGATGCAGGTGTTCCGATCAGGCGTCAACCAGGCGTCGCGAAGATTTCACAACGATCGAAGCCGTCCTCCTGAGGGATCGGCGTCAAGCGCGTAGATTCAGTGATCGACGATGTGGAGGGTTGATGAGTGAGCCCATGCGGCTGACGGTCGCGGCCGCGACGAACAGCTCGGGTTCCCGTGGATCGGTCAAGATCAACGTTCGTGAGTCCGTCTTCCAGGCGCTGATGACCCTGCTCATGGATCACGACCTGGAGCCCGGTACGAAGCTGTCGATCGCCGGGCTCGCCCGCCAACTCGACGTATCCCAGACGCCGGTCCGCGAAGCCCTCGCCCGATGCGAGTCCGAGGGCCTCGTCGTGCGCCGGCCGAACGCCGGCTACCTGGTCGCCCCCCTGCTCGACCGGACCGCCCTGGACGACCTCTACGACGTCCGCCTGCTCCTCGAGCCGGCCGCCGCCGAACGCGCGGCACGGTACGCGACCGAGGCCGAACTGGCCGACATGCACCGCACGCTCGAGCAGATGAGACCGCCGCTGCGCGGCGACACCTACGAGGCGTATCGCGGCTTCGCGGAGCTCGACGCCGCCTTCCACAACGCGATCGCCGAGGCGAGCCGCAGCCCGCTCATTGCCGACACGCTACGCCGGTTCCGGGCGCACACCCACAGCTATCGCCTCTACTTCCGGCACAGCATCGCCGGTGAGGCCGTCGTCGAGCACCAGGCGGTGCTCGACGCCATCCGCGCCAAGGACCCGGAGGCCGCGGCGCGCGCCATGCACGACCACCTGGAGGCGTCGAGGTCGCGCCTGAGGAACACCGGCGACTCCTGACAGGACGCCCGAGCTCGCGGATGGAGCGCCGCCGCAGCACCTCGACAGCGGAGGGTGACGAGGTGCTGCGGCAGGGATCAACGCTCCGGAGAGAACTCCGGCAGCACGCCCTTGGTGAGCAGGAAGCACCCGTACGGTCTGTCCTCGCCCGTGATGACCACCGCGAACGCGGAGCGGGCACGCGCATAGAACGCGTGGCGTTCGACCGTCTCCACCCCGAGGGGGCGGCCCGATGCCTCCTCCGCGGCGGCGACGAACTCCGTCTGTACCGGCGGCTCGGCGGTGGCGTCGCCGACGACCCCCATCCTCGCGATGGGCTCGGCGACGAACGTGTCGAGCGGCAGCAGTCCCAGCACCGCCCGGCCCGCCGAGACGACGTCGGTGCCATCCAGCCGAATCACACGGTCGTTCACGGAGTGCGCGGGGAAGTTCCGGTCGACGAGCGCGATCGTGTCCCCATGCCCCATCCGCGCGAGCGCGTACAGCAGGTCCGGGGTGAGGAGGGGGTCGAGTCCTTTGAGCAAGGTGGATCAGCCTTCCGTGATCGAGGATGAGCGGGTGCCGGAGTCGCGGGGGCCGGAGCCGAAACCGTCCGGGGGCGCGCCGAGGTCAGGAGTGGCGAGCGCGTGGCTCAGCAGCGGGGGCGCGAGCAGTCCGCACGGCTCGGGCTCGGCGCGGAGCCCGGTCCCGGCGTAGTAGCGGTTGGCCGCCGACGGCGCGACCCGGATGCGGAGTTCGTTCCCCCCGGGCCGCAGGGCGTCAGCGGGGATCGTGACGCGGTACGGCGTCCAGGCGCGCGCCCCCACACGCACGCCGTTCACGGACACGATCACGGCTCCGGCGACAGCCGGGAGCGTCAGCTTCAGGGGGACCGGCGCGTCGAGCTCGATCTGCCGCACATAGTCGGCAGTGCCCGCGAACGCCGGAAGGCCCTGGCGCTCCCAGCCGCACGTCACCGCGATGTCGCGGCGGGTACCCGCCTCCTCGTACGCGTCCTCGGCGACCTCGAGCAGCCAGCCGGACTCGAGCTCCTCGGGAGCCGACCATTCCGGCGTGCCGTGACCGGCCGCGGCCTCGGAGTCTCCCGCGGCGAGCGGCTGACCGGAAGCGGGCTCCGCGCCCCTGCACACGTGCAACAAACGCAACGCGTTCTGCTCCAGCCGCAGCACGACCGGGCCCTCCGCTGCTTCGAGGGCATCTGCTTCGAGGGTGCGCACGGTGCCGTCGGAGGCCTCCCACTCCTCGATATGCCAGGGCCCGTCGGGCAGCAGGAGCTCCACCGTGCCCTCGGTCTCGGCGAAGCACGCGAAGCGGAAGCCGTCGGCCGCGTCCGGGCCGCCGCGCCAGCGAACCGGCGAGCCCGCGGGGACGCGCAGTGTCGGCTCGGTCCGCCCACGCCGCGCGACGAGCCCGCGCAGGACCGCCTCCTCGGGGACCGTGGCGAACACCTCCACGGCCGGGGCGAGGCCTGCCCAGTCCTCGCCGGCGGTCTGCGGGCCCTCCTGGTAGACAGCGGGCGTCGCACCGCTCGCGAGCACCCGTACCCCCGATTCGGCCAGGCCGCGAAGCCGGTGCAGCGATGCGGCCGAGCGCAGCGTTGTGACGGCGGGAAGCACGAGCGCCCGGTACCGGTGGTCCCCGAAGCACACCGCGCCCTCCTCCACGGCGGCGGCGTCGAGATCGCGTTCGTCCACGAGGTGGAAGCCCACCCGGGCCTCGGTGAGCGCGCGGGCCCACTCGCCCACCGCCGACGCCTGCTCGCCGAGCTGACCAGCGGTCCACACCGTACGCAACGGGTACAGGACCGCCACGTCGCTCTGCGGTGCCACCGGCTCGAGGAATTCGCTCAGCCGCGCGCTCTCGAGCGCGAACCCCAGGTGATGATCGGCGAACCACGGCTCGAAATTGATGCCCGGGGGAAAGTCGAAGCGCGGATTCCGCAGCGACTCGTGATCGTCTCCATGGCCGTGGGTCTGATAGAAGCCGTGGAAGACCATCTGCCGCATGCCCAGCAGATGGTGGTTGATCGCCGTGGTGCGCAGCTCCTGAAGGGTCAGCCCCCAGTGGCCCGACCACGGGGTCCCGCCTTCGGGCGGGGTGAGGAAGTACTGCTCGACCATCGTCCCGCCGCGGCCGTGGTGGCGGGCGACCGAGTCGCCGAACACCGGGCTGAGCTGCACCAGGGCGTCCTGCGCATCCACCGCGGTGAGGTCGCGGTAACCGTCCACGCCGAAGTGGTCGAGTCCGAAGTTCACGCGCAGATCCCAGTTGGCGAACGCGGTGTCGAGCGCCCAGCCGCCGACGTGCCCGAGGACTTCATGGCCGGTCTGACGCAGGCCGTGGGCGTGGCTCCAGGTGCGCAGCCTGCCGAGGAACGTCTCCATCGCGTAGCCGCTGAAGTGCTCGTAGAACTGGGCGCGAAGGCTCAGCCGCTCCGGCTCGTCCCCGTCGAGTACGGCGGCGAGCACCTGGGGGGTCCGCTCTGCCCAGCGCTCCCGGATCGAGACGGCCAGGCTCTCGTGGAACGGCATCGCCGAACGCAGATCGCCTGTGCGCTCCGCCCAGTCGTAGTACACGGCGTGCGGCTGGTCGAAGAACATGTAGGCGACGGTGGAGCCGAAGAAGTCGCCCAGGGCGTCGGCGAAGGGCTGGTAGCCGGCCTCGATGAAGCGATCGACCGCGACCGGGTCGACGGGGTTCACGAGCCGGGAGGTCGCGCAGCGGGCGGAGACGAACACGATCGCCTCCGCGCCGTCGGGCACGGGGTCGATGAGGCGGACACGACACCTGTCGGCGGTGCCGTCCACGCCGTCGACGAGCTCGGGCCGCTCGGCGGCCGCGCCCTGCTCCCCTTCCACGACCAGCGCGTACTCGACCCGCCAGTCGGCCCAGGCGACGACCCCGCCCTCGTAGTGCCAGTCCATCGCGGCCGGGCCGAGGTTCTCCGTCGCCGAGCGGATCCCGCTGAGCGAGCCCTCGCTCGCGCCCGCGGGGATCCGCACCCAGAACAGGTGCCGTTCGCGCAGTTCGTCGTGGCCGGTCACGGCCCGGCCCGCCGCGTGACCGGTCTGCCAGTTGTAGTCGTCGTAAATGCCGACGATCATGCCGAACTCGGCGGCCGTCTCGACGGCCATACGGCACGCGGCGAGGTAGTCGTCGTCCAGGTAACCCTCGATCGGGTACGACAGCCGCGCCTGCACCTGGAAGCTCCGGATCCCGGCGTCGTGCATCTGCCGCACCTGGGCGCGGATCGTGTCCTTGTCGGGGAGCCGGTGCCAGAACCAGTAGGCGGCGGGCGCATGCCACGGGTCCGGGTTCCGGAATCGCTGGAGCGAGGTCTCATGTGCGGACAAAGGGGGTCAGCTCCTCGAGCGGCGGCGAGACCCGCGTGGGCCTCGCCGCCACGGGTCGGTCAGCGTTCGGTGCGGTCGGCCGCGCGCCTGCCGGCCGCGTCGGGGATCGGAACCTCGAGTCCGCCCTCCCCGCGAGCGGCGTCTCCCGCGGTCACGAGCGAGTAGTCGGGCTTCGGGTCCAGCTGGAGTCCGAACGTGAGGATCCCGTAGAGCGCGGCGCCGAGCGCCAGGGCGATGACGATGCCGAGCCCGCTCGACCCGAACACGCCGGTGCGGCCGCTCTCGGTGAGGAGGAATCCCGTGATCTTCCCGAAGTTCGGGTCGGAGCTGGTCACGAGGCCGAGACCGACGACGGTTCCGGTGATCAGACTCAGAATCGCCGTCCAGCGCCCGTCGCGGCCGCCGTAGCCACGCGGGTTCGCCATGTCGGTGTTCCAGCCCATGCGGCGCTGCCGTATGAAGTCGACGATCTGGATGCCGCCCATGGTGCCCATCATCACGGCGATGAGCGACAGGAACGACTGGAACGTCGCGAGGAACGAGGTGGAGATGAACAGCAGGTAGAAGGCGCCCGCCGCGATGATGATCGCGTTGATCGAGGTCGTCACGGAGCGGCGCAGCCGTACGCCGACCGCCATGAGCGCGAGGCCGGAACTGTACATGCCGGTGATGGCCGCCGAGACGAGCGAGATGACGATCACGATGGAGAAGGGAACGAAGAACCACATCGGCAGGAGCTCGGTGAGCGCCCCGATCGGGTCGGACGCTGTGGCGGCACCGAGCTTCGAATCCCCGCCGACGAGAAGCGCGCCGACGGCGAGGAGGATGACGACCGGCAGGCTGAGCCCGGCGACCGTCCAGCCGATCACGCCGCGCGCCGGGGTGTCGCGGGGGAGGTAACGGGCGAAGTCGCCGCCGTAGTTGAGGAAGCCGAGGCCGACGAGGGTCATCGCCATGATGATGCCGCCGATGAACACCAGCGGTCCGCCCGCGGGGGTGTCACCGAGGTGCGCCCACTCGATCTCCGGCACCATGAACCCGAGGAACGCGATCGTCATGATGCCGGTCACCCACGAGATCCAGACCTCGACCTTCATGATGAACTCATGGCCGAGGACGGAGACCGTCATGGTCACGGCGAGCACGAGCACGAACCACAGCACGATCGTGAACGTGGCGCTCGACCCGTCCGCGTCGGCGAACACCGACGGCCACAGCTTCGCGAACAGGTTCGCGCCGGTGGTCGAGGCAAGGGTGATAATCGTCACCTTCCAGCCCATATTGGACAGGTAGGCGAAGAACGCGGGGATCCTGTTGCCCTTCAGGCCGAACGCGAAGCGCGTCTGGGCGAGGGTCGGCAGCCCCGTGCGGGGCCCGCCGACCGCGAGGACGCCGACGAGGGCGGACGAGGCGAGGTAGCCGACGGTCCCGGCGACGATCGTCTGCCAGACGTTCAGGCCGAGGCCGAAGACGAAGATGCCGTAGCTGATGCCGAGGATCGAGATGTTCCAGGCGAACCACACGGGGAACAGGCCGCTCGGCCTCCCTCGCCGTTCGGCATCGGGAACGGGATTGACGCCGTTCGATTCGACGGTTGTGCCTCTACGACCTTGCTGAGCCTCATTGCTCATGGAAGGGCGCCTTTCGATGTATAGCGATGTGGGGAGGGGCGGGTGGTGTTCGGGGAAGTCATGGGTTCGCGTGCGACGTGCGACGTGCGGCGTGCGCGGAGGGGGCATCGCGGTCGCGGCGGAGGCGTGTGCGGCGGTGAGGCGGACCGCTAAGCGGTGGGGTGGACCGCTAATCCGCCCTGTACGGGGACGACGACGCCGCTGGAGCCGAGCAGGGTGACGTCGGCGCGGCCGAGGCCGAGGTTCACCGATCCGACGACAAGCACCCGTCCGCCGCCCCCCGGGGCGTGCGGCGCGCGGTCGCGCGGTACTCTCATCGTCGGGAAAACCATTTCCGAACCTAAGCACGCTGGCCCCTGCCGCGTCAACGGGTCGCCGAGACCCCCCTGATAGCATCCACGGCCAGGAACCAGGGGAGATCAGGATGGGCGCGCGCATCGGCTTGAAGGACGTGGCGTTGCGCGCGGGGGTCTCGGTGCCGACGGCGAGCCGTGTGCTCTCCGGTGTTCAGCGCAACGTCGATCCGGAGCTGGCGCTACGGGTGCGGAACGCATGCGAGGAACTGGGCTACAGGGTGAACGCCGCGGCGCGGGCGCTGCGGATACAGTCGACGGATTCGTTGGCGCTTGTCGTTCCGGCGATCGCGAACGCGTACTTCGCGGAGCTGGTGTCGGCGTACTCGCGCCGCCTGGATCTTGAGGGCAAGCGGCTGGTGACGATCGACACGGACGAGAGCCCGGAGACCGAGCAGCGCCAGCTCGGCACCATGGACCGGGTGCTGGTGGACGCGGTACTCGTGGTGCCTGCGGCGTTCGAGCGGAGTGGCGCGGCGATCACGGAGCTCGCGCGGTCCAACCGTGTCGTGCAGGTAGACCGCCGCGCACGAGGCGTCGAAGCGCCGTCCGTACGGCTCGACAACGCGGCGGGGGTCCGCCTGCTCGTGGATCACCTGCGGGCGCGGGGCCGCCGCAGCATCCTGATGGTCGACGCCCAGGAAGACTCCTCGTCGAGCATCGAGCGCACCACCGCGTTCCGCGCGCTCGCCGGGCCGGACGACCGGGTTCTGGAAATGCCGAACTTCACCGTGGCGAGCGGCATCGACGCGGCGCAGCTCCTGCTCGAGAACCCCGGCGACACAGATGCGATCATCTGCACCGCTGACACTGTCGCGCTCGGCCTGCTGACGGCGCTTCAGCACGCCGGTAAACGCGTGCCCGCCGAGTACGCCATCACGAGTTTCGACGGCACGTACATCTCCGACACCGCCGCCCCGGGGCTCACCACCCTGGGCTCGACCGCCGAGCGCATGGTCGAGGCGTCCCTCGCCCTCCTCGACGGCGACAGCGGTGATGTCGTCCTGAAACCCGAGCTCGTGGTCCGCGGTTCCAGCGGCTGAGTGTCGAGCGCCCACGTCCAGCCGCCACCCCTAGGGAAGAGTGACCGGAGTCGGGCCCGTGATCAGTTCCGCCCAGATCGTCTTGCCGTGGCGGCCGTGGCGCGTGCCCCAGCGTTCGGCGAGCTGGGCGACGATGAACAGACCGCGGCCGCCTTCGTCGTAGGTTCGAGCCCGCCGCAGGTGGGGGGTGGTGGTACTGCCGTCGGAGACCTCGCAGATCAGACTGTGCTCTTCGAGGATGAGGCGGAGCTGGATCGGGGACTGCGCGTAGCGGATGGCGTTGGTGACCAGCTCACTGGCTATGAGCTCGGTCGTGAAGACGGCGTCCTCGAGCCCCCATGCGGTGAGTTGGTCGGACGCGTGCGCGCGGGTGTCGGCGACGGCGGCGGGGTCTGTCGGGACGTCCCAGGTGGCGACGTGGTCGGCGTCCAGGACTCGGGTGCGGGCGATGAGCAGGGCCACATCATCGGTGGGCTGGTCGTTGAGCAGTGCGCCGAGAACGGCCCGGCACCGTCCGTCCAGCGACGGCTCCGGGATGCTCAGTGCTTGCAGCAGCTCCTGGAGTCCGCTCTCCAGGTCGCTGTGGTGCTCGTGGATGAGGCCGTCGGTGTACAGGGCCAGGAGACTGCCTTCCGGTACGTGCACGTCCACTGATTCGAAAGGCAGGTTCCCCAGGCCGAGGGAAGGGCCCAGGGGAGTGTCAACGATCTGGGCGTCATGATCCGGTGTGACGATGGCGGGTGGAGGGTGGCCGGCGCTCGCGAGGGTGCAGCGGCCGGCGATGGGATCGTAGACCGCGTAGAGGCAGGTTGCTCCCACCTCTCCTGCGGTGCTCTCGGTATCCGGGGCACCCACGGCCTCGTGTACGGGTCTGCTTTCAGTGCTGAGCCGAAGCACGACGTCGTTGAGGTGGGTGAGGAGTTCGTCGGGTTGCAGGTCGATGTCGGCCAGTGTGCGCACGGCGGCACGCAGCCGGGTCATGGTGGCCGAGGCGTGCAGTCCGTACCCGACGACGTCACCGACGACGAGCGCGACGCGAGCGCCGGACAGCGGTATCACGTCGAACCAGTCGCCGCCCATGCCGGCGCTGTGGCTCGCCGGGATGTATCGGCTAGCCATCTCGGCCGCGGCGAGTTCGGGCATGTGTCTGGGCAGGAGGCTGCGCTGCAGGACCAGCGCGGTGTCGCGTTCATGGGCGTACCGTCGGGCGTTGTCCAGGCAGATCGCGGCCCGTGTCCCGATCTCCGCGGCGAGAGCGAGGTCGTCGGTGTCGAATGCGCGGGGCGGCCGATGCCGCAGAAGCGTCACCGCGCCGAGGGCCCTCCCGCCGGCGCACAGCGGAACAGCGATGGCTGAGCGCATGCGGTATGCATCTTTCTGCACGGTGTGGTCCCGCGCCAGCCAGCGCTCGATGTCGGTGGTGTCTACGTAGCTCGCCCGTGCGGGTGTGCACGCGGTCAGGTAGCGCGCGGGGAGCGATACGCCCCAGAGTCCCTCCTCGTTCTTATTCTTCTCAGCCTTCAATTCGCCGTCGGTGCGTCCTGGGGGATCGGGACGGTGGGCGACGTGGCGCAGCGCGATGGGCTCCGTGAATGGTTTGGCAGGCGGCTCTCTGCCTTTCAGGACAGCATCGAAGAGTTCCACACTGACGTAGTCCGCGAATGCGGGTACGGTAACCTCCGCCAGTTCCCGGGCGGTTTGCGTCACGTCCAGTGTTCTGCCGAGGTGCTCGCTCGCCTCGCTCAGCAGGGACAGCCGATGTCGGGCGACCATGATTTGCATCCGGACCCTGCACACCGCGACGCTGATGACCCCCGCCAGTGCTACACCCGTGATGACCACGACGCGGCCGCCTACGGAGATGACAGGCAGGGCGACGCCGTAGATGCAGGCGGCCGCCGCAAGGGAGAGGACACTGATCATCAGGGTGTGCCGGAGCGGCAGCAACGCGGCGGCCACGAGAGGTGCGACCGTCGCGTAGAGAGCCCACCGTAGGAGGCCGTTGCCCGAAACCTCGACCACCAGGGCTGAGAACAGCGCTATGTACCCGACGAGGACCGCGACTACCCATTCGTCCCTTCGAAGGGTGATCGCCATATCCTGCTCTCCCTTGCCTGTCCCCCTTGCCTGGAGGCGAGTCCCCTGGTTCATACGCCGCGAGGGGAACCTGAATGACGCTGGAGATAGCCGACCGTGCGTGGAGTTTCCCGGGAAGGCCGGTCACTTTTCACACGCTAACAGACGGATGGTTCTCCGTCCTGCGGGGTTGAATAAGTTTCCGACGTCAATTGCCGACAATAAGCCTTCGCGCGGTCACGGCCCGTAGTTGGAGGGTGGATGCAAATAATTTCCCATGCGAAGGAACGGTGGCACGGCAGGTATCAGGGGAGGGCTACGGTCAGGGTGAATGACGCGGTGAGTCCGTGTTCCAGCCGGCTGGGATCCACCGGGCTCACGTCCAGGAGCAGGTCCGCACCCCCCGCGGACTGGTAGACCAGGTCGTCCTTGTTGGGGAGCCGTTGCAGCGTGGTGTGCTGGTTGTAGGGCGGGAATGCCTCAATGGCCTCGTTGTACTCCTCCGGGAGGTAGAGCTGCCCGGTATACACCTCGTGGCCCTCGATGTGGACCTTGGTGTGGATGTGGATGCTGCGGGTGAAGTACCACCCTGGGTAGATGGTTCCGAACTCGGCCGCCCCGTCGACGCCGGTGGGCTGGGCGCCGCGCAGGAAGCGTGAGCCGTCGGACGGCGGGACGTGGCCGGAGTCGTTCATGGCCGGCAGGGTGTCGGGGTCGTGTGCGAGGTGTCCGGAGTAGTACCCGAGGGCGTCGCAGTGCCACACCTCGACCGTGGCACCAGGGACCGGTTTGCCCTGATCGGCGCTGAGGACGCTGATACGCAGCCGGAGCGGAACTCCGGGGCGGCCCTCGGCGATGTCCGCCCGCGGGCCGGCTTCGTCGTCGGCGTCGATGTAGTAGGGCCCTTCGGTTGTCTGCGGGGATGCGCTCGTGAGGCGCTCGCGGGCGCCGTCCGCACCGGCCAGCACCTCTGCCGCCGGGCGGCCGTGCGCGGCCAGGATGGCCTGCAAAGCGGCGGCCTGTGCGTCCGCGGTGATGACGTCGGAGTTCTTCTCGGTGGGCATGGGGGTCCCTTCGGTTCGCTGTCCGCGTCCGCGGTCCAGCCAATAACTCCAATGTTGAAGTGAGAGTAGCACCAGATCGCTTCATGCTTGAAGTGAAGGGGCGATGGCATTCACTCCAACCTTGGAGTACATTGGCGGCATGGAAGATGCACCGGACGCTGTCGGGCCGCGCTGGCTCGACGGCGATGAGCAGCAGCAGTGGTACGCGTTCGCCTATGTGCTGACGCAGTTCCCGGCCGCGCTGGAGGCGCAGATGCAGCGGCATGCGGGCATCTCGCACTTCGACTACGTGGTGATGTCCGCGCTGTCGATGGCGCCGGAGCGCACCCTGCGGATGAGCGAGGTTGCCCAGTACGCGGGCAGCACACTCTCGCGGCTGTCCAACGTGGTCATCCGACTGGAGAAGCGTGGCTGGGTGCGCCGTCACCCCGATCCTGCCGACGGGCGCTCGACGCTGGCCACCCTCACCGACGAGGGTTTCGCCAAGGTCGAAGAAGCGGCCCCCGTGCACGTTGAAGCGGTGCGCCGCTGGATTTTCGACCCGCTCACCAAGGCACAGCAGCGCCAGCTCGGCGCCGTCTCCCAGCGGATCCTCGGCGCTCTTCACGCGCCGCTTCCCACCGACTGGCCGGCGCCCGGCACGGCGTCGCCGGCCGACCGCGACTGACGCCGGTACGCCTCCAGCCCTCCCTCCCTCCCTGGCCGTCCGGTCAGGGTCACACCACCCCCTTGTCCAGGAGCACGTATGCCCACCATCGCCATCGTCGGAGCCGGACCCGGTCTCGGCCTGTCCATCGCCAAGGTTTTCGGCGGCCACGGCTTCGACGTCGCCCTCGTCTCCCGCAGCAAGGACAAGCTCGACACGCTGGTCACCGAGCTCGCCGAGGCCGGGATCACCGCGGAGGGCTTCCCCGCTGACGTAGCCGACTCCGCCCAGCTCGCCACCGCGTTGGAGCAGGCGATCGCCCGGTTCGGACGGATCGACGTCCTGGAGTTCTCGCCCCACGCCGGGCTGACCATGACCGCGCCGCAGGACGTCACCGTCGACGTACTGCGCCCGCTGATCGACAGCCTCCTCTACGGTGCGGTCACCGCAGCTCAGACCGTGCTGCCCGGAATGGTCGAAGCCGGCTCCGGCACCCTGCTGTTCACCACCGGTGGCGGCGCCCTCACCCCGTACCCGATGCTCGCCGACGCGAACATCGCCCAGGCAGGCCAGCGCAACTGGGCGCTCAACCTGCACAACACCCTTGCCGACAAGGGCATCTACGCCGCGAACGTGGCCATCAACCTCATGATCGGCGCCCAGGCTCCGGAAGGCGTCCCCCACCGTTCGCCCGACGACATCGCGGTGGACTACTGGAACCTTCACGTCAGCCGCGACCAGGCCGAGCACTTCATCGGCAACTGAGCCCCCGCAACGGCACTCGGGCGGCCGCCGGCTCACACCGCCGTCAGCCGGCGGCCGCCCGCCTTCTTCCCCGGAGCACCATGAAGACCATCCTCATCGCCGGAGGCAACAGCGGCATCGGTCTCCAGGCCGCCCGCGACCTCCTCGCCGACGGCCACCGCCTCGTCCTCCTGGGCCGCGACCCGCGCAAGGGCGAGGCCGCCCTCACCCTGCTCGACGCCCCCGCCGACAGGGCCTCGTTCTTCGCCACCGACCTGTCCACCCACGACGGCGTCCGCGACGCCGCCAGGCGCATCCTCGACCAGCACGACCACCTCGACGCGCTCGTCCACACCACCGGCGTGCTCACCAACCAGGACAGCCGCACGGCCGACGGCCTGCACCCCTTCTTCCCGGTCAACTACCTCAGCCGCTACCACCTCACCCAGCTCCTCCTGCCCGCCCTGCACCGCGCCGAGCGGCCGGTCGTGCTGATGATGACGGCCGCTGTACCGCCCATCGGCGACGCCGACTTCGCCCGGTTCCCCCAGTTCACGGACTTCAGCTTCGGCCGCGACCGCAAGCCCGTCCAGCTGGCCAACCACCACTACGCCGCCCATCTCACCCACACCACCCCGGGCCTTGCCGCAGGCGTGGTGAACGCGGGCGCGGCGAAGACCGACATCATGCGCGCCGCCCCCTGGTACATGCGAGTCGGCGCCAAGGTCCTCGGCCCGGTCGTCTTCGACTCCGTTGAGACCTCCGCGCACAACGTGGTGGAAGCCGTCCGCCGCGACGACTGGAAGGGGCCCCTCTACTGGGGCAAGCCCGGGAAGTTCGAACAGCGCACACCGATCGATCTCAGCACCACAGGCACCCAGCACCTCATGGATGTCTCCCGCACCCTCACCGGAGCCTGACACCGCGCCTACGGGGGACACCGGCAACGCCGGAGTACGTGAATGCCCCTCGCCGACGGGGGATGCGGCGAGGGACACGTCCAGTGTGGCACGGCACAAGCGTCGAGGTGCCCGATCTGGGCGATACACATCGCATATATCTACAAGCGGAGCCCGACCATCTCCTCCGCCTCGGCGGCGGTGGCCCACCAGTACCAAGGGCGAAGATCACCGAGAGCCAAGCCGAGCACGGATCCGTTTCGTGTCACCCGGACGCCTTCCACGGCTGTCTGCTGTCCCTGACCTGTGCGAAGTTCGATGCGGGCCTCGGGGAGTATTCCATCTGGCAGACGAGTGAGGAGAGCAATGTCGACAGGCTCGCCATACTGGGTGTCCCTTACCGCGGCCGAAGCGGCGTTTCAGAGTGACCTTGGCAGTGTTCAGGTGGTCGATGGGCAGAGCCTGCCGATCCTCAGCCGACTGTCCATCAAGCGTGTGGTTCTCGCCCCCGGGGCGGTTCGTGAACCGCAGTGGAACGTCAACGCGAACCAGTTGGCTTACGTCGTCAGCGGCGAGGTGCTGGTCTCCTTGCTGGCGAACGGGGAACAGTTCGCCTCCTTCGTGGTCGGCGAAGGACAGATGTATCACGTGGAGTCCGGTGCGGTTTACCACATCGAGAACCTGGGCTCGGCGGATGCCGAAATCATCATCGCCCTGCGGAACGAGCGGCCCCAGCACTTCTCCCTGCGCGACAGCCTGTCGGCCATGACCAACCCGGTACTCGGCAACACCTATGACCTGCCGAGCACGGCGTTCGCCGCCTTCGAGCGGGCACCCGCGGAGCAGATCTTCGCCCGCCGGGGCAGCATCACGGCCGATCCCACCCAGAAACTCCCGAACGCCCGTCTCTTCGACATCGAGGGTCAGCACGCCCCTCTGTCGTACGCGTACGGTTCAGCGAACCTGGCGCGCAAACAGTTCTGGGCAGCTCTCGACGACATCTCGATGTATTCCCTGCGGATCAAGGAAGACGGGATGCGGGAGCCTCACTGGCATCCGGTCACCGCCGAAATGGGCTACGTCGCCAAGGGGCGAGCGCGCATGCGCGTACTGGCACCCGACGTCATCCTCGGCGAGTACGAACTGGGTCCGGGCGATGTGTACTTCGTGCCACGCGCCTACCCGCACCATATCGAGGTCCTGGACGACGGGGGCTTCCACTTCCTCATCTTCTTCGACCAGCCGACGCCCGGCGACGTCGGCTACCGGGCGACCGCGACGGCGTTCTCCCGTGAGGTGCTCGCCGGTACCTTCGGCATCCCGGAGCGGGAACTGCCTCAGTTCCCCTTCACACCGCAGGACCCTCTCATCGTCCCCAGACGCAACCCCATCGGCGCCACCGAATGACACGGCGCAGAACCCGATGTGAGCACCAGGGCCGGCGCGGATGACCATCGTCAAGGCTCCTTCCGCACAGCGTCTCGACGACCGGGCCGCGGTTGCCGCCTCCTGGCGCATCGGTCCGGCCTTCGTGGCCGCGGTCGCCTACGTCGACCCGGGGAACGTCGTCACCAATGTGGCCGCAGGTGCCAGCCATGGCACAACCCTGCTCTGGGTCGTCGTGCTGGCGACACTGGTGGCCGGGCCGGTGCAGTACCTGGCCGCGAAGCTCGGTGCGACCACGGGGAAGAGCCTGCCCGAGCTGATCGCCGACCGGTGCAGCCGCCCGGTCCGGTTGGCCTACTGGCCCCAGGCCGAGGCTGTGTCCATCGCCACCGACCTCGCCGAAGTGCTCGGCGCCGCGATCGCGCTGCACCTGCTCTTCGGCATCCCTCTGCCGCTGGGCGGGCTGCTGGCTGCCGGTGCGGGCGCCGTCCTGCTGGCCGCGGGCGACCGCTTCGGACCGTGCTTCCTCCGGAATGTCGCAGTCGTCTCCCTCGCCCTCATCGCGGGCGCCTTCGTCTTCTGCCTGCTCGCCCGTCCGCCCGGTCTCGACGAGCTCGGCGCGGGACTCATTCCCTCGCTGGAAGGCGACGGTGTCCTGGTCCTTGCCGCAGGCATCGTCGGAGCCACGATCATGCCGCACGCGGTGCACATCCACAGCGCACTCGCCCGAGACCACCCTCGGCTGTCCGCTCACCGGACCGACGTGGCTCTGGCGATGCTCGTCGCCGGGACGACCAATGCCGTCATGCTCCTCGTCGGTGCCGGCGCCCTACAGGGATCCACCAGCGGTGGCTTCGGCGCCATCGCCACCGACGTGGCCGCCCGCATCGGGTCCGCCGCCCAGTTGGCATTCCTTGTCGCGCTACTCGTCAGCGGCGTGACATCCACGGTGGTGGGAACTCAAGCGGGCGCCGTCGTGACAAGCGGACTTCTCCGCCGCAGTGTCCCACTCTGGGCACGGCGCTGCACGACCGTCCTTCCCGCCGTCGCTCTGCTCGCCCTCGGCGTCTCCCCGGTCACCCTGCTCATCACCAGCCAGGTCGTCCTGGCTGTCGGACTCCCGCTGGTTCTCGTCCCCCTGGTCGCCGCCACGTCCTCCCCACGCGTCATGGGCACAGCCGCGAACACCCGCCCACTGGCGATCGCCATGGCCGCGGCAACAACAGCAGTGATCTGCCTGGACGTGTCGCTTCTCGTGCAATTCGTGCAGGGCTGCCTCCAGGACGGGTAGCGCGCGACGCCAGAAGGCACCGCGCATCACGCGGTGCCTTCCGGTGAGTCCGATCGGATCAGGCGTTGAGCAGGAGCCAGCCCCCGAGGCCGCTGCACATACTCGCGTTGTAGGCATCGGCGCGGAAGCCGGGCGGTATGGGCACACCGGGGCAGATGTACTGGCCGGCGCGGGCCTGGACCTGCAACCACGAGCCGATGTTGCCGCAACCGGTGTTCATGTGGGCGGTGAGCACGTAACCGGTGGGAATCGGCGAGCCCGCACAGACCCACTGGCCGTCGCGGGCCAGTTGCATGAACCAGGTGTCGATGTTTGCGCCGCACCCTTGGGCGGTGTGGAGCGTGAGTACGTAGCCGGTGGGGATCGGCGAGGTGGCGCAGACCCAGATCCCGTCCTGCACGGGCTGTATGAACCAGGAGCCGGCACCGTTGCACCCGCTCGCGTTGCGGAAGGTGACCACGTAATCCGGCGGTATGGGGGTGCCGGGGCAGACCCATCCGGGGGACGCCGCCTCAGTGGCGGCGGCGTTCGGCGCCGCACTTGCCGTGCCGGCGGTCGCGCCGGTGAGGGCGGCCACCAGCAGCGCGACCACACCCACCGCGGCGGCGAGCCGACTTCGGACCGTCACTGCCAATGAACGACCGATAAAATCGCGAAACTTATTCTTCACACTTCACACCTTTCCAATCGATTGATTTCGCGAAGCGCCGCACGGTGTTGTGCGGCACTGAGCTTTGGAAGGGGAATGCGGCCATTCCTCGGGGCTGGGCTCAGCTTCTGACGTTGAGGCTCGGTTCGAGCAGCATCCGCTGGTGCCGCGCGCCCACCTGGTCGGTGAGCTGCTGATGCAGCAGCCGGAAGCAATGCCCCGCGGCCTCTTCCAGCGGCTGGACCACACTGCTGATCCCCAGCGCCAGAGCGGCGGCGGTGTCGTCGAAGCCGACGAGCGCGAGGCTGCGGCCTGTTTCGAGGTTCCGCCTGGCAGCGCCGACGGCGATCGAGTCGGACACGCAGACGGCGGCCGTCACGTCCGGGTGTTCGTCGGCGAGCTGGTCGGCCATGGCGGCGCCGTTCTCGATGGTGTCCGCCCTGTTCAGAGAGATGAACTCGGCGGCCGGACTTTCGGCCAGCGCGCGCCGCCAGCCCGACTCGCGGTCGTCGCCGACTCCGGCCGAGTCGTCCCAGCCGAAGAACGCGATCTTGCGATGCCCGGCGTCGAGCAGATGGCGCGTGGCGGCATAGGTGCCCGCCGAGCCGTCGACGTCGACCCAGGAGTGCTCGGGCGCGGGTGACCAGGACCGGCCGAAGGCGACGAAGGGAATGCCGCGTTCGGTCAGCCATCCGATGCGCTGGTCGTAGCGGTGGGTGGCGACTACCACCACACCGTCGAGGTTCAAGGTGGCCAGCAGGTCCTTGTAGGTGGCGATCTCCTCTTCGTCGCTGTCGGCCACAAAGACGATCAGGTGGTAGTTCTCGGTCCGCGCGGCGGCGCACAGGGCGTGGGTGAACCGCTCCAGGGCGAGGCCGCTGACCCCTTCAGGGGCCGATGTGATCCGGACCGCGATCGCCTGGGACCGGTCGGTACGCATGCTCCGTGCCGCGAGATGGGGCCGGTAGTCCAGCGCGGCGATCGCCTCCTCGACGCGCTGCCGGGTCTCCGACGCCACCATCTCCGGCGTGTGCAGAAAGTTGGAGACGGTCTGCCGGGAGACGCCGGCGTACTCCGCGACCGACATGATCGTCGCCCTCCCGGTCTTCCTGGCCACCGTTACGACTCCCATCAGCTTCTTGTCGATTGGAACGTGCAAGCAGCGGACTTGAACGTTCAAAATCGCTGTTTGCACGTTCAAATCGACAGGCATCAGTGTCGTGTGACGGATCTGACGGTGTCAATGCGTCGTTCGCACCCAGTCGAAAGATCGAGGGCTGCGACACTCCTCGAGCCACCCCCAGGCGCTGACCGCACGTGACGGGGACACCGGCAGGCCGGCCGATCCTCGCGCAGTCGGCGTGTCCTTGACATGATCAGCAGATGTATCGCATACGTCGTCCAGGCGCGGCCCTGGCCGTTCTGCTCGGTGCCGGTGCCCTGCTCGCGCCCGCAGGGTCGGCCCAAGCAGCGGGGCCGGCCGTCGAGTTGGACGTGCCGCAAACGGCGTACCTGCCCAAGCGCGGGACCAGCCCCACCGGCGGTGTCCGTCTCTGGCTGGCCCCGCAGCCGGGCGCGGGTCGCGCGACGCAGTCCGATGTGACGCTGAGGGTCGACGCGTCGGACCTGGACGGTGTCGCCCGAATCCGCACCCGCCGTGAGTGCGGAGATCACGCCATGGGCGCGACCGATGTCGTCGACTGCGCTTTGGGTACCCTCACGCGCGGCAAGGACAACTACCCGGACGCCGTCTACATCGAGGCCGTCCCCGGAGCGCGCCTCGGCAGTCACGGCACCATCCGCTACACCTTCAGCGCCCCTGGCGCCGAGTATGTCGTCTTCGAGACGGACGTACGGATAGAGGGACCCGACCTGCGCCCGCGCAAGGAGAAGCCCCGTGAGGGCGACGCGCCCGGCGCGAGCTTCGGCTTCAGGCCGCAGATCCGCAACGCCGGCGCGTTCCCCGCCCAAGGCTTCGGCCTGACCATCAGCAGCCCACGCGTCGCCTTCGCCAGGCAGTACAGCAACTGCCGGTACGGGCCCGGGTCCACCTCAACCTCCGCTGACTGCTGGTTCGATCAGCGGATCGAGCCGGGCCGGGCGTACGAGGTCGTCGAGCCCATCTCCGTCGCCGTGCCGGACACGATGGTGAACGGCGGTTTCACCTACAAGCCGTACCTCCAGGGCATGACCGGAAACGCCGAGGAGAATCTGGGCGCGACCGGCACCGATCCGGGCTTGCGGCCGGGCACGGGCCCCGAGCTGAAGGTACGTCCCGTCGACACCCCGGCCGACGCCTTCACCGACAGGTTCGGCCTCGGCGAGGTCCGGCTCCACACCTCACAGACCGCCGACCTACAGGTGCGCGCCGACGCGATCGAGGGCACGACGGGCACCACCGCCGAGTCCACGTTCCAGCTGCGCAACGCAGGACCGGGCCGGATCTCGGGCACGGGTCTGCGCATCACCGTGCCCGAGGGCCTGAGCGTGGTGGCGCCCACGCCGCCACCCGACCCCGACAACGAGCTGGAATGGCAGTGGGAGTGCTCCCACAGCGAGGAGCGCGTCTACACCTGCGGCCCTGACCACCCCCTGGAGCCGGGCGACACCTGGGAGACGACCCTCGAGTTCCGCATCGACCGGAACGTACGCGGAGCGAGGGGTCTGCTCGAAGCGGTCCACGATTCCGAGCGGCCCGCGAACGACCCGAAGAAGTCGAACGATTCGGCACCCATCGACGTACGCGCCACCGGGGGCCGATTGGTCGAGCCCACCGAGCCGAACCCGAAGCCGGCATCGGCCACCGGGGACAGCGAGGGCAAGGACGACTCCATGCTCTTGGTGACGGCAGTGGTGCTCGGCACGGTCCTCGGGGGCGGTGCGCTGGCATTCGCACTGCGTGCGAGGGCGGCCCGACGCAAGGCGGCACCGGAACCCACGTCGGGCCCGGATGAGACCTGACCGTTTCTCCGCGCCGCTTCTTCGTACGGCGTTTGGCGCGACCACATTGTTGGTTAGGGTGGCGAGGAGAGACTGAGGGACAGGCTGATGGCTCCCGCGCGGGCCACGTCAGTCATGACGGGGGGGCTCGTTGGTGGGGAGTTGGCGCCGGCAGAGGCTCAAGGACTCGTCGACCGGGCGCGGTGGGCGTGTGACCGGCCGGTCGGCGCCCGCGGTGCTGCCCCCATCGCTGCGCGTGTGGCTCGGGATGGTCGCGGCCCTCGCCGGGTTGGTGGTCGTCGTCCTCGGGGTCCGGTATGCCGGCGACAGCAACCCCGGCAGGGTGGACGCGCGGATCGGGGCCGCGCTGGACGGTGTGGGGTCGCCGTGGCGGCACATCGCTCTGGCCACGGACTTCTTGGGGGAGCCCGGGGGAGCGGCGATGCTGGTCGTGGCCACCGTGGCGGGCTGCCTGCTGCTTCGGCGTCCTCGTGCGGCGGTGCTCGTCGTTGTCGGCGTCGGCCTGGCCGTGGGGACGGCGACGCTGCTCAAGTCCCTGGCGGGACGCACCATCCACGACGGGAACCTGTCCTACCCGAGCGGGCACACCGCCTTCCTCACCGCGCTCGCCCTCGTGGTGGCGCTGCTCGCGGCCGGCCGGCTCGGCCTCGGCAGGACGGCCGGCACGTCACTCGTGCTCGCCGCGGCGCTGGTGGCCGGCGCCGCCATGGGCTGGGCGCAGATCGCCCTGGGCGCCCACTACCCGACCGACGTCCTCGGCGGCTGGTGCACCGCCCTGGCGGTGATACCGGCCACCGCGTGGCTGGTCGACCGGATGGCCGACGCCGTTCGTCGTAAGCGCCGCTGACATCTCGTCACGTCACGCCAAGCGGCGGAATACGGGCTTCACCGGTCGTCCGGCCAGCCAGGCGGTGGGGTCGGCGGCCTCCAGTGCCTTCCGGTACACCCCACATGCCTGGGCCACCACGTCGACGGTGTGATCGATGTCGGCGTCGCCGAGCGCGCTGCTCACCACGAACGACGGGGCCAGCACCCCGCCCGCGAGGAGCCGGCGCAGGAACAGGGTGCGGTACTGCTGCGACGGCTGCCCGTTCTCGTCGAGGGTGGCGAAGACCAGGTTGCTGGCCCGGCCCCGGACGACGATGTGGTCGCCGACGCCCATGGTGGCCGCGGCGTCGCGGACACCCGCGGCCAGCCGCTCGCCGAGGGCGTGCAGCCGCGCGGTGACGCCCTCTTCGACGTAGGTGGTGAGCACGGCCATCGCGGCTGCCAGGGAGTGCGTTTCCGCACCGTGCGTGGTGGACAGCAGGAACACCCGGTCGCCGGAGTGACGCTGCCCGCCCAGCTCCATCAGATCGCGGCGCCCGGCCAGCGCGGAGACGGCGAATCCGTTGCCCAGCGCCTTGCCGAACGTGGAGAGGTCGGGGACGACGCCGTACAGGCCCTGGGCGCCCGCCTCGGACCAGCGGAAGCCGGTGATCATCTCATCGAAGACGAGTACGCAGCCGTGCCGGTCGGCCAGTTCGCGCAGGCCGGCGAGGTACCCGGGCGCCGGCTCGGTGTGGGTGGCGGGTTCGAGGATCAGGCAGGCGATTTCGTCCTGGTACCGGGTGAGCAGCTCCTCCGTGGCGGCCAGGTCCCCGTAGGGGAACGCCACGGTGAGCTCGCTGGTCGCGGCCGGAACACCGGCGGACATCGGCGTGGTGCCGATGAACCAGTCGTCGACGGAGAAGAACGGATGGTCGGCGCAGATCGCCACCCGCGGGCGCCCGGTGGCGGCGCGGGCGAGGCGCACCGCGGCGGTGGTGGCGTCGGAGCCGTTCTTCGCGAACTTCACCATCTCGGCGGTCGGCACCGTGGCCAGGAAACGTTCCGCGGCCTCGACCTCCACGATGGACGGCCGGACGAAGTTGCTGCCGCGGTCGAGTTCCCGCCGCACCGCCTCGATGACGCGTGGGTGGGCATGGCCGAGGCTGACGGACCGCAGGCCGGAGCCGTACTCGATGTAGCGGTTGCCGTCGACGTCCCACACGTGGGCACCGCGGCCGTGGCTGATGACCGGGGCCAGGTTTTCGGGGTACTGGTCGTCGGCCTTGGCGTAGGTGTGCGCGCCCCCGGGGATCAGGGCGTGCAGCCGCTCGTTCGCCAGCCGCGACCGGGGCAGCAGGAACTCTTCGGTGTTTTCGGTGTCTTCGGTGGCCACGCCGACCTCAACTCCCTTTTTGCTTGAGGACCTCGGCGAGGCTCGGCGCCTCCCGGTCCCGCTGGGACAGCGATGTGACCGGCAGCGGCCAGGGGATGGCGAGCTCTGGGTCGTCGAAGGCGATCGTCACATCCTCGGCCGGATCGTGCGGGCGGTCGATCCGGTACGAGGTGTCGGCGGTTTCGGTCAGCGCCTGGAAGCCGTGCGCGCACCCCGCCGGGATGTACAGGGTCATCTGCGTCTCGTCGGACAGCTCGAAGAAGGCCCGGTTGCCGTAGGTAGGCGAGTCCGTCCGCAGGTCCACGACGACGTCGAAGATCCTCCCGTACGAGCACCGCACCAGCTTGGCCTCGCCGGCGCCGGAGCGCAGGTGCAGGCCGCGCAGCACGCCCCGGACCGAGCGGGACAGGCTGTCCTGGACGAAGGCGTCGGGGTCGAGGCCCACCGAGCGGACCACGTCGGCGTCGAAGGTGCGGCAGAAGAAGCCGCGCTCGTCGGCGTACGGGGTCGGCTCGAACAGGTACGCGCCGGCGATCGCGGGGACTTCGGTCGCTTTCATGGAGACTCCTGCCGAGCGTGGACGTGGGTGTGGTCGGCCGCAGGGAACAGGGCCGCGGTCAAGGCCGTGAACTGGTGCTCGAGTTGCCGGGCGGCGGCCCGGTTCCGCTCGGCGAGGGTCTGCCGTAGCTCCGCCGCGTGCTTCTCCAGCTCCCGGAACTGCTCGAGCAGCCGGTCGGCGTCGACCTCGCGCGCCGGGTGGCGGTACGCGGCAAGGCCCATCCGCGCCATGAGCGCGTCGCTCTTCGCCGCATAGCTGAGCGCGAGTGTCGGCGTGCCGACCTTCAGCGCGCAGATCAGGTTGTGGTACCGGATCGCCACCACGGTGTCGGCAGCCGCCGTCTCCTTCATCAGGTCGGCAAGCGAGGCCGTCTCGGCTGCGGTGACCAGAGGCGAGTCCACCGCGTCGAGGATCGCGGCGACCACCGACGCGTCGCACTTGTCGCCGGTGAGCAGCCGGACGGGCCTGCCGTCCTCGACCAGTGCGCGCACGAACCGGATCGTCCCGTCGAGGTAGCGCCGGTGGATCTCCTCGGCGCGGGCGCGGTCGTCGTTGCCGCCGTGGAAGTCCATGACGCCGACGCAGACTTGGCCCGGCCGCCCGGAGGGAGCGCTCGCGGGCGGCGTCGGCAGGGCGAACGCGAGGTCCGGGTGGACCTCGTCGCGCGCGGTGTCCACGCCCATCGCCCGCATCGCGTCGCGGGACTGGCCGTCCCGGTACGAGCGGTACGCGGCCAGCCGCGCCGACCAGCGCACCAGGGTTCGGGTCGGTCGGTTGCCGATCGCGGCGGCGCCGACGCCGACCAGCGCGACCCGGGTGCCGAACAGCCGGCCACTCGCGCAGAGCAGGAACAGTGAGTACGGGAAGCCCCACGGCCGCAGCGGCAGCGTGGCCTCCAGGACGCCCATGCCCGGCACGATCACCACGTCGTGCCGGCGCACCCAGGCGGCGGTGCGGAAGACGTCGACGAGTTTGCCCAGACCCTTCGCCGCGATCGCGCCCGCACGTGACGCGGTCCGGTACTCCGTGCGGTTCCAGTGCAGCCGCGTGGCGGGGATCCCGAACCGGGTCGTCACGGCCTCGGGCCCGCCGCACAGCGCGTCCACGACCGCCTCCGGGTGCTCGGCGCGGAGGTACCCGAGCACGGCCTCGAGCGACCCGTCGTTGCCGAGGTTGCCGGAGCCGAGCAGGCCGAACACCCCGACGCGCACCGGGGTTTCGTTCGCAGTCGTCATGCCCGCCTCCCCTCACGGCCGGCGACGAGGGCGTCGACGGAGACCGTGAGCAGGGCCGGGTCGACCGGGGCGCGGTCCTCGACCCGCTCGCCGGCGCCCGGCCGGACCCGGCTGGTCATCCACGCGGCCAGGTGGCGGTAGCACGCGCGCCGGTCGGCCGGGGACAACGGCGCCCGCCGGATCGCCGAGGCGAAGCCCCAGACGTACTCGGCGAGCAGCCGGGGCGTCGGGTGCAGCGGGCCTGCCCGGCGCGGGTCCAGGTTGACGCACCGGGAGCGCTTGGAAGGGTTCGCCCGCTCGGCGCGGGTGGGGTGGTCGCGGCGGAAGTACATCAGCTCCGGCACCTGGTGGAAGGGCCCGTGCAGGGTGATCTCGGCGACGAACGTGCGGTCCGCGTGGTGGTAGCTGTCCATCGGTTTCACCCGGCGCAGCATGTCGGCCCGCAGCACCCCGTAGAAGTCGTCGCCACCCGGCTCGAACAGCAGACTGCGGAAGCGCTCCGGCGGGTGGGGCGAGTCGGTGGCGAGCCCGTACTCGTACGGGACCTTCACCTGGCCGTCGCCGTCGATGACCGCCTGGCCGGTGTGCGCGAGGATCACGTCCGGCCGCTCGTCCAGCGCCTCCACGCAGCGCCGCAGCAGGTCCCGGGCGTACAGGTCGTCGTGCGAGGCCCACTTGAACAGCTCGCCGCGGGACTCGGCGAACACATGGTTGTGGTTCGGCGTGGCGCCGATGTTCCGGGGCAGCCTGAGGTACCGGATGCGCGAGTCCCGCGCGGCGTACGTGCGGCAGATGTCCTGGGTCCCGTCGGTCGAGGCGTTGTCGGAGATGACCAGCTCGAAGTCCTCGTAGGTCTGGCCGAGCAGGGCGTCGAGCGACTCGGCCAGGTACTCCTCGCCGTTGTACACGGGCAGGCCGATGCTCAGCCTGGGGCGGTCGGTCATGAGGTCCTCACTTCGGGTGTGGGGTTGTGGTGGCGCTCGCGCAGGGCGGACCGCAGTTGCAGCCACCACACGGCTGAGCTGCTCAACGTCGCGGCGGCGACGCCCCAGGCCGAGCCGACGGCGCCGGCGACGGCCGCCCCGCCGAGCCCGCCGCCGACGTAACCGGCGGAGGCGAACAGCTGGCAGCGCAGGCTGCGCCGGGCCGCGGCGAGTGCGCGCAGCCCGGCCGCCGCGCCGGTGCCGAGGCCGGCGCCCGCGACGCCGAGCGTGATCGGCACGATGAGCTGCGAGGCGGAGGGCCAGACGCCGCCGAGCGCCAGCTCGCCGAGCCGGTCCGGCATCAGCAGCAGCGCCCCGCCCCAGAGCAGCGCGGCGGCGGCCTGCCCGCCGCCCAGCAGGAGACAGAACGTGCCGAGGCGGTGCGGGGCCTGCCGCAGCACGCGTGCCGCCTCCGGGACGGTGACCAGGGACAGCCCCATCAGTACGGCGAGGAACGGGCCCATCAGGAGCTCGGCGCCCCGCACCGCACCCACCGCGCCGAGCCCGACGATCGCGCCGAGCCCGTACGCCCGCAGCTGGCTCGCGCCGCTGAGGGCGACGTTCTCGACCAGGTACCGGTAGCCGAGATCGCGCTGCTCACGAAGCCACCCGCGCGCCTCGGGCATCCGGGGCCGGATGCCGGACTGGAGGCAGCCGTATCCCGCGGCCACCGCTGCGGACGCGCCCCAGGCGAGCAGATACGCGGCCACGCTGCCCACCCGGGCCGCCACCACCATGGCCGGGACGAGCGCGACGCCCCACACGAGGTCGTTGACGAACGCCTTCCGCCCGCTGCCGGCGGCGAAGAACGCGAACCGCCAGGCGTCCTGAAGCAGCAGTGCCGGCAGCACGACGCCGAGGACGGCGAACGCGGACCCCACGCTGCCGCCGAGGGCAAGCCCGACCACCGAGCAGGCCGCGCCGAGGGCGGCACCGAGGCCGAGCGCGGTACCCGAGGACCGGGCCACCGCCGCGCGCCAGGACGCGGCCGGCACACCGCTGAAGCGCACCACGAGCGGGTCGGTGGCCAGCCCGCGGGAGACGTTGAGCACCACGCCGTAGGTCACCCAGGCCAGGCTGAACACGCCGAACGCGGCCACCCCCAGCGAGCGGGCCACGTAGATCCCCACCACGAAGTTGGACATGCTGGAGGCCGCCTGGTCGGCCAGTCCCCAGGACAGCCGGCCGACCATGGCCCGCTTGGCGGTCGGGGCCGCCGGTGCCGTCGCCTTCTCCCCCTCGGTGGTCATCGGCGTCATGCCTTGATCAGCCCGGCGCCGTGCAGGGCGCCGGCCGCGGCGGCGACGGTGTCGAACGGCAGCCCGGACCGCTCGGCGACGTCCAGCAGACTGTGCTCGCCGTCGGAGAGGCTGAGCACCCAGAGCATGGCCATCTCGGCCTGCTTCGCGTCGCTGCGGCCGCCGAGCGAGTCGTACAACCCGCGCCGGCCCAGCTGCGGCTCCCCGTAGGGGCTGAGGTTGACGTACCGCCGGTTGCGGTCAAGGACGGCGAATGCCTCGCGGCAGAGGGCGAGCGTGTCCGCCATCGCCTCCGGGGAGACGAAGTCCGGGTTGTCCGCCGAGGTGTGGTACTCGGGGTAGCCGGCGTACGGGGTCCGGCTGAGCGAGCCCACGCCGAGATCGAACCCGGGCGAGCAGAACTGCCGCTCGTCATAGCCGTACGGAGTGAACTCGGCGACGCGGTGCGGGCGTTCGGATGCGGCCAGCACGTGCCGCATCACCCGGTCGATCTCCGCGTCGCCGCGCCTGCTCTGCTTGTACGTCAGCCGGCCCGGGTCGCCGGCGCAGGCCAGCACCAGGCCGTGCTTGACCCGGTCGATCCGCTCCGCGTTGCGGGCCAGCCAGGTGATCGCCCCGATGGTGCCGGGCGCGAAGATGAACCGGTAGGTGTAGTACGGCGTGCGCTCGGCCAGCGCCCGGGCCAGGAACGTCGCCACCGCGATGCCGGCCAGGTTGTCGTTGGCCAGCGACGGGTGGCAGACGTGGCAGGAGACGATCACCTCGTCGGCGACCTGCCCGGGGACCACGTGCTCGGCGTAGGTGAGGTGGCCATCGGCGAGAGTGGAGTCGACGCGCACCTCGTAGTCGCCGTCCGGGAGCGCGTCCAGGGTCTCCTGGGCCAGACAGAAACCCCACTCCGGCTTGTAGTAGCTGGTGCGGTACGGCACCCAGGCCGGGTGGTCCGGCAGGGTGTGCAGGTGGGCGCGCAGCTCGGCCAGCGGCATGGTCGCCGACACCGGCACGCTGTAGCCGAGCACGTGCAGGTTGGACGCGGCGAAGTCGACGACCCGGCTGCCGGCGGCATCGGCGATGTACGCGTCCCGGATGTTCCACTCCTGCGGCACCGTCCAGTCGAGCACCTGAGTCCCGGTCGACACCTCGTGCACCCGCAGCGGGATGTACTCGCCGACGATCGCCAGGGTGGCGCGCACACCGTCGCCGGTGATGCTCCGGCACAGCGGGTACAGCCGCTCCACCAGCGCGTGCATCTCCTCGCCGGGCGCGGTCATCGGCGCCACCGCAGGGTGTCGTCGACGGCGCCGGCGTCGGACGCCGCGCGCAGCACGGCCAGCCGGGTGAAACGTCGCTCGAAGTCCTCCCGGGTCAGCCCGTGTTTCCGGTAGGCGTCGGCGAGTTCGAGCGCGCCCTGCTTCACCGTCCACTCGCAGTCGAAGCCGGGTATCGCGGCGCGAAACCGGGAGAAGTCCACCCGGTACGACCGCGGATCGGCGCCGGTCTCCCCGGTGATCACCACCTTGGCGCCGGACACCGCCTCGGCGACCTGCTCGGCGATCTCGGCGACCGTGACGTTGTTGATCTCGCTGCCGATGTTGAACGCCCGGTCGTGCACCGCTTCCCGCCGCGCGACCAGCGCGGCCGCGAAGGCCCGTGCGATGTCGGCGGCGTGCACCAGCGGCCGCCAGGGGGTGCCGTCGGAGAGCACCAGCACCTCGCCGGACAGGAGCGCGTGGCCCACCAGGTTATTCAGCACGATGTCGGCGCGCAGCCTGGGGGAGTACCCGAAGGCGGTGGCGTTGCGCATGAACACCGGGCTGAAGTCGCCGTCGGACAGCGCGTGCAGATCGTCCTCCACCCGCACCTTGGACTCCGCGTACGGCGTCACCGGGCGCAGCGGGGCGTCCTCGGCCACCAGGTCGTCACCGCCGGCGGCGCCGTAGACCGAGCAGGTCGACGCGTACAGGAAGCGCCGCACTCCGGCGTCGCGGGCCAGCCGGGCCAGCCGCACGGACGCGTGGTGGTTGATGTCGTAGGTGAGGTCCGGCGCCAGCGCTCCCAGCGGGTCGTTGGACAGGGCGGCCAGGTGGATCACGGCGTCCACCCCGGCCACGTGTTCGGCCGTGACGTCGCGCAGGTCCACCCGGTGCCCCGCCGGGTCCGCGGGAGTCGGGCCCAGCACGCAGTCGGCGAACAGGCCCGCGTCAAGGCCGACGACCTCGTGCCCGGCGGCGTTGAGTACCGGGGCCATCACGGTGCCCAGGTAGCCCTGGTGTCCGGTCAGCAGTACGCGCAAGGTTCATTCCCCCAGGTTGAGAGTGAGTTTGGTGACGGCGAACGCCTCGGCGTAGCGCGCGTGGCATTCGATGCCGCGGATCCGCGCGAGACCGAGGAAGGCCTCCCGGTCGTACCAGGGCCGGTGCCGCTGCGAGGGGTAGTGCTCCTGTAGCAGCCGCACCTTCCGTTCGGCGATCTCCGGCGGCAGCGGCTGGTACGCCGCCGGGCGGCCGAGATCGCCGTCCCACTTGACGATCTCGTAGCCGAGGACCAGGTGGTCGCGGAACGCGGTGGGTACCAGCTTCGCCAGGCCGCGGTGGTCCTGGTGTGCGTCGTCGGTGCGCGGGGCCAGCACGAGATCCGGCTCGGTCCGCTCGCGCAGTTCCTCGACCGCGGCCTTGGCCTCGTCCCAGTGCGTCGGCAGCCGGCCGTCCGGCAGCTTGAGCACGGTCAGCCGCAGGTCGGCACCCGGGCAGAAGGCGGCGAGCGCGGCCCGCTCCTCCTGCTCCCGCTCGCTGCCGCCGCCGGAGAGCACCAGCGCGTCGACGCGGATCCCCGGCCGCGCGAGGCACAGCGTCAGCAGTGTGCCGCCGGCGCCGATGGCGATGTCGTCGCAGTGCGCGCCCAACGCGACGATCCGGTCCGGGCGCCCGGCGCCGAGCCGGATCACGCCCGCGCTCCGGCGGTGTCCCGCTCCCACACGGCCCACGGGCGGTCGCCCCGGGCGTAGGCGGCATCGAGCGCCGCCCGCTCCTTCACGGTGTCGGTCGGCTTCCAGAAGCCGCGGTGCTGGTGCGCCACCAGCCGGCCGCGCTTGGCCAGTTGGGCGCATCCGTCGGCGACCAGGTCCCCGTTCTCCGGGATGTGGTCGAAGACCTCCTGGCGGAGCACGAAGTAGCCGCCGTTCTCCCAAAGCGGCAGTTCGCTCACCGGGGTGATGCCCCCCACCAGGCCGTCCTCGCCCAGGTCCACGCAGTGGAACGAGGACTGCGGTGGCACCACCATCATCGACGCACCGGCGTCGCGCCGGGCGAACCGGTCGATCATCTCCGGCAGCGGGGCGTCGGTGAGCACGTCGGCGTAGTTGGCGAGGAACATCTCGTCGCCGTCCAGGTGGTGCCGCACCCGGCGCAGCCGCTCCCCGATCGGTGACTCGGTGCCGGTCTGCGCGAACGTGATCGTCCAGTCGGCTATGTCGGTGGACAGCAGCTCGGTCCGCCCGCCCCGCAGCACGAAGTCGTTGGACGTCGTCTCCTCGTAGTTGAGGAAGAAGTTCTTGATGTGGTGGGCCCCGTACCCGAGGCACAGGATGAACTCCGTGTGCCCGAAGTGCGCGTAGTAGCGCATGACGTGCCAGATCAGCGGCCGCGGGCCGACCATCGCCATCGGCTTGGGCACGTCGTCCGCGGCACCGCTCCGCATCCGCATCCCGTAACCGCCGCAGAACAGAACGACCTTCATGCTGCTACCTCTTTCACGACGCGACCTCGACAATGCTCAGTTCCGGGATGGGGAAGACCAGCCGGCCGCCCCAGGTGTGCACGAAGGACAGCTGCTCGACCAGCTCGGCCCGCAGGTTCCACGGGAGGACGAGGACGTAGTCCGGTCTGTCGGCGGCTATCTGCTCGGGCGGCAGGATCGGGATGCGGGTGCCCGGGGTGTACCTGCCGTGCTTGTAGGGGTTGCGGTCGACCGTGTACGGGAGCAGGTCGGGCCGGATGCCGCAGTGGTTGAGCAGGGTGTTGCCCTTGCCCGGGGCGCCGTAGCCGACCACCGTCTCACCGCGCTCGGCCGCCTCGACGAGGAACCGCAGCAGGTCCCGGCGCACCTTGGCCACCCGATCGGAGAACTCGGCGTACCCGGACAGCTCCTGGAGCCCGGCGGCCTTCTCCCGGGCCAGCACGTCGGCCACCTGCCGGCTCGGCTCGCCCGCCACCTCGGCCGGCCGGGCCCACAGCCGGATGGATCCGCCGTGCGTGGGCAGCAGCTCGACGTCCACGAGCGCGAGTCCGCCGCTCGCCAGCGCCCGGATCGCGGACGCGACCGTGTAGTACTGGAAGTGCTCGTGGTAGATCGTGTCGTACTGGTTCTCCTCGATCAGGGTCAGCAGGTGCTGCACCTCGATGGAGACCCAGCCGTCGTCGGCGACCAGGGCGCGCAGCCCCCGGGTGAACCCGACCACGTCGGGGATGTGCGCGTACACGTTGTTGGCCACGACCAGGTCCGCCGGGCCGTGCTCGGCGCGGACGGCCGAGCCGGTGTCCGGGGACAGGAACTCCGTGAGCGTGGGCACACCCGCGTCCCGCGCCGCGGCGCCGACGTTCACCGACGGCTCGATGCCGAGGCAGCGGATCCCGCGGTCCACCACGTGTTTCAGCAGGTATCCGTCGTTGCTCGCGACCTCGACCACGAAGGAGTCGGGGCCGAGGCCCACCCGCTGTACGGCGTCGGCGACGAACGTGCGCGCGTGTTCCACCCAGGAGGTCGAGAAGGAGGAGAAGTACGCGTACTCGCTGAACGTCTCCTCCGGCGTGATCAGCGGTGGGATCTGTGCGAGCCAGCAGTCGGTGCAGACCCGCAGGTGCAGCGGGTACGCCGGTTCCGGCTGGTCCAGTTGGTCCGCGGCGAGAAAGCTCTCACATGGTGGCGTCGCCCCGAGATCGACGACGCTCGCCATCGCTTCCGAGCCGCAGAGTCGGCATCGTGTCATCTATTGCCCCCCATTGATTCCGTCCGACCCGCGATCGCGGTGCGGTACCCCTCCACCAGGCGTTCAAGACCGACGGCCGGGCTGAAGCCCTGCTCGTAACGGCGCCGGGCCGCCTGCCCCATCTCCCGGTTGCGCGCCGGCTCTGCCGTGATCCGGCGCAGGCCGGACGCGAGCGAGGCGGGCTCGCCCGGCCGGTGCAGCAGCCCGGTCACCCCGTCCTCGACGAGTTCGACGAAGGCGCCGTGACCGGCGGCGACGGTCGGAACCCCCGCCGCCATCGCCTCCACGACCACCAGGCCGAACGCCTCCAGCCAGGTCGAGGGAGCCACCACGGCGACCGACCGCGCGATGGCCCGCCGGCACTGAGCCGTGTCGTACAGGCCGACGTACCGCACGTCGTCCCGGCCCGCCGCCCAGGCGGTCACCTCTCGCTCCAGCGGCCCCGCGCCGGCGATCACGAGCGGCACGCCCACTCCGCCGCTCGCGGCGATCTCGTCCCACGCGGCCATGAGCAGCCGCACGCCCTTGGCCTCCGCGAGCCGGCCGAGATAGAGCAGATGCTCGCCGGGGCCCGATCGGCGGGCGTCAGGGTCGGGCACGAAGTTGTGTTTCACCGCCAGTCGCTCGGCCGGCATGCCGGCCCGTACCAGGACCTCGCGCTGCGCCGCGGAGATACAGAAGAACCGCTCCACGCCGGACCACCACCGCCGCCGGTTGACCGACAGGCTGACCGCGAGCGGCACCGTCGCCAGCCGGGAGCCCCGGTAGCAGCCGTGCCGGACGGCGGGCAGCGGCGCCGAACCGACGCACTCGGTGCACGGCCTGCCGTCCCGTTGCAGCGTGCCGGGCGGGCAGACCTGGGTGTAGTTGTGCAGCGTGGCGACGGCGGGCACGCCGGCGTCGGCGCAGGCGGCCAGCACCGCGGGCGACAGGAGCGGGAAGACGTTGTGGACGTGGACCACGTCCGGCCGCTCGGTGCGGAGCCGGGCGGCGAGCTCCGTGCGGACCCGCGGGTTCCACGGCACCAGCAGGGGCACCGCGGCCTTGCCCGGCAGGGAACGGGCGGCGATGTCGTCGCTGCGCCGCTCGAACAGCTCGACCCGGTGGCCGGCCGCGCGCAGCAGCTCCACCTCCTGGTCGACGACCTTGTTCTCCCCGCTCGGCTGCGCCGAGGAGTAGCGGTTGTGCACTACGAGGACGTGAATACCGGGCATGCTCAAGGGACCTCCGATCTGCGGGCCCATCGCGGGACGCGTCGAGGAACTGCGGGCGCCGGAACGGGCGTGGCCGCGGCAGGCGCCGCCAGCAGCGAGGCGGCGACGGCCAGATGCAGCAGATACGGCGAGGCGTCGCCCAGCCCGGCCTCGGTGTACGACGCGATCGCGCAGTAGCTGATCAGGAAGATCGCGCAGGCCCTCGACAGCGACGGTGGCCGCAGCAACGCGACGCCGCCCAGCACGATGATGATCGCCGCCACGAGGGCGACGCCGAACAGACCCTGCTCGTTGTAGACGGCCAGCCAGCTGTTGTCGATCGGCAGCCCACCGAACGACTTGTCGCCCAGGCCCACGCCGAACACCTGCTCCGCGGTCGTCCGGGGCGCTGCCAGCAGGGCGTCCCAGACCTTGGCCCGACCGGTGAGGCTGGAGAAGTTCTCCTTGGTCTGCCCGCGCAGGAACCACGCCTGGAGCACGGAGCCGAGCGCCACCGCGGCCACCGCGGCGCACAGCACCGCCCAGCTGAAGAACCGGCGGGCGGCGGCGCTGGTCAGGATGAGCGAGCCGATCGCCAACGCCAGCCCGATGAACAGACCGAGCGTGGCCGTCCGGGTATGGGTCAGCGCCAGCAGGACGAGTGACGGCACGATGACCAGCGCCGCGCTCGTTCTGTCGGTCCGGCGGCCCAGTACGAGCAGCACGGTGAGCCCGATGATCACCGCGGCGTACTGTCCGATCTGCGGCGGGGTGAGCGGCCACAACGCGCCGACCAGCCGCCCGCCGTAGAGCCCGGGCATGGCCGCGCCCGGTGAGACGAGCAGGCCGGCGGCCACCGACCCGAGCACCGCGAAGTACATCCGGATGTGGTGCCGGACGAACGTCAGGTCGCCGTCCCACCAGCGGCCGACCAGCCACAGCGTGCCGACGAAGAGAGCCAGCCGGGCGCACCGGAACAGCGCGCCGAACCCGGACTCCAGGTGCGCACTGGAGATCACGCTCGGCACCAGCAGCAGGGTGAGCAGGAACAAGAAGGCGCTGGGTCGGATGCGCAGCCGGAGGTTGAGAGCGAGCGCCAGCGCGAACGCGGCGACCAGCGAGCCCATGGTGACCAACTGGATGAGGGAGCGGGGCAGCGGGATGATCGTCTTTGCCCCGGCGGAGCCGAGCGTGTTGAGGACCAGCAGCCCCCAGACCGTCCCGACGATCTTCGACGTGTGGGACGTGTGGAACGTGTGGCCGGTGCTCATCTCAACCACCGTCCCGTGCGCGGAAGGTGCTGCCCGCGTCCTGCTGGTACGGCGTGCTCTGCCACTGCCAGGAGTCGAGTATCCGGCTCGGGTCGTGGGCGATGAACTTCCATGGTCCGAGGTAGACGTTGTCGTGCCAGCGGTTGTGCTGCTTGCGGGTGATCGCCTCGGCCACCCGCTCGCCCTGGTACGGCGACCAGTCCGGATAGGTGCCGTAGTTGGCCAGCACCGCCATTCGGTCGCACTTCGCCGTGCAGTCGACGACGGACTTGTCCAGCACGAAGCGGTTGCCGTGGATGTCCACCCGCTGGGTCTTCCACCGGCAGTCGGCGTAGAGCGGTGCGGTGGCGATCGCCGGCTGTGTGCAGCGGTCGGTGTTCTTCACCAGCAACGTGCAGTCACCGGAGGAGGTGTTGGCCGGGCTGTTGCAGAACCGGTCGGCGTTCTCCCACAGGGTGATCCCGGACCAGTTGTTCTCCAGCACGTTCCGGTAGATCTCGATCTTGTCCGTGCGGGCCCGGATCCGTGGTTCGCCGCCGGACTCGGACAGGTAGACGGTCGCGAACGGGAAGTTGTCGCCGCGGTCGGCGTACCTGCGGCCCTCGACCCAGTTGTTCCGCCGGATCGTGTTGTTCCGGATGACCGCGTTGTAGCTGGTCTCGTAGATCAGCGCGGCACCGTCGTTGGCCTCGAGGACGTTGTTCTCGATGCGGAAGTCGTTGTTGTTGGTGTCCGCCCATAACCCGGTTCCGCGGTTGTCGTGCACCCAGTTGCCGCGCACGTCGGCGCCGTTGACGGCCCAGAACTTGACGCCCCCGGTGCAGCCGCAGCCCGGCCGCCGCCGCTCCCAGTCGTCCCTGTTGTTACCCACGATCTCGTTGCCCTCGACCACCAGGCCACTGATACGGCCGGTGGACTTGTACGCGTTCATGCCGTACTGACCGTTGCCGCGCAGGCAGCTGGCGCGGACCCGCTGGCGGGCACCGGCCATCAGCCCGGCGCCGGAGTTGTCCTGGATCGTCGCGTGCTCGATCACCCACCCGTCGGCCGAGTCATGGTTGACCACGCCCTCGTCATGCGGCGCGACGAAACCCTGCACGGTCAGATAGCGGAGGGTGACGTCGCGGGCGGCGCCGCCGAACGCGTACTGGTTGGTCTTCCGGCCGTCGAGCACCGCGCCCGGCGCGCCGAGGTAGCTGTCCCCCTCCTTGGGAATGACCTGGGCGTAGCGGTCCGGCCCGAGCCTGTGCTGGCCCGGCCGCAGCCAGAACGTGGTGTTCGGAGGGCTGCTCCTGGTCTTCGCGGCCAGGTCACCGGCCACCGCGGGGTCGACCGTCACCGCGCCCGCCGGCGCCTTCGCCGGCCCGGCCGCGGGCTTGGCGCACACCCGGGCCATGGACGTGGACGGCGCAGCGGGCGGCTTCGGCCGCGCGTCCGGCGTGCTGTCACAGCCGGTCGCCGCCAGCAGGGCCAGCGCCAGCGGTGCCGCCGGTAACGCCCAGTGCCGCCACTTCATCCCCAACCGTCCTCCCTAGCCGTGGAACCTGAGTACGGTGGTGAACTCCCCCAACAGCGCAGTGCCGTCGGCGAAGCCGGTGCCGACCAGCGTGGTGGCGGGTTCCTTGCGCCCGAAGCCGGCGGAGTACCAGCCCAGCGGCGGGTCACTCTCGCCGCGATGCGCCCGCCAGCACAGCTGCCCGGGCAGGTCGAGCACCGCGGAGCGGTCCTCGCCGTCCCGGGTCCAGGTGAGCGATGCCCGGTTTCCCACCAGGTCCGCGGCGATCGCCGGGCCGAGGTGGAACGCCAGGTGCACGGCCCGGCGCGGGCCGCGCACCTCGTCGACCACCCTCAGCTCCTTGGCCGCGGCCGTCAGCTCCACCCGGCGGCGGTGCACGGAGCGCTGGTAACCGTCGTGCTCGGCGCACCAGCGGGCCGTCCCCCGGTCGGAGGCGTCGGATGCGTCCGCGACCAGGACGCGGCTGCGGGCATGCCGGGTCCACAGGAACGGCCCGCCGGAGACGGACTGGTCGCCGCCGTCCAATTGCAGGGTGTTGTGGCCGAGGGTCGACCGGAAGTACTGCCGCCACTCGGGCTGCCCGTGGTAGCAGTACGTCCCCGGGTCGGCGAGCACATCGACCCCGTCGTGCCGGACCTCCACGGACAGCGCGTCCGCGTGAGCATGCGCGGCGATGGACAGGAATCCGTGCGGACCACCGTCGCAGCGGCACCAGATCTCCGCCGGACCGCGCAGGATGGTGAGCCCCGCGTCGGCGAAATGAGCCGGTCTGCTCGGCGGGCGGGACACGGCCGGCGCGGTTCCGTCTTTCGAGTACGGCCGGATGAGCGCGGCCAGCAGCGGGGTGCGCACATCGGTGCCGGTCACCGCCGGCCACCAGGCGAGCCGGCCGAACACGGCGTCCCCGGTGGCCAGCAGCGAGGCCCAGCGGTCGGTGCCCGCCCCGTCCACGACCAGACCGTGCCCGTCGTCCGCGTCCCCCTGGCGCGGCGGCCGCAGCCGGTTGTCCACGATGGCCGCGAGCGCGTCGGTCATCCGCAGCAGCACCAGCCGGATCGACGCGGGGACCGGCACGCCCGCGGCATCCGCCTCGGCCACCGCGGCCAGGCCGAGCTCCAGCACCAGCCCGTGATACTCGGTGGCCAGCTCGCGGTTGAGGCCGGAGCCGAAGGTATTGCTGCGCAGCTGCCGCTCCAGCGACCGCAGCGCGTCGGCTCGCCAAGGCGCCGAGGAGGGGAACCACCCGAACGCGCAGGCCGCGGCGAATTGCCCGGCGGTCTCGGCGATGACGTGGTTGTTCGCCGAGGACCCCCGGCTGGGAAAGGCGGCCAGCCAGCGCTGGTGGTGCCAGATCTGGTTCAGCGCCACCGGGTTGCCCTCGAACAGCCCGGCCGCGCCCGGCCACCCGTCGAGCAGCCGGCGGATCCACACCCAGGACAGCAGCCGGATCCCCAGCTCGATGCCGCTGGTCCAGTGCACTCCGCGCAGCGGCGCGTTGCCCGCCCACCACGACCGCAGGTGCTCGGCCACGCGCTCGGCGTACCGCTCGTCCCCGGTGATCGCGTAGGCGGCGGCGAGCTGGGTGAGGTACTGATGCCGGGACGGCTCCCAGATCTGCTTGATGTCCCCGACCGCGTCCTCGTCCCGGTACGGCACGTCGAAGGCGTAGCCCCACGGAGCCCGGCGCCCGGTCTTCGGGTCGTACCACCAGTCCGGGTCGGCCAGGTCGTCGCGGTGCACCCCGAAAAACTCGGCGTGCCCGGCCATCAGCCGGTCCGCCTCGGCGATGAGACGTTTCGCGGCGTCCGGTGGCACCGCGGCGATCGTCCCCGCGGGCAGTGCCGCGGTGAACCGGGCGCCGGTCACGCTCGGGCAGTCCGGCCGCGCCGACCGCCACCGCCGCCTGCGCACCGCGTCGCCCACCCGGCCGCCGACCTCCCGCGGTCCCATCCGGGACAGCCGCCGCAGGTACCAGCCCGGGCTCCCCGAACTCACCGTCATCGCGCCCTCGCCAACGTCACCGGTGCGCCGCCGGCCAGGCCGGTCTGCACGGCGAGGGTGGCCGCCGTGGTGGCGACCAGCGACTCCAGCGGCACCGGCATCGGTCCGCCGGTCCGCACGGCCTCGAGGAACGCGTCCAGCTCGGCGCGCTGGCCCTTGTCCCGGGCCTTGGGCAGCCGAGAACTGATCCACCGCTTGCGGCCGTCGTACACAGCGGCACGGACGAAGTCGTCGAGCCGCAGCGCGCGGCCGTCCGCGACCAGGTCCAGCGTCTCCTTGGGGAAGCCGGCCGGGCCGGTGGTGACGTAGCTGATGGTGGCGGTGGACCCGCCGGGGTAGCGCAGCACGACCTGGAGATCCTCGTTGCCGGGCGTGGTGAGCGCGTACACCGAGACCGGGTCGGCCTCGAGCAGCCAGCTCGCCGTGTCGATGAAGTGCCCGCCCTCGCCGGCGAACCGCGAGCCCTCGGTGCCTTGCTGGAGGTACCAGCTGCCGTGGTCCAGCCGCCCCGCGTTGACCAGGTAGCGGACGTGTCCAGGCCCGGTCCGGGCGCCGAACCGCTTCCTGGCCTCGTTCAGCAGCGGTGCGAAACGGCGGTTGAATCCCACCTGTAGCCGGTCGTTGCCGGACTCCTCCACCGCCGCGAGCACGCAGACCAGTTCGTCCTCGGTGAGGGCCAGGGGCTTCTCCACGAACACCGCCTTGCCGGCCAGCAGCGCCCTCTGGGCCAGTTCGGCGTGCGAGCTGTGGCGGGTGACCACGAACACCGCGTCGATGGACGGGTCGCCGAGCACGGCGTCGAGATCGGTGGTCGCCTCGGCGAAGCCGAACTTCCGCTTCGCGTTGGCCGCGGACAGCGCCGTCGTGGTGACGACCGTGGACAACTCGACGCTGTCGCGCCGCGCCAGATGTGGCAGCAGCATCGACGTCGCGTAGTTCCCCGCGCCGGCGAAGGCCAGCCGCACCGGCACCTTGGCAGACCGGGCCGCGGCGGACACTCCGCCGCCGGCTCTCATCACCGCGGGCACGGCCACCGCCGGGGCCTCCGCCTCCGCAGCTCGGTCGGGGTGGTGGTCGGCGTACCGGAACAGCACGGCCACGGCCTTCAGGTCGCCGTCCTTCAGGCGCTGGTACGTCTCCACGGCGTCATCGAAGTCGGCTATCCGGGAGACCAAGGGCTCCACGTCGACGCGGCCGCGGGCGAGGAGATCGAGGAAACACGCCAGATTGCGGCGCTCGGTCCAGCGCACGTAGCCGATCGGGTAATCCCGCCCCTCCAGCTCGTACTCCGGGTCGTAGCGCCCGGGGCCGTAACTGCGGGAGAACCGGACGTCGAGCTCCTTCTCGTAGTACGCGTTCCACGGCAGGTCCAGGCGGCACTTGCCGATGTCGACGACCCGGCCGCGGTCCCGGCTCATCCGGGCGGCCAGCTCCACGGGCTGGTTGCTGCCGCCGCCGGCGGCCAGATACACCTGGTCCACGCCGTGACCGCCGGTGAGTTCGGCGACGGAGTTCTCCACGGCCGCGGAGGCGGGATCGCCACACGCAGCCGCGCCCAGGCGCTCGGCGAGCTCGCAGCGCACCGGGTCGGGGTCGACCCCGACGACGCGGACCCCCGAGGCGGCCAGCAACTGCACCACCAACTGCCCGATCAGCCCGAGGCCGATGACCAGCGCCACATCGCCGAGCTGCGGCTCGCCGCGGCGGACGCCCTGCATCGCGATCGACCCGACGGTGCCGAAGGCCGCGTGCCGCGGCGCGAGACCGTCCGGCACCCGGGCGTAGAGGTTCTTCGGCACCCAGTTCAGCTCGGCGTGCAGCGCGTGCTCATTGCCGGCGCAGGCCACGAGGTCGCCGACCTTCACATCGTCGATCCCGGAGCCGACCTGCTCGATCACCCCGCACAGCGAGTAGCCAAGCGGCGTGTAGGAGTCCAGCTTGCCCATCACCTTGCGGTAGGTGGCGCCCACCCCGTTGGTGGCCACGCTCTGCACGACCTTGGCCACCTGGTCCGGCCGGGAGCGGGCCTTGCCCAGCATCGACATGCCGGCCTCGGACACCTTCATGAGCTCGGTCCCGGTGGAGATCAGCGAGTAGGCGCTGCGGACCAGCACACCGCCCGGCTTGCACCCCGGCACCGGCACGTCGAGCAGCGCCAGCTCGCCGCTCTTGTAGTTCTGCACAACCTGTTTCACCCGAACTCCTCTGATTCCTAAGCCGTTAACCGAGTGCTCTGGCCGGACCCAGAGGTCGCGTCGCGATACCAGTACTCGAGGGTCAGCACATGCCACAGATGCTTGGAGAAGTCCCGCTGCCCGGCGGCGTCCTCGGCGGCCATGCGTGCCAGCGCGTCGCGGCGCAGCAGCCCGGAGTTGACGAGCACGCCGTCGTGCACCACCTCGCGCACCAGCGGTGCCAGATCCCGGCTCATCCAGGCCCGCAGCGGGGCGCTGAACAGGCCCTTGGGCCGGTAGACGATCTCCCGGGGCAGGATCGAGGTGGCCGCCTCCTTGAGGACGGCCTTGCCCTGCCGTCCGACGATCTTGCGATCGCCCGGCACGGCGAACGCCGCCCTGACCACATCGACGTCCACATACGGCACCCGCACCTCGGTCGACGCGGCCATGCTCGACCGGTCCGTGTACGTGAGGTTCAGGCCCGGCAGGAACATCCGGGCGTCGCCCAGGCACATACGGTTGACGAAGTCGTCGAGGTCGTTGTCCTGGTAGATGTCCGCATGCTCGGTCAGCACGTCCTCGACCGTCCCGGCCAGGTCCGGATCGACCAGGGCGAGCAGCTCGTCCTGGTCGTACATGGTGTAGCTGCGCCGGAACGCGGTCTCCTCCGGCAGATCGGCGAAGGAGAGGAACCGCTTCGCGAAGCGCACCGACCGGTACCCCCGGCGGGCCGTGGCGACCGGCAGCCGGTCCACGGCCCTGGACAGGCCGCGCCGCAGGGGCCGCGGGACGCGCTGGTAGCGCAGCGCGATCAGGTTGGCCAGGTGCTTGCGGTATCCGGCGAACAGCTCGTCGGCGCCCATCCCCGAGAGCATCACCTTGACCCCGGCCTCCCGGGCGGCCGAGCAGATCAGGAACGTGTTGATCGCGGCGGGGTCGCCGATCGGCTCGTCCAGGTGGTACGTCATCCGCGGCAGCAGATCGAGCACGTTCGGAGCGATCTCGATTTCATGCAGGTCGACACCGAACCGCTCGGCCACCCGCCGGGCATAGCGCAGGTCGTCCGGCATCGCCTCGAACCTGGCGTCCTCGGCGCGGAACCCGATCGTGTAAGCGGAGATCCCGGGTCGGTCGCGGGCCGCGAGCGCGGTCAGGTAGCTGGAGTCGAGACCGCCGGAGAGGAAGGTCGCCACGGGTACGTCGGAGAGCAGGTGGCGCCGAGTCGACTCCTCGACGATGGCGGCGACATCCGGCTGCTCGCCGCCCAGGGCCCGCTCCCGGGCCTCGGCGGCGACGTCCTTCAGGTGCCAGTACCGGCCGCGCTCCACCCGGCCGTCGGGCCGGCACCTCAGCCAGCTCCCCGGCGGCAGCTTCTCCGCTTCGCGGAACGCGCACCGTGAGTCCGGCACCCAGTAGTACAGCAGCGAGGCCACCAGCGCCGCATGGTCCACCTCCAGCGACCCGCCGGTCGCGGCGGCGAGCGCCTTGAGCTCGGAGGCGAACGCCAGACCCTCGCCGCGCCGGAGCAGGAACAGCGGCTTGATGCCGAGCTGGTCGCGGGCGAGCACCAGGTCACCGGTTCGCTCGTCGAAGATCCCGAACGCGAACATGCCGCGCAGCCGGGGCAGACAGTCCGTGCCCCAGCGCCGCCAGGCCTCCAGCAGCACCTCGGTGTCGGAGGTACCGCGGAAGCGCACCCCGGCGGCCGCCAGCTCGGCCCGCAGCTCGGGCGCGTTGTACAGCTCGCCGTTGTACGTCAGGACGAGGCCGCCCGAGACCATCGGCTGGGCGCCGGTCTCGGACAGGTCGATGATGGCCAGCCGGCGGTGCCCGAGGTGCACTTCGCCGTCACCGGCGGGGTGGCTGTACCGGCCCGCCCCGTCCGGACCGCGGTGGGCGAGGGTTTCGGTGAGCCGGTCGGTCACGACCTTCCCGTCCGGCCATCGGTAAGTGCCTGCGATGCCACACATGTCCTACCGCGCCTCCTGGTCGCTGTCCGGGACCCGTCCCGCCCACATCGGCAGCCGCTCCGTCCGCCGCCGGCCCGTCCCGTTCTGCCGGGCCGGCCGCTCGTTCCGGTCGCGCGGCCCGGTGAGCGGCCCGTCCCACAGCGTGCCGTCGGTCCGGTCACGCGGATCGGGGTCGATCAGCACCACACCGACCACCGGAATGCCCTGGTCCACGAGGTGCCGCGCCACGGTGTGCAGCCATGCGGCGCTGCCGTGCCCGGCACGCACGACGAGCACGGTCCGGGTGCCGAGGTACTGGAGGTCGGTCCACGCCGTGCCGGGCGCCACCGAGCCGACGCCGAACCGGCGTTCCTCATCCGACACGGCCGCGGCACGCTCGCCGCTGACCACGGTCGGGTCTCCTGGCTTCCGGCGGCGGCCCGCGAGCTGCGGGCCGGGCAGACCATCGATGATCACCACTGGCCCGTCCGCCGCCAGTGCCCCGGCGAGGTCCAGGGCGATCGCGCTCGTGCTGCGCGCACACCCCAGTTCCAGCAGCGACACCGGTTCCGCGGAGCCGCGTACGGTGCGGGCCAGGGACGTGGTGAGTCTTGTCCGTGCCGCCCGGATCCGTCGGCGCTGCCACAGCCTGCCCGACCGGCGGGGCAGCTCCGCGATGACCGAGGCGCCCAGGTTCGCCGCGATGTCCCGGCGCAGCACGGGGCGGTCCGCCACCACCACACCGACCGCGGCCACCGCGAGCCCGAGGACGAGCCCGAGGACGAGCCCGATCGCGGCGTTGGTGGCAGCGGTCCTGGGCAGGGAGTGCCGCACCGCGCGCGGGGCGTCCACGATCTGGGTGCCGGCGATGACCCGGGGCGTGCCGATGCGCGCCTCCGCGGCGCGCTGGCCGAAATCGGTGATCCGCGAGGTGAGCTCGGCCCGGCGGGCGAAGAGCGACTCCATGTTCGCCGACGCCTTCGGCCCGCTCCCCGGCGATCCGTCTTCGATCGCCTTGTTGACCTGGGCGAGTTCGTCCCGCATTCGGTCACGCTGGTCGAGCAGGGTCTTGGCCTCGGCGTTCGCGGATTCCCGGATGCGCCGCACATGGTCCGCGACGAACGCCTCGGCCAGCGCCTTGGCGCGGGCCATCGCCTCCGCGTCGCTGTCACCCGTCACATTGATCTGGAGCAGGTTGTTGGTCAAGCCGGTACCCCCGTAGTCCTGCATGAAGTCCTCCGGTTTTTCCGGGGACCCGAGGGACTTCAGGGCCTTACCGGCGATCCGCGTGGTTTGCAGCAGCGCGACGTCGGTGCGGATCAGCGTTCCGGGGTCGTTCGGCTGGTCCTCCTGATGCGCGACCAGCACCTTGGTCACCGCGGTCGGCGGTGGCGGCAGCAGGACCGCCACCGCCACGCCGACGAGCAGCCCCAGCAGCGCCATGGAGCACCAGAGGCGGCGCCGCCTCCGCACCGCCACCACCAGCGCCTGTAGATCCAGCAGCGGAGCGGCCGACGACTCCGACGTCGTACTCGTCGTCACCCTGAACCTTTCGTCGCGTGGTCGCGGGCCGCGAGCGCCGGCGTGGCGGCATCCCGAGGACGGCCGACAGCCCGCGCCGGACGCGCCCGGACCGTGCCGGCGAGGACGATGCCGACGACCTCGTGCCCCGCGTCCGCACACGCCTCGGCGATGCCGGCGAGCTCCCCCGCGGTCCAGCTGCCCGCGCTGAGCACGACCAGGACACCGGACTCGTTGTCGCGGTCCGGCACCATCGGCTGGGACACCGAAACCCCCACCACCCGCAGCATGGTTGGGGAGGGACCGCTCTCGGCCTCGGCGACGAGCTGCCCGGCGGCCCGGCGGGCGATCTCGTCGCAGTCCGGGACGGCAACCAGCAGCCGCCGGGAGGACGGCAGCCGGTCCCGGAGCCGGGCGCACACCCGCCGGTAGCGGATCTGCCGGCCGGTCTCGTCGCCGGACGCCCGCGGGGTCGGTATGTCCCACCGGACGTCGACGCCCAGCAGCCGGCGGATCCGGGCCCACGGGCCACGGCCTTCCGGCCGGTGCGCGCGCCGTTCACCAGGTACCTCGACGGTACCCAGCAGCACCGAGCCCAGCGCCGCGGCGATCTCCGGTTCGGTGCGCAGCCGGCCACTCATCCGTGCGGCGGTGAGATGGCCGATGACCGCGAGCAGGAAGAACAGCAGCGCCCCGGCGACGATGAGCTGCATCCTCGTCGGCGGTGCCTCGCCGACCGGCCGGGCCGCCGGCCCCATGACGACCATGTTGGCCTTGTTGGCGGCCGGGTCGGCCTGGTCCAGCTTGTTGATGGCCTCCTGGAGCGTGGTGCGCAGCTTCGTCAGCTCGGTGCGGGTCTGCACGCTCTCCACGGTCTGCCCCGGATCGGCCGCATCGGCCAGTTCGGTGATGCGGCGGCTGGTCTGCGCCACCATCTGCCGCAGCGCCTCGGGCCGCGTCGCCGCTTCGGGGTCGGTGTTGTCGCCCACGATCCGCGCGGCGAACGTGACGAACTGCTGGGCCATCTGGTCGGAGAGTCGCTGTGCGCGCTCCGGGGTGTCGGCCGTGCCCGAGATCTTGATGATGTTCCCGTCGGCGGCCTTGGCACTCACCCGATCCCGCAGCTCGCTGCCGCTGACCCCGTGCCAGCCGAGCGTGGCGGCCGCGCGGTCGACCACCACCGAACTGGTCGCGATCTCCACCTGGGTCAGCAGCTCGCGCTCCTGCCACGCCCCGGGCAGCAGTACCGATGCCGACGTCGTGTAGCGCGGCGGAAACACCAACGAGGTGCCGTAGCCGACGAGCGCGCCCACCAGCGCGAGGATGGTGAGGAACCGCCGGCGCCGACGGATAATCCGCCCGATCGTGACCAGGCGTATCGTGTCGTCGCTCAACGGCGCGGCCTCTTCCCTGCCCGGTCCGGGTCGCCCGCCGACACCGGAGCGTGGCCACGGCAGGCAGCGGCGTAGGCGGCGAGCAGCGACGCTTGCGAGTTCCGCCAGGAGAGCGACCCGCTGATCCGCTCCTGGCCGATCTTGCCCATCCGGGCCCGCTGCTCCGGATCGTCCAGCAGCAGCGCGATGAGCCCCGCGAACTCGGCCTCGTCGTTGGCGGGCGCGTAGACGGCGGCGTCACCGGCGGAGACCCGCGCCTCCCGGAGGTCGAACGAGACGATCGGCCGGCCCATCACCATGTACTCCAGGACCTTGTTCATGGTCGACACGTCGTTGAGCGGATTGTGCGGGTCGGGGGAGAGGCACACGTCCGCGGTGGACAGGTAGCGCACCAGGTCGGCGTCCGGAATGCGCCCCGTGAACTGCACCTGCTCCGAGAGCCCGAGCCGCCGGGACAGCTCCACCATCGCGTCGAAGGTGTCGCCGCCGCCGACGAACACCGCATGCCAGTCGGTCCGCCCGAGCTCGTCACGCAGCTTCGCGAGGGCCCGTAAGGCGTAGTCCACGCCGTCCTGCGGGCCCATGACGCCGAGGTAGCACAGCAGATGAGGCTTGCCGCGCTTCAGCTCGGGCTCGGGCGGCACGGGGTGGAACCGGTCGATGTCGGGCGCGCTGCGCACCACGAAGACGTCCTCCGGCCGCCGGCCGCCACGGCGCACCGCGACGTCCCGGTAGCTCTCGTTCGTGGCGAGCACGACGTCCGCGGCCCGGTAGGTCCGCCGTTCCAGCGCGCACACGGCGCGGTAGAGCAGATCCTCGCCGCGGCCGAACCGGGAGAGATACAGCTCGGGTACCAGGTCGTGCTGGTCGAAGACGAACCGCGCTCCGCGCCGCTTCAGCCACAGTGCCGGCAGGAACAGCAGGTCGGGCGGGTTGCAGGCGTGGACCACATCGACCGGGCCGACCTTCCGGGCCAGCCGGACCGTATGCCACAGCGCCGATCCGTACTCCCGCAGATAGCCGGCCGGCCCTCCGGTGGCCGCGCGCAACGGGTAGCGGTGGATCCGCACCCCGTCGATCTCCGCCTCCGGCTCCGTGTCCCGCTTTGTCCCCCGGGGACAGATGACGTGCACCGTCCAGCCCGCGTCGCGCAGCGTCGTGCACTCCTGCCACACCCGCCGGTCGAACGGCACCGACAGGTTCTCCACCAGGATCAGCGCGCGCCGGCCCGGCCGGTCGCCGCTGACCGTGTCACCAAACGATGTGTCACCAAGCAAGGCCCATGTACCCCGGTTCGGCCCGGCGCGCCTCGGCGTCGGGAAGGCGGATGAGGTCGACGATCACCGGGCCGTCGCCATGGGGCAGCGCCGACAGTACGGCCGGATCCCGGGTCCCGACCAGGCACACCTCGGCGTGCTCGAGCACCTCGTCGACGGAGTCCGCGAGCAGCTGTGCGAGGTGCGGCAGCCGGGTCTCGATGTACTCGCGGTTCGCGCCGATCAGCCGGGAGAGGCTCACGTTGGCGTCGTAGATCCGCAGGTCGTACCCCTTGCCGAAGAGCCTCTCCGCCAGCTCGACGAGCGGGCTTTCGCGGAGGTCGTCGGTGCCGGGCTTGAAGGACAACCCGAACATTCCCACCCGGCGCTTGCCGGTGCGCTCGACCAGCTCCACCGCGCGTTGCAGATGTTCGGAGTTGGAGGGCAGCACATGGGCGAGGATGGGCACCGAGACGTCGGCCCGCTGCGCCGCGTGGACCAGGCTGCGCAGGTCCTTGGGCAGGCAGGAGCCACCGAAGGCGAAGCCGGGCCGCAGGTAGGCGGGGCTGATGTTCAGTTTGCGGTCGGCCAGGAACACGTCCATCACCTGGTGCGAGTCCACCCCGAGCGCCTGGCACACCGCGCCCAGCTCGTTCGCGAAGCCGATCTTGAGGCCGTGGAACGCGTTGTCCGCGTATTTGATCGCCTCGGCCGTCGGGACCGGCACCCGGAACACCTCGCCGGGCAAGCCGTCGTACAGCGCCGCCACCACGTCGCCGCTCGCCGGGTCGAGCTCGCCGATGACGGTCTTGGGCGGGTCGAAGAAGTCCCGCACACTCGTGCCCTCGCGCAGGAACTCCGGGTTGACCGCGACCCCGACGTCCACCCCGGCCGTGCCGCCGACGTACTTCTCCAGGATCGGTACCAGCAGGTTCAGGCAGGTACCCGGGAGCATGGTGCTGCGGAACACGACGGTGTGCCGCCCACTGCGCCCGCCGCGCCCACCGCGATCCGCCAGCACGGCGCCGATCTGCTCGGTGACCCGTTCCAAGTACGTGGTGCACAGGCCGCCGTTGGGCTCCGACGGCGTGCCCACGCAGACCAGCGACACCTCGCTGCCCATGATGGCCTCGCGGACGTCGCCGGTGGCGCGTAACGCCCCGGTCCGCACGACCTCGGCGATGAGCTCGCCGATCCGCTCCTCGACCACCGGGGCCTTGCCGTCGTTGACCAGGTCGACCTTCACCTGGTTCACGTCCACCCCGATGACCTCGTGACCCATGCTGGCCAGGCACGCGGCCGATACGCAGCCCACGTAGCCGAGCCCGAAAACGCTGACTCTCATGACTCGTTCCTCCCCCCAGGCAGGCCCCTCCGGCCTGCGATCCGTGCGTTGGCGCCACGCTTGAGTTGCGGCCCCCCGCGCATCAGTAGGCCCCCTGCCCTTGGAGCACCGCACGCAGCGTCTTCCACAAGATCACTGTGTCCAGCGCGAGCGACCAGTCCTCCACGTACCGCAGGTCGAGGCGGACCGCCTCCTCCCACGGCAGGTCGCTGCGTCCGCTGATCTGCCACAGGCCGGTGAGTCCGGGCTTGACCAGCAGCCGCCGCCGGATGTCCGGGCCGTACGCGGCGGACTCCTCCGGTAACGGAGGCCGCGGACCGACGAGCGACATCGATCCGGTGAGCACGTTGAACAGCTGCGGGAGCTCGTCGATCGAGTACCGGCGCAGCACCGCTCCCACCCGGGTCACCCGCGGATCCCGGCGGAGCTTGAACAGCAGGCCGGCGCCCTCGTTGAGGTCGGCCAGCTCGGCACGTGCCCCGTCAGCCCCGGCGACCATGGTGCGGAACTTGAGAATGGTGAACTCGCGGCCGTCCTTGCCGACCCTGCGCTGGCGGTAGAACGCCCCTCCTCGACTGTCCACCAGCACGAGCAGCCCGACGAACACCATCAGCGGCGTGAACAGCATCAGCAGGATCGCCGCGCCCATCCGGTCGACGACCCCTTTGACCGCCCGGCGGCCCCCGGTGAAGGTCGGCATGCTGACCCGCAGCAGCGGTATCCCGAGCACCGCGTCGACGTGCAGCCGCGGACCGGCCACCTCCATCAGCACGGGGGCCACGATCATCTCGGCGTCGCTGCCTTCGAGGTTCCAGGCCAGCCGCTGGAGCCGGTCCGGTGACCAGTGCGGGTCCGGTGTGACCGCGACGACACGGTAGCCGTCGCGGCGGACGTGGCCCGCGACGTCCGTCAGCCGGCCGACGACCGGCACTCCGTCCAGGTGGTCACCGTCGAGCCCGAGACCGTCCGTCGTGCACACCGCGTCCACCCGCCAGCCGAGGTGCGGGAACTTGCGGGTCCGGGTGATCAGGTCGTGCACGGTGGCCGGACTCCCGGCAGCGAGCACCGGTCTCAGGCACCGTCCTTCCTTGCGCTCTCTGTGCAGCCAGAGGCGCAGCAGATATCGCGCGGTCATGGTGACGAGCGCGATCGCGGGGATCGCGACGAAGATCCAGAGCTTGATGTTGCGCGAGGTGAGCGCGATCCCGCCGAGCGCCAGGACGACGGTCGCCGTGAACAGCGAGCGTCCGAGCCGGCGGAATTCCTCGGCGCCCTGGCCGAGCACGGCCGGAGCCCACGACCGGCTCACCGCAAGCGCCCCCAGCACCAGCAGTTCGGTGCCGAATGCGAGAATCCCCCACTTCTCGTGCCAGTTGGCCGCGTCCCGGGCCCCGAAGAAGTTGCCGATCGCCGCCACCACGAAGGCGGTGGCCACGGTATCGCTGGTGATCACGGTACGGCGGTACCGCTGCTCCCAGTCGATCGCGGGCTGACTGATTGCCCCGTCCGCCAGACGCCCGCGCGCTGACGGAAACGGGCTGACTAATCCCCCTCGCCGCACAGAACCCCCCAGGTCCCCAGTGATTCGACGTGTTCGCCCAACACTGTTCCTCCCCCTCGGGAGGCCCCCGCCTCCCGTACTGTCCCTCCCCTCGGGAGGCCCCCGCCCCCCGCGCCGCGCTGTTCGTCCCCCCGGGAGGCCCCCGCCTCCCGCGCATGACATCCCGGCTATTTCAGCGCCACTTGAACAACCCACCCTGGCGGCAGCAGGCTCGCCTGCCCCGCCAGACCCCCGAGTTGCGCCGGAACCCGTCGAAACCTCGGGTGCTCCCCGCACCCAAGGCCCCTCTCGGGCTCCGAGAACTGATCCACCCCCATGTCCGGCGCCGGGAAGGCGACTGCTGGCTTCCGTAGCGCCGGACCTATAGATCATTAGTGGTCGCCTCATGCCCGAACGGCTGAAGCACGGTCAATCTAGACCATCGGGGCCGGTGTGTAGAGAGGATGTGTGTAAATTGTGCGCAAGCTTTGAGACAGGATCCACCGATCGTCGAGCGCCTATGTGGGCCTTGACGCCACCGGAGATGAAGAACTGATGGCAGCAGGCGTACGGCTGCTGGGGCGGGAGCGGTGCCCGGGGTCAGATGTCGAGGAAGCGGACGTCCTTGGCGTTGCGCTGGATGAAGTGGCGGCGGGCTTCGACGTCCTCGCCCATCAGGACGGAGAAGAGGCCGTCGGCGACGGCCGCGTCATCGAGGGTGACCTGGCCCAGGACCCGGTGGTCGGGGTCCATGGTGGTGACGCGCAACTCCTCGGCGTTCATCTCGCCCAGGCCCTTGAAGCGCTGGATGGAGTCGTCCTTGATCCGGCGGCCGTCCTGGCGTCCCCGTTCCAGGAGCATGTTGCGTTCGCGGTCGGAGTAGGCGTATTCGACGTGGTCCCGGCTCCACTTGATCTTGTAGAGCGGGGGGCGGGAGAGGTAGGCGTGGCCATCTTCGATCAGTGGCCGCATGAAGCGGAACAGGAAGGTGAGCAGCAGGGTGTTGATGTGCTGGCCGTCGACGTCGGCGTCCGCCATCAAGATGATCTTGTGATAGCGGAGCTTGGCGATATCGAAGTCCTCGTGCACGCCCGTGCCGAACGCGGAGATGATCGCCTGGATCTCCTGGTTGTGCAGGACTTTGTCGATCCGGGCCTTCTCCACGTTGAGGATCTTGCCGCGGATCGGGAGGATCGCCTGGTACTGCGGGTTGCGGCCGGATTTGGCCGAACCGCCGGCGGAGTCTCCTTCGACGATGAAGATCTCCGACATCGCCGGGTCGTTCGACTGGCAGTCGGACAGCTTGCCCGGCAGCGCCGCCGTTTCCAGCAGGCCCTTGCGGCGGGTCAGGTCGCGCGCCTTGCGGGCCGCGACCCGGGCCGTGGCCGCCTGGACGGCCTTGCGCACGATGTCCGCGGCGTCGTTCGGGTTGCGGTCGAACCAGTCGCTCAGATGCTCGTGGACGACCTTCTGCACGAAGGTGCGCGCCTCGGTGTTGCCGAGCTTGGCCTTGGTCTGGCCCTCGAACTGCGGCTCGCCGAGCTTGGCCGAGACGATCGCGGTCAGGCCCTCGCGGATGTCCTCGCCGGAGAGGTTGGCGTCCTTTTCCCGCAGCAGTTTCTTCTCCCGCGCGTAGCGGTTGACCACGGTGGTCAGGGCCGTACGGAAGCCCTCCTCGTGGGTGCCGCCCTCATGGGTGTGGATGGCGTTGGCGTAGGAGTACACGCTGTCGGTGTACTGGCCGTTCCACTGCAGGGCTACCTCGGCCGACAGCCGCCGTTCCGTGTCCTCGGCGGCGATGGTGATGACCGAGGGATGGACGGGTTCGCCCTTGCGGGCATTGAGGTAGGCGACGAAGTCGGTGATGCCGCCGTCGTAGCGGTAGGAGACCGTCTTCGCTGCCGGGTCCGAGTCGGCTTCGTCGGCCGCGGCCGTCGCGCGCGCGGAGGGCCGTTCGTCGGTGAGGGTCAGGGTGAGCCCGCGGTTGAGGAAGGCCATCTCCTGGAAACGCCTGGCCAGCGTCTCGAAGGAGTACGCGGTGGTCTCGAAGATGCCGCCGTCTGCCCAGAACGTCAGGGAGGTGCCCGTCCGGGAGGTGGCCTCGTGGCGGGCCAGTGGGGCGCTGGGAGCGCCGTCCTTGTAGTCCTGCGTCCACCGGTAGCCGTCGGTCCGGATCTCCGCCGACAGCCGGGTCGACAGCGCGTTGACCACCGACAGACCCACACCGTGCAGACCGCCGGAGACCGCGTACCCGCCGCCCCCGAACTTCCCGCCCGCGTGCAGCACGGTCAGTACCACCTCGACGGCCGGCCGCTTCTCCACCGGGTGCATCCCCACCGGGATGCCGCGGCCGTTGTCGACCACCCGCACCCCGCCGTCGGCCAGGATCGTCACGTCGATCCGGTCGGCCACCCCCGCGAGCGCCTCGTCCACGGAGTTGTCCACGAGCTCCTGCACCAGGTGGTGCAGCCCGCGCTCTCCCGTGGAACCGATGTACATCCCGGGCCGCTTGCGCACCGCGTCCAGGCCTTCCAGGACGGTGATCGCGTTGGCGTCATACGACGCCGTCCCGGCATGGCCGGGCTGCTGGGATCCGGGGGTACCGCTGGCGGTGTGAGTGTCGTGAGTGGTCACAGATGCTCTCTTTCGGGCATGGCGGACCGCGCTCCCACACCGCGGTGCGGGAGCGGCCGGACAGCTGGCGGAGGCGGGGCGCGGCAGCCCGAACAGGGCCCCGAGGCTCACGGGCCTCGGGACCGTCGACTACCGGGACGCTGTCCAGGATATCGGAGATGCCCCTTGCCGATGGGGCGAGAATGCCTCCATGTGGCGCTGTGCGGCCCCCGAACCGCCTGAGCCAATCCCCCCTGCCTCAGTCCCTCGAAAATGCGACAGAGGGCTACTCGGCGGCTTTCTTGGCGCCTTGTCGCGTAGCGCCCGTGGCACTATTTCCGGCGTGACCCTCCGCGGTCACCAGTCGCGCCGCGCCAGACCGCAGGCCTCCCGCCGAACGCTGCCCCAGTGGGGTGCTCGGAGCCAGAGCGCGTAGCCGACACACAGCGCGTTCGCCACAAGGCCGGTGGCCCACAGGGCCCCGGTCAGTAGGTTGACAGTCATGACAGATCGCCGTCCTTCCGCGGTGGCTCCACCTCGCCCCAGCCGTGCTCTTCCGCCGCGTCCCTTCGGCGCCGGCGGGTCAGCCGGCGGCTGATCCGGCCGAATGCCCCCGGCCGGTTCCAGGCCCGGAACTCTTCCGCCCGGCGGGCACTTGTGCGTTCCAGGCATCCCTCGACGGTGGCGATATCGGCCTCGGACAGGTCTCGCGCCACCGGACGGAGCACCGAGTCCAGCAGCTCTGTACGCGTCTCCTGCCAGGCCTCGCCGGCTTGAGGGTGCGAACTCCAGGCATGGAAGCACTCGGCCGCATACGCGGGGTCGGTCCGCAGCCGGTCACGCACCCGGCCGGATCGAGCCGCGCGGCCGTACGCGCCGATGAGGTCGGGATCGTGGCTGTGGATGAGTGCGTACAGTTCTCCGTCCGGGCTTTCGGTGGACAGCAGCCGGTATGCGAGAGCCCCGAAAGTGTGCTCGAGAACGGTGCGTTCCACCGGTTCCGCCGCCGCCCGGAGCGACACCGCCCGGTCGGTCCAGCCGGGGCCGGCCGAGCCGCTCCGCAGCTCGCGTGCCAGCTCCAGGAGGAGCAGGGAGGCGCGCTCACGCGGTGTCAAATCCTCGGTGAAGCAGCGCAGCAGGTCCTGGGCGAGATCGGGTACGTCGAGATCGTCCTCAGGCCCTTCGAGCGCGGCCCTGACCAGGCTGGGCCAGGTACCCGCCGTGAGGTGGGTGTCCGACCCGGCCTCGACCAGCATCAGCCGCGCCTCCCCGGCGGTGGGCGTACTGTCCTGCCAGATCAGCCGGACCGCCGTGCGCAGGACGAGCGGATCGGCGAACATCGAGACTCCGCTCGCACGCACCACGGCCTTCAGCGCGCCGACACGGTCGCCGCCGCCCGCGGTCGCCTGCGGCGCCTCGGCGCACATCCGCAGATGGGGCAGGGCCTGGCTCTCCGCGAAGCGGAGCGGGATCCGCTTCAGCAGCCGGGCCGCGGCGTCCGGATCGCCGGCGGCCAGGTCGTCGAGCTCGCCGAGCAGTGTGGTCCGCAACGTGAAGTGTTCCTCCACGGCGAGGCGTACCGCGGGAGTGTGCGCATCCTCCGGAGCGGCCAGCAGCTCGTGGGCCAGCCTGCGCGCCACCTCCGGCAGCAGGTCCGAGCAGTCCACCCCGAGCAGGTTCGCGATGCGCAGCAGCTCCAAGGGGCGTGAGGCGCCCCGCTCGGTGTCCGCCACGCCCGCGCGCAGCTCGGGCGCCAGTTCGCCGGCGAGACGTTGGCGCAGCTCCTCGGTGAGGGCGTCGGGGCGCAGGGCGTCCAGCCCGGGCACCGACCCGGGCGAGCAAACAGCCTCGGTGAGGACCAGCGACGTGAGCGGCTCGATGGAGCCGATCGGTACCCGGCCGTCGAGCGCCGTGAACAACCGGATCAGGGCCGCCCTTTCGGGATCCGTCCGGTCCCCGGCGGGCGCGCCCAGCGCCGCCACCAGACGGTGCAGCCGCTCCTCGCCCAGTGCCTCCCGGTGGCTGTGCGCCCAGTCCGCCGCCTCGGCGCGGCCGGTGGTGTCGAGCCCAAGCCCGGCGCACAGCGCGACGCAGGCGAGCGGGCCGGGGGCGAAGCGGTCGTCCGCGAGCGAGGCCGCCTCCCGGAACAGCTCGGGGGCATCACCCAGCCAGATGGCCGCGGCCGCCTCCGCCCAGGCGTCGGCCACCGGCTCCCGGGGCTTTCCGCCGGCGCAGTCGTACACCCGATAGCGATGGTCGTAGCCGGTCAGCCCCCCACGATCCTCCGGCAGTACGCCGATCACTTGCTGCCGGGCGAGCTCCGGCCGCCTCGTATAGGTGGTGAAGGTCAGCCGGTGGGCGTCTTCGCGTGGCAGCACGGTGCTCGCCAGCGCGATCCACCGGGCCACATCCGCGCTGTTCCGCTCGATGACGATGATCCGGGGCGCGGACTCGTCCTGGCTCAGCCCGCGCAGATCGGCGAAGAAGCCCGCGAGCCACGGCGAGCGAGCGGCCGCGAACATCACCAAGCCGTCCCGGTCGAAGCGACCCGAGGCAGGCAGCGCTTCCAGCGGCTCCGGCACCCCGCCGTCCGGGGTGCGGCGGGCCCACTGGGGGGAACCCCAGGCGGTGATGGGCAGCGCCCCGCGCGGCGGTGTCGTGTCCGTGGGGAGATGCAGCGCGTGCGCATGGAAGTTGCCCTGGCGCCCGCTGTGGTCGACTCCCGTATAGACCGTGCGGGCCAGCAGCCAACTTCCGTCCGAGAGCCTGCTGTAGCTGAACGCCTCGGGGAACGTGGCCAGCTCGGCGCTGGTGGGACGTGGAGGGGCATCGCGTGGCGGCTCATAGCCGATGAGCTGCTCGGCCTCTTGGAGCAGCGATGCGGGTATCCCGGGGGTGAGCGCGGTGAACCGGAACCCCGAACCGTCCGCCCCCGGGGGCGCCGAGGTGTAGTGCAGCTGTGTCAGGCTCATGCTCCAGCCTCCCCGCCGGCCGACTTCCCGGGCTTCGTACATTTGTTCACGCGAAGGAGCCCGTCTTGGTCACAACCACCGTCATCGGGGTGGTCACCGTCCACCGGAAGGGGGCAGCGCCTGGCCGGACAGAGTTCCGGGTAGCCCGAGGCGATGCCCGAACTCTGGCCCCACTGATCGTCCCCCTGCTCACAGTTGGTCTGTGCGAACGATTATCCCAGCAGATCCACTCCTGGAGTGTGAAGACTTTGCAGGATACGGACCCGGGCGAGGGGGCCGGTCGTCGCCGGTGGGGCCGTCCGAGTTCAGGGCCGGCGCCGCCCGACGCTGACGTAGGAGTAGGCGAACCCCTCGCCCGCGCGTGGTGCCCGGGTCCAGGATCGGGTGGTGAAGGTGCGGAGTCGGCCCTGGGTCAGCGCGAAGCGAGGAAGCGAGAGCCCGAGTTCGGCGTGCAGCGCCTCCAAGGCGCGCAGTTCGCACTCCAGGTCAGTGTCTTCCGGGCGGAACAGCCGTGCGGGGTCCAGGGCCTCGGGTATCGCGCCGGAGCGCTGTATCTCCGTACCCCGCACGGTGAACGCGTAGATTTCCTCGCCCTGTTCGGCCACCGACAGGTGGAACGCGGCCGGGCGGTCACCGGAGGACGAGCTCCTCGGGTCGCGCCACACCACCACCGCGCGGCCGGACGAGGAGGCGGCCGGAGCGGGGGACAGGAACAGCTTGTTCACATGGCGGGAGCCGCCGTCGAAGGCGAAGGCCCACGCTCCGGCGGTGCGGCCGACGGCGACCACGGCCCGGTCCTCCCAGCGTTCCACGCCCTCCCGCTCGTGGGGCCGGGGTGCCCGCCGGAACGGGTCGCGCGGATCCGCGGGCGCGCTCAGTTCGGCGCCCTCCTCGCCGATCAGGGCGGGCAGGCGGGCGGGGTCGATGCCCTCGACCCAGACACAGCGGTATCCGTCGCGCGGCCCCCGGTTCGCCGCGGGCTCAGTCAGCCAGGCGAGGCCCGGCGGGTCGAGATCGGGCACCGGATCGGGAGCGGGCCCCCGCTCCCCGGCCCGCGGTGTCGCCAGGATCTCCCGCCCACGCTCCGGGGTGATCAGCGGACCCAGGACCGGATCGGCGAGCAGGCCGATCGGGGCGATCAGCCAGGGCCCGGGCGCCTCCCACAGCGGGAGCGCGTCCCGCAGCACCCGCCACGCGGCGCCGGTCGCCCCCCAGCGGGCCGACTCCCAGGCCTCGGCGACGGCCCGGCCCCATGGACCGGGAGGCGCGTAACGATGGGTGCCGTCGCGCATCGTGCTCAGCACGGCCTCGGCGGTCTCCCGAGCGGCCCCGCGAGCGGCCATCATCCCGAGCCAGCGGTCGTCCCCGCCCAGCCGCCATTCGCCGCGTGCCGGAGTCATGGCCTCCACGGGCAGAATCTCGGGCAGGTAGCGCGGGTCGGCCACCAGGTAGCCGTAATCCCGGGGACTGCGCGGGGCCAGCAGATGCCGGAGCTGGTTCAACAGGACGGCGCTCCGCGGCCGTCCGAAGGACAGCGCCTCCTCGAGCAAGGGCAGGGCGTCCTCGTACCGTCCGCGCAGGGCCAGCAGGCGGGCCTCCTCCACATGGGCGTCCTGGGCGCGCGTGGTCGCGTTCACGAAGTCGGGCCGCTCCGCCCGGTCGGAGTGGAAGTCGCGGTACATGGCCTCCATGTACACGCGGAACGACGGGTAACGGTCCGGCAGTTCACCGCTCCAGCCCTTGTAGACGTAGAGCGCCCACTCGCCGTCCTGGTCGCGGTCGCCCGGGTCGAGCAGGGCGTGCGACATGTCGGAGTCCGTCTCCAGCCGTAGCGCCCGTTGCCACATCCCGGCCAGCAGGACGTCTTCCCTGCGCGGGTTGTCGCCCAGATTCCGCTCGTACAGCGGGGTCATGCCGTACGGATCCTGGAACCAGTCGATGTCCGCGGCGCCGCCGAGCTGATAGACCCCGGCCGTCTCGTCCACGTGCCATCCGTCGCTCACGGCGAGGAACTCCCGGTACGAGGGCGGCAGCCGCCGTCCCAGCCGCTCCTCGGCCGCGGCGATCGCCGCCTCGTCCGCCCCGGGCCTTCCCGGGGGGACGACGGTCTGCCCGCCGTCCTCGCCGTCGTCCTCGTCCTCGTCCTCGCGCGGAGCCCACTCCGCCTGCCAGCGCCCCAGGAATTCGTGCCAGTTGAAAGACTCGCCACTCATGGCCGGATGGTGTCATCCGGCGCCGACAACAGTGTCGGACAGTAGTGCCGCGACCGCCTCCGGGGCCTCATGCATTGCGTCATGGCCGGTAGGGAGGTCGTGGACCTGCCATTCGGGATCGGCTTGAAGTCGGGTGCGGAGTTCAGCGAACGGCGTCCGGTCTTCCCATCCCGAGCAGTAGATGAACTCCCGGCGGGGGACCTGGGCGAGCGTGCCGGTGAGCCGGATCGTTTGCAGGAACGAGGCGAGGGGATGGGGACGGCGCCGGGGATCGCCGCCGTCCGGCGGTCGGACGGCATAGCCGGTGGTCGCAGCGCCGGCGGCGAACGCCTCCCGGTAGCGCTCGGTCGTTGACGACCAGCACGACTCGCCATCGCGTGGTACGTAGGCGTCGAGATGCACCAGTCGCGAGATCCGGCCGTCAGCGCGATCGGCGGCCGCGGCGATCACCATCCCGCCGTAGCTGTGGCCGACCAGCGTCGCGCTGGTGATGTGGGCGCGATCGAGGAGCTGCAATACGTCGTCGGCGTGCGTGTCGAGGTTGGCGGCCGCGACCGTCGCGTTGTCGTCGTCCGGCCGCAGACCGGTCAGGGTCAGGGCGTGAACGGCATGACCGGCACGCTCCAACAGCGGAACCACCGCCTCAAACGACCACGAGCCATGCCAACCGCCGGGCACGAGGACGAACGTCGCCATGCGTTTCTCCTTCTCTCAAGCCGTGGTCCGGTCGGGCGCTTTGCGCAACCGAAGACCACTTCGCATGGAGGCAGTGTCACCGGATGAAGGGATGGCGGGCTAACGATAGGATGCCAACTGATGCCTGTTCGCCGCCAACCTTCCCTGATCGCCGGTGTGACATCACATGTGTGGCCGTCCGGCGGGCGCCACCTGTGGCCATCCGGCGAAACAAGCGCGGTGCAGTCGCACGCACGGGGACACCTGGTATACGCGGCCGGCGGCGTCCTGACAGTTCACACCGAACGCGGCACCTCGATCGTTCCCGCCAACCGGGCCGCCTGGACCCCCGCCGGGTTCACGCACTACCACCGCGCCCACGGCGACACCGACATGCGGATCGTCTTTCTCGCGCCATCCCTCGCCCGGCTCATACCGGACCATCCCGCCGTGTTCCTGGCCTCCGGCCTCGCCCGCGAGGTCCTGCTCGCCCTGACCGGCCCCCGCAACTACGACGACGCCGCGCCTGCCTACAGCCGCTCGGCGCGCGCTCGCCTCCTTCGAGTCCTCGTCGATGAACTCCGCGAAGCACACGAGCAGCCACTGCACCTGCCGGAGCCACGGGACGACCGGCTGCAAGCCATTGCCCGGAAGCTGTACGAGACGCCGGCGGACAACGCCACGCTGTCCGAACTCGGGAAGACGATCGGAGCCAGCACCCGCACCCTCAGCCGACTGTTCCGCAGCGAACTCGGCATGACCTTCTATGAGTGGCGCACGCAGCTACGCGTCTACCACGCGCTCGTGCTCCTCGCCGACGGCCACGACACCACCCGAACCGCCTACGCCTGCGGATGGGCCAACCCCAGCAGCTTCATCTCAGCGTTCACCAACATCATCGGAACGACCCCGGGCCGTTACCGAACCAGTCGCCAGACCACCGCCCACACATCTCAACCCCCGACGGTGGTCCAGCCCTCGGGGTGACCGCTGCCCACCGGCCACCACACATGACGATGCGGCTGGATGATCCGCTAATCTCATCGCCTTGGCAGTGCTCCATCGGTTCCTGGTGAGGTTATGGCCCACTCAGCCCCGCACGATCTGCCGCTGTCCTTCGGGCAGGAGCAGCTCTGGTTCCTCGACAGACTGCGGCCGGGCAACTCGGTCTACAGCGTCGCTGTCGCCCTGCGCATCCGGGGAGACCTGGACATCGAGGCGCTGCGCCGGGCCTTTGGCGAGATCGTGCGGCGCCACGACACACTCCGGGCCCGCTTCCCCGACAGGGCCGGCGTGCCGGTGTGCGTACAGGCCGACAGCGCGGACCTTCCGCTGTCGTTCACCGATCTCGGCGGGCTCCCGGAAGACCGGCGGGAACCCGAGGCGGAGCGGCTGTTGAGCGAGGCGGCCGACGCTGCCTTCGATCTTGCGGCGGGGCCGCTGATCCGGTTGGAGCTGGTGCGCCTGTCCGGCGAGGACCACGCGCTGGCCGTCGCCGCGCACCAGATCGTCCTCGACAGCGCATCCATGGAGGTGCTGCTCCGCGAGTTCGGGCAGGTCTACGCGGCGTTCCGGGACGGCCGGCCCCCCGTGCTGCCCACGCCCCTCCCGCGGTACGTCGACTACGCGCGCGAGCAGCGCGGCCGGTCGTACGCCGCCTCGCTGGAATACTGGCGGAAGCGGCTGGATGGCGTGCCCGCGATGCTGCGGCTGCCCACCGACAGACGCCGGCCGGCCGCCCGCAGCGGACGCGGTGCGGTGGAGAGGTTCGAGATCGGCCGGGAGTTGACGGAACGGCTGACCGGCTTCAGCGACAGCCGGGGAACCACCGTGGCCACCACGGTCCTCGCGGCGTTCAAGACCCTGCTTGCCCACTACTGCGACCAGCGGGACATGACGGTGGGCACCACACTGCCCAACCGGCCGGAGGGCGAACCGGACCGCGCCATCGGGCACTTCGCCAACACGGTGGTGCTGCGCAGCGACCTCTCCGGCGAGCCCGGTTTCGGCGAGATCCTCCGCCGCGTGGACGCGGCGGTGCGGGAGGCCGGGGCCCACGGCGACGTGCCGTTCGAAGAGCTGATCAGAGTCCTTCAGCCGGAACGTGATCCGAGTTCCACCCCGCTGTTTCAGGTGCTGTTCCGCTCGTCGGAAGGGTTGGAGGAAACACCGGAGTTCGCTCGCCTCGCGGTGGAGCGCATCGACCTGCCGCGCACCGCGGCCAGGTTCGATCTCACCCTGGGGGTCAGGCAGCTGGGCGAACACCTGGCCTGTGAGCTGGAATACAACACCGACCTGTTCGAGCCCGCCACGATCCGGCGCGTGGCCGGACACCTGCGGCAGCTGCTCGAAGACGCCCTGACCCATCCCGACCGGCCCATCAGCGCACTGCGCCTGCTCACCCCGGCCGAACGCGAGCAGATCCTGACCGGCTGGAACGACACCGGCGCGGAGGGCCGGGAGCCCCGGTGCCTGCACACCCTCTTCGAGGAGCAGGTCTGCCGCACGCCGGAAGCGCTCGCGGTGGTGTGGCGGGATCAGCGCCTCACCTACCGCCAACTGGACGAGCGGGCGAACCAGATGGCGCACGCCCTGCGCTCCCGGGGGGTCGGGCCCGAAACCGGCGTCGCCATCTGCCTGGAGCGCTCGGCCGCGACTCTGATCGCCCTTCTCGGGGTGTTCAAGGCGGGGGGCACGTTCATCCCGCTGGACCCGGACTACCCGGCGGAGCGTCTGGCGTTCATGCTGTCGGACTCCAAGGCCTCGCTGCTGCTGTCCGACGCCGCCACGGCAGCGGCCCTGACCGGAGCCGACGCGGTACCCGTCCTCCTGATCGACAGGGACGCCCCGGAGATACGGTCGCAGCCGACGGCCCCGCCGGTCAGCGGCGTCCTCCCGGCGAATCTCGCGGGCATGCTCTACACCTCGGGCTCGACCGGAACCCCCAAATGCGCGATGCTCACGCACGCGAACTTCGCCAACTACTTCTACTCGTTCGAGGAGCGCTACGGCCTGAGCCGGAGCCTGAGGGCTCATCTCCAGATGGCGAGCTTCTCCTTCGACATGTTCATGGGCGACGCCACGCGCGCGCTGTTCACCGGCGCCACACTGGTGGTGTGCCCGCGCGAGGTCTCGCTGTCCCCTCCGGAGCTGCTCGACCTGATGCTCCAGGAAGGCGTCAACAGCGCGGAGTTCGTGCCGCCGCTGCTGCGGGTGTTCCTGGACCATGTCGAGGAGAGCGGGCAGTCGCTGGAGTTCCTGGACTTCCTCATGGCGGGTGGCGATGTCTGGTACGTACGCGACTTCGAGCGCGCGCGGCGCCTCTGCCACCCGGGGACGGTGATGGCCGGGACCTACGGCCTCACCGAGTCCGCCATCGACAACACCCACTTCGCCGAGGGGCACCCCGGCGACGACCCCGACGGCGCCCTCCCGGTCGGCCGCCCGCTGCCGGGCAGCCGGACCTACATCCTCAACAGCGCGCTTCAGCCGGTCCCGCCCGGAGTCGCGGGTGAGCTCTATGTCGGGGGTGACGGTGTCGGGCGCGGCTACTTCGGCCGGGCGGACCTGACCGCGACCCGTTTCGTTCCGGACCCGTTCAGCGGGATCCCCGGGGCGCGGCTCTACCGCAGCGGTGACCTGACCCGGTACCGCCCCGACGGCACGATCGAGATCGTCGGCCGCTCCGACCACCAGGTGAAGGTCCGTGGCTTCCGGGTCGAACTGGGGGAGATCGAGGAAGCCCTGCGCGGCCACCCGGATGTCGAGGACGCCCTGGTCCTCGTGCACGACAAGGCCCCCGGGGACCGGCATCTGGTGGCCTATGCGTCGGTCGCCCCCGGCCGGTGGCCGATCTCGGCCGAAACACGGCCCGACTGGGAGCGGGAGACCCGGGCCCGGCTGCGCGACCATCTGCGCGGGCGGCTGCCGGGCTTCATGGTCCCTTCGGCGATCGTTCTGCTGGAGAGCATGCCGCTCAATTCCAACGGAAAGCTCAATCGCCGAGGGCTGCCGAGCCCCGAACAGGAGCTGACCGCCCAGGCGGGCGGCGCCGCGGAGCCACGCACCCCGGCCGAGGAGATCATCGGGGGCATCTGGAGCGATGTCGTGGGGGTCGGCGGCATCGATGTGCACGACAACTTCTTCTCCATCGGCGGCCATTCACTCCTGGCCACCCAGGTGCTCGCCCGGATCCGTACCGCTTTGGGTGCCGAGCTCCCGGTTCGCGCGATCTACGAGAGCCCGACGATCGCGGGACTCGCCGAACGGGCGGAGGCGTCGCTGCGGGCCGGCACCCCGACGACGCCGCCGATCGTGCCCCTGCCCCGTGTCGCCGGTCAGCGGCTCCCGCTGTCGTTCGCCCAGCGACGCCTGTGGTTCATCGACCAGTTGGAGCCGGGCAGCCCGGCGTACAACATCGCCTCTCCGCTGCGGTTGCGTGGCGCGCTCGATCGGGAGGCGCTGCGCCGGAGCCTGGAGGCGCTGGTCGAACGCCACGAGGTGCTGCGTACCGTCTTCGGCGCCGATGACGGCGAGCCGTGGCAGGAGATCCGGCCCGCGCCGTCCTGGGAACTGCCTCTCACCGATCTCGCCGATCTCGGCGGGCCAGGCCCGCGAGAGCGGGCGCGCGAAGCCGAGCGGCTGGTCAGCGAGGAGGCCGTGCGCCCCTTCGACCTGGCCCGGGGACCGCTCATGCGGACGGAGCTGCTGCGGCTGGCCGCCGACGAGCACATCCTGCTGCTGACCATGCACCACCTCGTCACCGACGGCTGGTCCGGCAGCGTCTTCTTCGAGGACCTGGCCGCCCTCTACGCGGCCGGGGGTGACCGGGAGCGGGCGGGCCTGGCCGAGCTTCCGGTGAGCTACGCCGACTACGCGGTGTGGCAGCGCGACTGGCTGCGAGATGGGACTCTCCGACACCAACTGGTCTACTGGAAAGAGCAGTTGGACGGCGCGTCGACGGCCATCGACCTGCCCTTCGACCGGCCTCGCGAGTCCGGCGGCAGCTCGGCGGGGCGTGTCGTGGAATTCAGCGTCCCCGTTCATGTTCTGGAGGGGATTCGCACCGTCAGTCATGCCGCGAGCGCCACGGTGTTCATCACCCTGCTCACGGCCTTCCACTGCCTGATGGGCAGGCTCACCGGTCAGAGCGACATCGTGGTGGCCGTGCCGACCGCCGCCCGGGGCCGTACCGAACTCGACCGCCTCGTGGGTTTCTTCGTCAACACCCTGGCGCTGCGCGCCGACCTTTCCGGGAATCCCACCTTCCGGGCGTTGCTCGACCAGGTACGGCGAGTCGCGCTGGACGGCTACGCGCACCAGGACGTCCCGTTCGAGAAGATCGTCGAGGAGCTGAACCCGGACCGCAGCCCATGGCACAACCCGCTGGCCCAGGTGCTCTTCGTCCTACAGAACAACGCCCCGGAGACGGCCGAACTGACCGGACTCACGGTGGAGCCCGTACCGTTCGACGTCCGCACCTCACAGTTCGACCTCGGCATGCAGCTCTGGGAGACCGACACCGGGCTCCAGGGCGTGCTCTCGTACCGCACCGAACTCTTCGACGCGGACACCGCCGAGCGGATCACCTCCTTGTGGAGCACGCTGCTGCACAGCGTGGCGGCAGCCCCGGACACCCGCCTGTCCGACCTGACCCTCTCCGCCACCCGCCCGCTTGCTCCACCGCCGACCGGGGCGGAGCGCCCGCCACCGCCGATCGCCGACGGGCGGACCGTCACCGCCCTCTTCGACGCCCAGGTCCGGCGCACACCCGACCGGATCGCGGTGGTCTACGGCGCCACAGAGCTCACGTACGCCGAACTCGGCGAGCGGGTGGACCAGATGGCGCAGGCGCTGCGGGAGGCGGGGGTGGGGCCTGAGGCGACCGTGGCGGTGGCGCTGCCCCGCTCGGCCCACCTGGTGATCGCGACGCTCGCCGTGCTCAGAGCCGGAGGCTGCTGTCTTCCGCTCGACCCCGGCACGCCGCATCAGCGTCTCGAACTGCTGCCGGCCGCTTGCCCGCCCGTCCTGACCGTCACGGATCGCGCCCACGCCTGGTTCCTGCCGGCCGGCCTGCCCACGCTGGTCATCGGCGATCCGGGACCGGCCACCCCGCCGGATGTCAGCACACCGGCTCCACACCCGGCCGGCGCCGCCTGCGTGGTCCGGGCCGCGGGAGAGGACGGCGAACCCGTAGGGGCCGTCCTGTCCCATCAGGACGTGGTGCGTGTGATCACCGGGACCGGCCTCTGCCCCGGGCTCGGCGACGTCTTCGACCTCTCCGTATGGGAATGGTGGGGGCAGTTGCTGCGCGGCGGCCGCGTGACCGTCACGTCCCGCCCTTCGGCCGGGCAGGTCGCGGACACGGGCGCGAGCGCCGATGGGCCCCCGGCCTACGTACTGGACGGAGCCGGGCGGCGGGTGCCGCCCGGCGTCGTCGGCGAGCTGTACCTGGCCGGTCCGGGGCCCGCCCGGGGCTATCCGGGGCGACCGGCCCTCACCGCGGAGCGCTTCGTGGCCGATCCGTACGGGCCGCCCGGCGGGCGGATGTACCGCACCGGCCACCGGGCCCGGCTGCGCGGCGACGGCTCCGTGGACTTCGTGGGCGGGGCGGATCAGAGGGAGAGCGCGGTGGCGAGCGCCCTGCCGACCGTGGCCGACGGCCCCGGGGACAGCATCGCCGGATGAGCGCACGCGAGGGAGATCTCCTCGATCGCCCCGTCGATGAAAGGGGTCCATTCCCTGACCGGGTCCCGGCCCTCGGGCCGGTCCAGGGCGGCGGTGAAGAGGAGGAGCTCTCCCCGGTAACGCCGGGGTACGTAGCCCCGCCATAGCGCACGGTGATGCCTCAGGGCGGCCAGCACCCGCGGCAGCTCGTCCGCCGCCAGCCCGTCGAGCCCACCGATCGCCTCGTTGAGAAGTTCCACCGCGTCGTCCTCGCCCCCGCGGGGAAGCCCGTCGCCGTCGTCGTGGAACTCCGGATAGCTGTCGAGCATGCCGAGGAACCGCACCTCCTCGCCCGCCTCTTGGAGCTGTACGGCGACGGCATGCGCGACGAGACCGCCGAAAGACCAGCCCAGAAGCCGGTACGGGCCGGCGGGCTGTACGGAAACGATCTGCTCGCGGTAGTCGCGTGCCATCTCCTCGATGGTCGCGGGGTGCGTCGTGTCGTGCGACAGCGCCCGGGACTGTAGCCCGTAGACCGGCACATCCGGTGGGAGATGGCGGATCAGCCCGGTGTAGCACCAGCTGATGCCACCACCCGGGTGCACACAGAACAGCGGGGTGCCGGAACCGGCCGCCCTGAGCCGCAGAAGGACGTCGAAGGCCGCCCCGTCACGCTCACCGGACCGGTCCAGACGCCTGGCGAGGGCGGCGACCGTAGGCGCCTCGAACAGGTCGCGCAGCCGCACCTCCACGCCCAGCCGGGCCGCGATCCGGCCGACCAGCCGGGCGGCGAGCAGTGAGTGGCCGCCCAGTTCGAAGAACCCCTCGTCGGCGCCGATCCCGATGGCGCCGAGAGCTTCCGCGAACAGCTCGCACAAGACCTCTTCGACCGGCGTGCCCGGTCCCCGGCACGACTTTCCGATGCCGGCCGGCGGCGCGGGCAGGGCCGCCCGGTCGAGCTTGCCGTTCGGCGTCAGCGGCAGCGCCGGCAACGGCACCACGGCGGCGGGCACCATGTACTCCGGCAGCAGCCGCCGCGCCCGCTCGCGTACGGCCGAGTCGTCCATGCTCTCGGGGGTCGCGCCCTCGACGGGCACCACGTACGCCACCAGCCGCTGGTCTCCCCGTCTGTCCTCCCGAACCACCACCGAGACCTGGGCCACGACCGGGTCGGCGGCCAGAACGCTCTCGATCTCGCCGGGTTCGATGCGGAAGCCACGGACCTTGACCTGCTGGTCGGCCCGCCCCATGAAGTCCAGCACACCGGTCGGCCGCCACCGCGCCAGATCCCCGGTGCGGTACATCCGCTCGCCCGGGGCCCCGAACGGGCAGGCGACGAACCGCTCAGCCGACAGGCCCGGCCGGCCCAGATAGCCCCGGGCCAGGCCCGAGCCTGCGACATACAGCTCGCCCACGACACCGGGCGGCACCGGGGCGAGCGCCGAATCCAGCACATAGATCCGGGTGTTGGCCAGGGGACGGCCGATGGGCACCGTTCCGGGCGGGAGCTCGGCACCGGGCTCCACGGGGAAGTCGGCGCAGCTGACCGTGGTCTCCGTCGGTCCGTACACGTTGTGCACGGTCATGTCCGGGTGGCGGCGGCGCCATGCGCGAAGCGCCTCGGCGGTGAGGGCCTCGCCGGCGAGCAGCAGCTGGCCGGTGGGGGAGCAGGCGCCGGATGCCTCGGCCAGCAGCGGCAGATGACTCGGTGTGGCCTTCACGAAGGTGAAGGGCGCTTCGGCCGGCTGCTCCGGCTCCGCCATCTCTGCGATCTCGTCGATCGAGGTCGTGAACAGGCAGCCGCCGACCGTCAGCGGTGTCCACAGGGCGGTGACCGTCAGGTCGAACGCGAGCGAGGTGTGGAGCAGGACCGTCCCGGCGGTCGCCGGGTAGGCCCGGCGTGCCCAGGCCAGGTAGTCGGCCAGGGCTCCGTGGGTGACGACGACACCCTTGGGGCGGCCCGTCGACCCCGAGGTGTAGATGACATAGACCGGATGAGCCGGATGTGTGCGCACGGGCGGGCGGGTGGTGGGCCGGCCCTCCAGCTCGGCCCGGACCGGGGCGTCGTCGAGACGCAGCCGGGGAACGGCGGTCTCGGCCGCCGGGTCGTCCTGCCCCGTGGTGAGGACCAGCTCCGGCCGGGCGTCCCGGAGCATGGCGCCGAGCCGTTCCGCCGGATAGGCGGGGTCCAGCGGAAGATAGGCGCCTCCCGCCTTGAGGACGGCCAGGAGCGCGATGACGGCCTGCGCGGAACGGGGCAGGGCGACCGCGACCAGCTTCTCCGGGCCGACTCCGCGCCTGGCCAGCAGGTGTGCCAGCCGGTTGGCCCGCGCGTCCAGCTCCGCGTACGTGAGCACCAGGCCGCCGTCGGACACGGCCGGTGCGGCCGGGGTCCGGGCGGCCTGGGCCGAGAAGAGCGCGGGCAGGTCCGGGCCGGGCGCGTGTCGGTCGGTGTCGTTCCACGCGGTCAGCACACGGTGCCGCTCGGCGGCGTCGAGGATGTCGATGCGTCCGACGGGACCCTCCGGGCTCCGCGCGGCGCCGGCCAGGATCCGTACCAGGCGGGCAGCCATCTGCCCGGCTGTCCCGTGGTCGAACAGGTCGGTGCGGTAACGGAGTTCGCCGGTGAGCCCGGCCGGCTCCCCGTCGCGGCCGAATCGCTCTCTCAGACTGAGGGTCAGGTCGAACTTGGCGCTTCGCGTGTCCACGTCCTCGAGGCCGACCCGCAACCCCGGCAGATCCGGGACGGCATCCCCGTCGGGGTGGAAGACCAGCATCACCTGGAAGAGCGGATGCCTGGCCAGGGACCGTTCGGGGCTGACGAGTTCCACGACGCGCTCGAACGGAAGCTCACCATGTGCGTATGCCGTCAGGGCCTTGCTCCGCACCCGCTCGAGCAGCTCCCGGAAGGTGGGGTTGCCGGAGGTGTCGGTGCGCAGGACCAGAGTGTTGGCGAAGAAGCCGACCAGCTCCTCCAACGCCACCTCGTCGCGGCCCGCCGTCACGGTGCCGATCGGGATGTCGTTACCGCCCCCGAGCCTGGTCAGCAGCAGCGCCAGCGCGGCCTGGACCACCATGAAGGAGCTGGCCCGGGCCTCCCGCGCCAGCCGGGTCAGCCCGCGGTGGACCTCGGCGCCGACCTCGATCGGTACGGCCTCACCATGGAATCCGCTCACCGCCGGACGGGCCCGGTCGGCGGGCAGCGACAGTTCCTCGGGCAGGCCGGCGAGCTCGGCGGACCAGAAGGCCGACTGGCGGGACACCTCGCTGTCCGGGTCGTCCTCGTCGCCGAGCGTCTCCCGCTGCCAGAGGGCGTAGTCCGCGTACTGGACCGGCAGCGGGGCCCACCGCGGCGCTCGGCCATCCGCCTGGCACCGTGCCCGGTACGCGGTCCCGAGGTCACGGAAGAGCGGGCCGATGGACCAGCCGTCGCAGGCGGTGTGGTGAATCACCAGCGCCAGTACCGATTCCTCCGGCGCCAGCAGCAACAGCCGGGCGCGGAGCGGCAGCTCGCGCGCCAGGTCGAACGGGCGCGCGCCGAACTCCTCCAGCTCCTGCGCGAGTCCGTCCTCATGTGTCTCAGCCACCTCGAACGGCACGCTCAGCGCCTCCGGACCGAGGATGTCCTGGTGCGCCACCCCCTCCGTCTCGGTGAACACCGTGCGCAGACTCTCGTGGCGGACCACCACATCCCGCAGGGCGGCCTCCAGGGCGGCATGGTTCACGGCCCCGGAGAATCGCAGCGCCAGGGGGACGTTGTAGACCGCGCTGGGCCCTTCCAGCCGGTCGATGAGCCACAGGCGCTGCTGGGCGAAGGACAGCGGAATCAGGCCGGCCACCCGGACTCCCGGAGGGTGCGATTGAGGGTCACGGGTATCAGAGCGACCGCCAGCGCCACCGCCAGCACGGTGAACACGGCGTCGGGGGAGAGGAAGTCGAGCAGCAGGCCGCTGCCGAGCGTCCCGGCGGGCATGCCGAGGGTGAAGAGCATGAAGGTCGCGGCCATGACCCGGCCTCTCAGCTCGTCGGGGACCTGCTGGAAGATCAGCACATCGGTCATCACATCGAGCGCCGGGTCGCTGAGCAGCATCACCGCGAGTACGAAGAAGACCAGCACCGGGCTGCTGGACAGCGGCAGCACCAGGAGCGGCGGCACATAGAGCCAGGACGCGGCGATTAGCAGTTTCCCGGGGCCCATCAGCCGGTGCAGCCGGCTGACGAAGAGCACCCCGACGATCCCGCCCACCGCCTCGCCGGACAGGGCGAGGCCGGTGCCGGCACCGCCGACCCCCTCGCGCTGGAGGAGAACCAGGCACGACAGCACCGTGGCGGAACAGACCAGATAGAGCGCGAAGGTGATCCCCACCGTGGCCCGCAGCAGTGGGCTCCGGGCCAGGAAACGCATTCCCTCCAGGGCTCCGCCGCGCGCCTTCCCACTCGCCTCCGGTCTGCCGTCGAACCGGACCGCGCAGGCCGCGCCGAACGAGAGCAGCGACCCGATCGTCGCACCGATGAACGGGGCCGGGCGGTCGAGCCCGAAGAGGAATCCCGCCAGCGGCGGCCCCAGCAGCCCCGTGCCGTTGGTCCGCAACCCGTCCTGGGCGAGTGCCTGCCGCAGCTGTGCCTTGGGCACGACCGAGCGAATCGCGAGCGTCCGGACCGGGAACGCATAGGCCATGGTGGCGCCGACCACCACCGCGACCAGCAGGATGTGGGTGAGGGTCAGCCGGTCCATCGCGAGGGCGAGGGGGACGGTCAGGGACGCCAGGAATCGCAGGCCGTCGGCCACGATGAGGATCACTCTGCGGTTGTAGCGGTCCGCCACGGTGCCCGCGTGGATCCCGAAGAGCACCTGTGTCAGGAGCTGCACTCCGCTGAACGCTCCGGCGGCGAACGTCGATCCGGTCATCGCCAGCAACAGGAGCGGATACGCGGTGGAGGACATGCGCGAGCCGAGCAGCGAGGCCGCGGAACCTCCCCAGAGCATCTGGAACTGCCAGTTCCTGCGCAGCGGACGGATACCCGCGGCCGTCTCATCCGCTTCAACCGGCGTCATCCCCGGCCTCCGATCACCACTGCCCAAAATAATTCGGCAATGATTTCAGGGCGGAGATCAAATTTGCAAGGCTTGCCGTCGGGTTGAGGAATCTCCTAGATTGCCCGCAGTCATGACGGCGTATTCATCCGACGGGGAGAGGTTTGCCATGACAAATCCGTTTGATGGCGAGAACGGGCACTGGACCGTTATGCGGCCCGCCTGCCCGGTGGAGGCCATGGCAGCCGACTCGACGGGGGAAGCCGGATGAGTCTGGTCAATGTGCACAACGAGTGGGATCCGCTCGAAGAAGTCATCATCGGCACCGTGGCAGGCGCTCGCGTACCGGTCCCCGACAGGGGCCTTTTCGCTCTGGAGTACCCGGAATACGGCACGGTGGACAAAATCCCGTCCGGTCCGTATGCGCGGCATATTGTCGAGGAGACCGAGCATGAGTTGTCCATGCTCTGTGAGGAGCTCACGAAGCTCGGCGTGAAGGTCCGGCGGCCCGAGGCCCGTGATCACGCGGCGAAGCTCGCCACCCCGGACTGGCAGACCGACGGCTTCTACGACTACTGCCCGCGCGATGTCTTTCTGACCGTGGGCAGCACCGTCATCGAGACCCCCATGGTTCTCCGGTCGAGATTCCTGGAACCCTTCGCGTACAAGAACATGCTGCTGGAGTTCTTCGAAAGCGGAGCGCGATGGATATCGGCACCGAAGCCACGGCTCGGCGACGACATGTACGACCTGGACGCCGAGCCCGGGCGCCGGCTCGGAAACCTGGAACCGGCATTCGATGCCGCCAACGTGATGCGCTGCGGGACGGATCTGCTGTATCTGGTGTCGGACAGCGGAAATGAACTCGGCTGGAAATGGCTCCAGTCGGCGCTGGGGGACGCCTACACGGTTCATCCCTGCCGTGACATCTATACGGGGACCCATATCGACACCACCATCGTCCCGCTCCGGCCCGGACTCGTCCTCCTCAATCCCGAGCGCGTCAACGACAAGAACCTGCCGGACTACCTCCGCGGCTGGGACCACCTGTGGTGCCCGGACATGACCGAGACCGAGTATGCGGGCGAGCACCCCTACGGTTCCCCCTGGGTCGGTATGAACCTCCTGGTCATCAGGGAGGATCTGGTCGTGGCGGACGACCGGCAGCCCGCGCTCCTCCGCGCTCTCGAGAAGCGCGGGATCGACGTCCTTCCGATGCGCCTTACCCACGCGCGCACCCTGGGAGGATCGTTCCACTGCGTCTCCCTCGACATACGCAGAAGCGGAACACTGGAGACGTACCGCTGATGCGATCGGAGTTCACTGAAAAGGACCGCGTAACACCGGCCGTGTCCGCCCTTCAGCGTCGGCTGGCCATCGCCGAGTCACGACCCGGCGAACCATGGTCGGTACTCGTCGAGAATGTTCCCTGCTGGCCGGAGGGGACGCGGCCGGAATCCCGTACGGCTGCTCCGGATTCCGACGCCGCCCCGTACTTCTACGCGCCTTCGCAGGGGCTTCCGGTCCTGCGCGAGGCCATAGCCCGGCGCGAGCGCGAACTGTCCGGAAGCGCGGTCGTCCACCCGTCGAACATCGTGGTCAGTGCGGGCGGCATGCACGCCCTGGGGCTTGTGTTCCGGGACAGCGTCGCCAGGGGATACCGGAAGGCGGTCTGCCAGGCTCCGGTGTTCCGCGGAGTGCACGACGCGATGCTGGCGGCCGGGCTGTCGGTCGAGACGCTCCCGCTCACGGGCACGGCGGAGGACTGGAACGGGCTCGACCTGGTGTGCCGCGAGCCCACGGTCCTGTACGTCAATTTCCCGCACAACCCCACGGGAGCCACGGCGGCGCCCGGATATCCGCGTTTCCTGAGCCGGTTCGCGGATACGCACGACGTCCTGGTGGTCTACGACGCCGTTTACGATTCTTTCTCCTTCGGGCCGGAATTCTGTGCCGCTCCCGTCGATCTGGCCGTCAACAGGACCGATATGGTCGTGGTGAACTCCATGTCGAAGAACTACGGACGGCCCGGCGACCGGATCGGCTGGATCACCGGGCACGAGGAGACGGTCGGGCGGCTCGTCCCCCGTCTGGAGTGGGAGGCTGTTTCGATCAACAGCCGGGCGCAGCAGATCGCGGCGGACATCATCGGCCAGGGGAATGCCGCGCTGGTCGAGGGGGTTCGGGCCGGCCGCGACGCCATACGGCAGAGCGCGGCCGGCCACAAACTCCTTGACGCCCCGCTGCCGAACGGCGGCACCCAGCTCTGGCTGGACCTCCGGATGGCCGATGTCGAGGCTTTCGCCGACTTCGCTCTCGACGAATACCGGCTCGTGCTCACGACATCGGAGAACTACGCCCCGGTGATCCCGGGATTCATTCGCTTTCCCACCGGCCTGGCACCGCGGACCATCCGGGAAGGTCTCGCACTGCTCGATCGGGCCATGGACGCCTGGGCAGTCCGGCAGCGGACCTAGCCCGCCTTCCGGACAAGGAAGCCGAGTTCAAGGCCGGTCGAGTCGACCTCCGGGTCGGTGGTCAGGCATTCCACGACCGAACCACCCGCTTCGGCGAAGAGGTCCCGCCAGAAGTCGGCGGTCTCGAGCCGCTGCTCCGTCACCTGGTGCAAGAGGTAGTAGGGATTGTAGTAGGCCAGCCCCAGGCCATGCCTCATGACAGCGGGGTCGGTGGGCCGATGGTCGACCTCCACAACAATGAGATAGGACTCCGGCGCCTGCTCCAGAGCGGAGCGCACAAGCGCGACCACTGCCCCGCGGTCGCGCTGTTCCAGTACTTCCTGAAGGGAAAACGCCGTAATGAAGCAGACCGAGCGGTGCGGCAGATCGAGTGTGCGGGACAGGAAATCCTGAGCCGTGGACACATCGAACGTCACGTCCTCCGCGCGCCCCTGTTCCCGGGAGAGCGTACGAGCGCGCGCGATACTGCTCGCGTCCGGGTCGATGCCGATTCCCGGGCCGCGGTCCGCACAGATTTCGAGCAGGAACGAGCCGTCCCCGCAGCCGAGATCGACCACGACGCCGGGCGTGTCCGGCAACAGCGCCAGTAGGCGCCGTACCAGCGGGATGGCATCGTGGCGGCTGATCCCGCAGCTGCCCAGGCCCACCATGCCGCCGTTACGTCCCGCATACGCCCTCGGGTCGGCCATGACGGCCGGCAGTTCCCCAAGGGTCGCGGAATACCCGCCGATCAGCAGCTCGTACCACGGCCGGAACCGACGCGCCTCCTCCCCCTTGTGCGTCAGCCGTGGGGAGGTCTCCGTATCGCGCACGATGCCCTCGGCCGCGAAGTAGCGCAGGAGGCCGAGGAGGCGCTCGGGGTCCATGCTCAACCGCTTCGCCACCTCCGCCGACGACCGGTCGCCTGTCGTCCCGTCGGCAGCCAGTTCGTCCAGCAGCCCGGAGGTCAGGCCGAACTCGATCGCCTGCGCCAGGAAGAAGTGGCGCACCGGTTGCAGCGCCTCCACCAGGCGAGGTTCGAAATCATTCATTTGCGATATATCCCTTTCGAGCGCCCCGCGAATCCATAAAATATGGCATGCGAATATGGCAAGCGGCCATGCTCGGGCGGCGTGACGCAGAATACGATTGAGCTGCGGACCTCGGCACTTGAAGCCGTAGTGTGAGGGAAGATAGGCAGGTTGGCGGTAATGCCCGAAAAGAAGTCTTCAGACGGTCCTTCTGCGTCAATGGCGCCTCGCCCCGAGATGTTGCCGTTGTCCCCGGCGCAGCGTGGCCTGTGGTCCCTGTATCAGCTGCATGGCCCCGACGCGACGCACAACGTCCCGCTGGTCACCCGGATCCAGGGGGCGGTGGACCGCGACGCGCTGACCGCGGCACTGGCCGACCTCACGGCACGGCACGAGGCCCTGCGCACGCTCTGCGCCGAGCGCGACGGGGTGCCCGTTCAGATCGTCATCCCCGCCGACCAGGCCCGGCCCCGGCCGCGGTTCACCGACACCACGGCCGAGCAGACGGAGCAGGCCATCGCCCGGGCCTGCGCCCACGCCATCGATCTGTCCGCCGACCTTCCCCTGCACGCCGAACTCATCACCACCGGCCCACAGGACGCCACCCTCGTATTGAGTGTCCACCGCATCGCCATGGACACCTGGTCCGTACGCCCGTTGCTCAGGGATTTCGACACCGCCTACACGGCGCGCGCGGGTGGCGGGGCCCCACAGTGGGGCCCTTCGCCCCGTTACGCCGATCACGTGACCGAAGCGGTCAACCGGCTCCAGCAGCTGGGCGACCGCCAACGCGGTTACTGGAAAGACCAGTTGCTTCACCTGCCCGAGGAGCTGAGGTTGCCCGCCGACCGGCCTCGCGGGGAGGGGGCCGGCGACCGGGCCGCCACCGTGGACTTCACGGTCGGCGCGGAGCCGGCGCGGGCGCTGTGCGCCTCGGCCCTCGGCCGAGGCGTCAGCATGTCCACGGTGGCTCAGGCGGCCGTCGCCGCCCTGCTGCACCGCGTCGGCGCGGGCGACGACATCCCGCTCGGCATACCGGTCTCCGGCCGACCCCAGGGAGAATCGCGGGAGCTGGTCGGCCGCTTCGCGAACTCCCTGGTGCTGCGGGTCGACCTCTCCGGGGCCGGGGCCGGGGCCATGGGCTTCGATGAACTTCTCACCCAGGTCCATGCCACGTTCCTGGCGGCCCACGAGCACCGGGACCTGCCGTTCGAGGAACTGGTCGAGGCGACCGGCACGGCGGTCCGCCGCGGGCCGGCGCAACATCCGCTCCTCCAGGTGATGGTGGGCCCGCTCGCGGCCGTCGCCGCCCCCGAGGCGTACCCGATCGATCAGCGGGCGGACGGGTACGACCTCCGGTTCGACTTCGCCGAACAGGAGCCCGACGGCCGCCTTCACGGGCGGATCGCCTACCGCCCCGATGTCTTCGACACACACACGGCCGAATCGCTCGCCCGGCGACTGGTCCGCCTGCTGGAGCACGTGGCGGCGGACCCGGAACAGCCGGTGGGCCGACTGGACGTGCTGGTCGCGGACGAGCGGGCGTGGGCCGTGGACGGGTGGAACGACACCGCCCATGAGGTGCCGTCCACGACCCTGCCGGAGCTCTTCCGGGCGCAGGTGGCGCGGACACCCGACGCGACCGCGCTGGTCTTCCGGGACGAGCGGCTGACGTATGCCGACCTGGACGCACGCGTGGAGCGGCTGGCACGGGTGCTCGCCGGGAAGGGCGCGGGGCCGGGGGAGACGGTGGCGGTCGCGCTGCCGCGCTCGGTGGAGCTGGTGGCGACGCTGCTCGCGGTGCACCGTACAGGGGCGGCCTATCTGCCGCTGGACACCCAATATCCCGCCGAGCGGACCGCCTTCATGCTGGACGACGCCCGTCCGGTCCTCGTCCTGGACGGGGCGGCGCCGGACGGCCCTCCCGGTGAGTTGCCGAAGGCGTACGCTCCGAACCTGCCGGCCTACGTGATCTACACATCGGGCTCGACCGGCCGCCCCAAGGGTGTGGTCGTGCCGCACGCGGGCATCGTCAACCGACTGCTGTGGATGCGGGACGAGTACGGGCTGAGCGCCGCCGACCGGGTGCTCCAGAAGACGTCCGCGAGCTTCGACGTGTCGGTGTGGGAGTTCTTCCTGCCGCTGATCACCGGGGCCACACTGGTCGTGGCCGAGCCCGACGGCCACCGCGACCCGGCCTATCTCTCCGAGCTCATCGAGACCGAGCGGATCACCACCGTCCACTTCGTGCCGTCGATGCTGGAGGTGTTCCTGGACGCGCTCGCGGCAGAGCCGTCAGCGGCCGGGTGCACCACGGTGCGGCGCGTCATCTGTAGCGGCGAGGCCCTGCCCGCGCCGCTCGCCGGACGCTTCCACCGGCTCCTGCCGACCGCCGAGCTGCACAACCTCTACGGCCCGACCGAGGCATCGGTGGATGTGACGGCGGCCCGGGTCACCCCCGGCGCGGAACCGGTCCCCATCGGCCGCCCGGTCTGGAACACCCGGGTCTACGTCCTGGACACCGCCCTCCAGCCGGTGCCTCCGGGTGCCGTGGGGGAGCTCTACCTCGCGGGCGCCCAGCTGGCCCATGGCTATCTGTCCCGCCCCGGCCTGACCGCGGGGCGGTTCGTGGCCGACCCGTACGGGGATGCCCCCGGCGCTCGCATGTACCGCACCGGTGACCTGGGCCGACGGACCCGGGACGGGGTGCTGGAGTACCTGGGCCGGGTGGACGACCAGGTCAAGGTGCACGGCTTCCGGATCGAGCCCGGCGAGATCGAGGCGGTCCTGAGCCTGCACGAGTCGGTGGCCCGCGCCGTCGTGGTGGCCCATGAACAGCGGCTGCTGGCGTATGTGGTGCCCGCCCCGGGCCGGGTGCCGAACGCCACCGAGCTCCGTGCTCACGTCCGGTCGGTACTGCCCGAGCACATGGTCCCGTCCGCCGTCACCGCCCTCGACGCCCTGCCGCTCACGCCGAACGGCAAGCTGGACCGCAAGGCCCTTCCGGCGCCCCCGGCGCACGCCCCGGGCCCCGATGGTCCGGCGGCCCTGGGCGAGACCGAACGGGAGCTGGGCGCGCTCTTCGCCGAGGCGCTGGGCGTGCCCCGGGTCGGCCCCGACGACGGCTTCTTCGACCTGGGCGGTCACTCACTGCTCGCCATCCGCCTGATCAATCGCATCCGAGTCCGGTTCGGCGTCCGGCTGAAGGTGCGCACCCTGTTCGAAGCCCCGACCGTCGCCCAACTCGCCCCGCACCTAACCGAGGAGTCGGCCGACCGGACACCACCGGGGGTGGTGGCGGTCGTGCCGCGCCCCGAGGTGCTGCCGTTGTCCCCCGTCCAGCGTGGCCTGTGGTTCCTCCATCAGCTGCACGGCCCCGACGCGACGCACAACGTCCCGCTGGTCACCCGGATCCAGGGGGCGGTGGACCGCGACGCGCTGACCGCGGCACTGGCCGACCTCACGGCACGGCACGAGGCCCTGCGCACGCTCTGCGCCGAGCGCGACGGGGTGCCCGTTCAGATCGTCGTCCCCGCCGACCGGGCCCGGCCGCGGCCGCGGTTCACCGACACCACGGCCGACCAGACGGAGCAGGCCATCGCCCGGGCCTGCGCCCACGCCATCGACCTGTCCACCGACCTTCCCCTGCACGCCGAACTCATCACCACCGGCCCCCAGGACGCCACCCTCGTCCTGACCATCCACCACATCGCCATCGACGCCTGGTCCATGAGGCCGCTGACCGCCGATCTGGCCCGCGCCTACGCGACCCGCACCCGGGGTGAGGCCCCCGACTGGGAGCCGCTGCCCGTCCAGTACGCGGACTACGCGCTCTGGTACGAGGACACGCTCGGGGACGCCGGTGATCCGGCCGGTGCGCGGAGCCACCAGCTCGACTACTGGCGTGCGGCCCTGGCGGGCCTGCCCGAGGAGCTGACGCTGCCCGCCGACCGGCCCCGCCCGGCCCGCGCTTCCCGCCGCGGCGGCCAGGTCGGACTGCCGATCGACCAGGAACTGGACCAGCGGCTGCGCCAACTGGCCCGGACCCACGGGGTCACCCCCTTCATGGTGGCCCAGGCCGCCCTGGCCGCCCTCTTCACCCAGCTGGGCGCCGGCACCGACATCCCGCTGGGCACCGTCGTCGCGGCACGCCCCGACCACACCCTGCATGACCTCGTCGGCTATTTCCTCAACACCCTGGTCCTGCGTACCGACACCAGCGGCGACCCCGCCTTCTCCGACCTGCTCGCCCGGGTTCGCGCGACCGATCTGGCCGCCTTCGAGAACCAGCAGCTCCCCTTCGACCGCCTGGTGGAAGAACTCCAGCCGACGCGCTCCCCGTCACGCAATCCCCTCTTCCAGACGGCACTTGTCTGGACCGACGCCGCCGGCGCCGCCCTCGAGCTGCCCGGTCTTCGCTGCGAGCCCGGCCCGGTGCCGCTGGACGTCGCGAAGTTCGACCTCGAATTCGAGTTCAGCGAGCACCGCGGCGCCGGGCTCACGCTGAGCGTCGGATACGCGGAGGACCTCTACGCCCCCGCGACCGCGCTCAGCCTGGGCCGGCGGCTGATCCAGTTGCTGGAGCAGGCGACGGCCGCCCCCGATGCCCGGCTCAGCACCTACCAGGTGCTCCTCCCCGACGAGAGGAAGCGGATCCTCGCCGAGTGGGGCCACGGCACCGAGGTCGAGCCGGCGACCGTCCCCGACCTGTTCGAGGAGCAGGTGCGGCAGCGACCGGGCGCCATCGCCGTCGAGGACGGCGACGGGGGACTCACGTACGCCGAGTTGAGCCGATGCGTCAACCGGCTGGCACGCTGTCTGATCGAGCGCGGAGTGGGTCCCGAGGTCACCGTCGCCGTGTCGATGGAGCGCGGGCCCGGCCTCCTGGTGGCCATGCTGGCGGTGCTCACCGCGGGCGGGGTGTACCTGCCGATCGACCCGGCGTATCCCCCGACGCGCATGGCCTTCATGCTGGCGGACACCGCGGCCACGATGGCGCTGGTGGACGACCCCGCGCGGCTCGGCGACGCGGACATCGAAACCACCGTGCTGGGCGGCCTCGACCTGGCGGGCTTCCCCGCCACCGAGGTGAGCGACGACGACCGCCTCGGGCCGCTGAATATCGCCTCCACGGCATATGTGATCTACACCTCCGGTTCCACGGGGATGCCCAAGGGCGTCGCGGTCCCCCACACCGGGATCACCCGGCTGGTCAGCACCCAGACATCCGCCTTGGGAGTCGGCCCGCAGAGCGTGGTGCTTCAGCTGGCCTCGATCGGCTTCGACGCGTCCGTGTGGGAGGTCGTCATGGCCCTGCTCACCGGCGCGAGGCTGCGGTTCAGCCGGCCCGAGGCACTCGCCGAGGCCGAGCACGGCCGTACGCCCGCGCACGGCCGTACGCCCGCGCACGGCGCGACGCACGTGCTGCTCCCGCCGGCGCTGCTGTCCGCGCTGCCCTCGGCCGCCCTGCCGGCCGGAACGACGATCATCACCGCGGCCGAGGCGATACCGCAGACGCTGGCCGACCTCTGGTCCGTCGAGAACCCGCTGTTCAATCTCTACGGGCCGACCGAGGTCACCGTGGGATCCACCGGCACCTTCCTGGCCCCGGGCCGCCCCGTCACCATCGGCGGACCCGTCGCCGGCACCCAGGCATACGTCCTGGACGACGCCCTGCGGCCGGTGCCGCCCGGAGTCGGCGGCGAGCTGTATCTCGCGGGCCCGGGCGTGGTCCGGGGATACGTCGGACGCGCGGGACTCACGGCCACCCGGTTCGTCGCGTGCCCGTTCGGCGCGGCCGGGGAACGGATGTACCGGACCGGTGACATGGTCCGCTGGACGGCCGACGGCAACCTGCTCTTCCTGGGCCGTACCGACGACCAGGTCAAGCTCCGCGGCTTCCGGATCGAGCCGGGAGAGATCGAAGCCACCCTGACGGCCCTGCCCGGAGTACGGAGTGCCGTGGTGACACTGCGCGAGGACCGGCCCGGCGACAAACGACTCGTCGCCTACGTGATAGCGGACACCGGCGCCGCGCTGGACACGGCCGCGCTCGCCGACCGGCTCGGCGAGCGCCTGCCCACGTACATGGTGCCGTCGGCCTTCGTGCAGCTGGCGGCACTGCCTCTGACGATCAACGCCAAGCTGGACCGTGCCGCGCTGCCCGCCCCCGACCACACGGCCGCCTCGACCTCGCAACTCCCCCGCAACGCCCGGGAAGAAGCCCTGTGCACGCTGTTCGCCGACATCCTGGGGGTACCCGGAGTCAGCCGGGACGACAGTTTCTTCGAGTTGGGCGGGCACTCACTGCTCGCCATGCTCCTGGTCAACCGCGTCCGCGCGCAGTTCGGGACCGGCCTTGACCTCCAGACCGTCTTCGAGGCTCCCACAGTCGCCGAACTGGCGCCTCACCTGGACAACGGCCGACGCGCTCGCCCGGTACTGCGCCCGAGGGACAGATCCTGACTGACCGATCCGTGCTGGCGCGCTGGAAGTGGTGCCGAACCCACACCGCCCCGGTCAGCCACCACGGTGGTGCAGGGCGGTCTCGACCGCCCTGACCACCAGGCGGGCGGCGAGGACGATGAGCAGGATGTCGGCCGTCATCTGCGTCATGACGATGACGCGGGCGGTCTGTGAGTAGGCGGTGATGTCGCCGAAGCCCACGGTGCTGAACATGCTGAGGGCGAAGTACAGGGAGTCGGTCCGGGTGAGCGGCTCGCTGAAGCTGCCGGGTTCGGAGCGTTCGAGCAGGTAGTAGGTGGTGGCGAAGAGCAGGAGGAACAGGGGGAGGGTGGTGGCCAGTGCCTCGACCGCCCGCAGCCGGGGATGCCGGGAGCGGGCGATCGAGCGGATCTGCCAGGTGAACAGGGCCAGCAGTGCCAGGAGCCCGAGGACGAGAGCGGTGGTTGCGCTGCCGGTGAGTCTCGGGCCCATGGGCAGCAGGTAGTAGGCGGCGACGAGGCCGGTCGCCGTCGACACGGCGCGCACTGCCGCCGGGAGCGCCGGCGCGCGCCCGAATGTCCCGGAGCGCCGGGGCCGGGGGGTGGATCCTTCCCCGGGCCGGTGGCTGGGGCCGCTCATGTCCTGGCCTCACGTCCTGTCCGGGCGAGGCGGGCGGTGGGCAGGTGGCGAGTGAAGGCGAGGCCGGTGAGGGTGATGCCGACGGTCGCCAGGATGGCGGTTCTCAGGCCGGCGAGCTGGGCGGCGGCGTAGTCGTCGACGAGCGCCTCGGTCTCGGACGGCGGCAGCCCCTCGCGCTCGGCGGCAGCGCGCACGTGGTCGGTGCTGACGAAGCTGATGCCGGCTTCGATGGCGATGCCGGTCTGCTGTCGTGCGGCCTCGGAGATCCGCGGGTTGTCGGCGATGAGTGAGGTGAAGGCGCCGGCGAGAGCGCCGATGAGGATGGCGCCGATCAGGGCGGTGCCGAGGGAGGAGCCCAGGTTCTGGGCGGTGTACTGCAGGCCGCCGACCTCGCTGCGTTCGGCCTCCCCCACGCTGGACTGGACGACGTTGCCGAGCTGGGAGGCGAGCAGGCCCAGCCCGATGCCCAGCACGGCCATGGCGAGCGCGAAGGACAGGTCGTCGATGCGCGGACGGACGGTCGCGAGCAGCCACACGATCGCGGCGAGCAGCACCAATAGACCGAGACGCACAGTGATGCGGGGGCCGGCGACGCGGCCGAGGAGGGGACCGCTCATCGATGCCACCAGCATGGTGACCGATATCGGCAGCAGCCTGAGGCCTGTCTGGAAGGCGTCGAAGCCCTGGACGACCTGGAGGTAGAGGGGGATGACGAAGAACAGGCCCAGCAGCACGAGGTTCTGGACGAGCAGCATGGCAAGTCCCGCCCGCAGGGGCGGGACGCCCAGCAGCGAAAGCCGCACCAGCGGCTCCCGGCCGCGGCCTTCCAGGTGTCGCTCCCATGCCCACAGCAGCCACAGGGCCGCCGCTCCCGCGGTGATGACGAATACGGTGGGGGAGAAGCCGAGCACCGTGAACGGGGGGTTGCGGGGCTCCAGCCATCCCCAGGAACTGCTCTGCAGGACACCCAGGACGATCAAGGCCAGGCCAAGAGCGGACAGGATGGCGCCTCCGAGGTCGAGGCGGACTGGGGGGCCGGTCCGGGGGTGGTCCTGGATCCAGCGGACGCCGCACAGGATCAGCGCCACGACGACGACCTCGCCGGCGAAGACCACCCGCCAGGTCAGGTACGTGGTCGCCCAGCCGCCGAGCAGTGGCCCGACCGCGATGCCCGCTCCGGCCAGGCCGCCGATGACGCCGTAGGCCACGGCGCGCTCCCGGCCTGTGTAGGTGCCGCCGACGAGGGCGGCCAGAGCGGGGAGGACCAGCGCGGCGCCGAGCCCCTCGATCACCGACCACCCAAGGGTGAGGACCCACAGGGTGGGGGCCGCCGCGGTGAGCGCGGACCCCGTGGCGTAGACGACCAGTCCGATGGCGAAGACCCGGCGCCGCCCGAACATGTCACCGAGCTTGCCTCCGGTGATCATGAAGGCGGCCATGACCAGGGTGTAGACGGTGATGACGGCCTGGATGGCGGTGACGTCGGTGTGGAAGTCCTCGACCAGCCGGCTGATCGAGACGTTCATCACCGAGGTGTCCAGCACCATCAGGAACTGGGCGGTGCCCAGCACGGCCAACGCCCGCCAACGCCGCATCGCACCCACCTCCGCATTCCGGTCCCGCGAGCCCACGCATGCGTGTGTGAGCGGCAGCCGCGACGCCAGCATAAGGGGACAAAGGGAATGTTTCGTACTCTCGGTGATGCGGAGTGCCACGGTCGGCGTGAGCCATTCACACCGCCGCTTCACCTCGTCCCGGCCCCCGGGCCGTGGCCGACCGGCGTTCGCCGGGGGTCATGGCAGGTCGTGGCCCAGGTGTCGCGGTCCGGGTTCCGCGGTGCTTGAGTGGCGCGGCAGGTGGAGCGTGAAGGTCGAGCCGACGTTCGGAGTGCTGACCGCGGTGACCGTTCCCTTGTGCGCTTCGGCCAGGCGGCGCACGATGGCCAGCCCGAGGCCGCTCCCGCCGCTCTGCCTGCCGCGGGACTTCTCCGCGCGCCAGAACCGGTCGAAGACATGCGGCAACTCGTCGGCCGAGATCCCGGTTCCGGTGTCCGCCACGTCGATCACCACGGTCTCGGGATCGGCACGGGCGCTCAGGGTGACGGATCCTCCCGCGGGTGTGTGGCGAATCGCGTTCGACACGAGGTTGCCCACCATCTGCCGTGCCCGTACGGGATCGGCCATGACCACGATGGCCTCGCCGTCCGCCACGGTGACAGTGACACCTGCTGCCGCCGCGGTGGCCTGGTTGGCCATGGCCGTGGCCGACAGCAGTTCGGAGACCTGCACGGGCTCCGGAGCCAGGCGCAGCTCGCCGGCCTCGGCTGCCGAGAGATCCCGGAGATCGTCGATGATGTGCTGAAGCTGGCGCGACTGTCCCAGCAGGGAGGTCACCAGATCGACGTCGGGACGTGCGATGCCGTCCTCGACCGCCTCGAGCCAGCCCCGGATGTTGCTCACCGGGGTGCGCAGCTCATGTGCGATGTCGTTGGTCATGTCCCGGCGTACTGCCTCCAGTTGTTCGCGGCGTTGCGACATCGCGTTGAACGCGGTCGACAGCCTCGCGATCTCATCGCCTCCCCGTACCGGCACACGTGTGGACAACTCGCCGGCTTCCATGCGCATGGCCGCTTCGGTGAGTGTTCTGAGCGGCTTCACCAGGCGGATGCCCGCCAACGTGGTCACGGCCACCGTCATCACGAGCACGGCCGCGGACCAGCCGGCGATGCGGAGCTTGTTCGCGGGGGAGAGGTCGAAGAACGTCGTCGCGGTACGCCCGGGGCTGCCGACGTACATCAGGGCGGTGGGTGCGACGTACGGCGCCAGTTGCTGACTGCGGCTTGTCGTCAGGCATGAGGAGACTGCCGAGGCCGGGGGCGCGTGGCGGGTTCGCGCCTCCCAGCTGCCGTCGAGGGCCAGGCTCACTCCGTCCGTCTGCCGACGGGCGAGGCACGAGTTGACGAGCGCGTTGAGCGACGCCAGGGCTTCGGCTTCCTGCGGTGTCGGATCAGCGAGCACGGTGGTGGAGCAGCGTTGGTCACCGAGGGCGGGCACACCGCCCGGTGTCGGCACCACCACTCTCGGCCGTCCACTGGGCATCATCTGAACGTGGGCCCGGACGCCGTCGAACGAGCGCAGGCAGATGACCACCCGGTCCGCGGTGACCTTCAGCCGTTCACTGTCCTCCTTGGACAGCCTGAACGGGCCCACGGCCCGGGGGTCGATCCGCTCCGTCCCCAAGCCGTCATCCGTGCCCTTGCTCAGCTCCGGGTCGACGGCCAGCGGGTCGACGACCGCGGTCGCCTTGTGCGGAGGCTGGAAGGGACGGTTCTGGCCGGCAGCCGAGTCCGCCAGGGGATGGCCGCCCTTGCCGAGAAGAACGATGCGGTGACCGGTCGACTGCGCCAGCCGGTTCACGGTGGGACGGACGCCACTCCAGCTCGGATGAGTCGCGGCGTATCCCAGCAGGGTGTCGTAGACCCGGGCATCGTCGGCCAGCGCCTGTCCCCGCTCACGGCTGAGTACGACGGCGGTGGTCTGGAGCACCACCCACGCGGTCGCGGTGATCGAGCAGACCGACACGAGAGCCGACACCGCCAGCAGACGTATCAGGAGACTGCGCCGCAGCGGTACGGCGGAGATCCGGGCCCTACCCACGCGGCGGAGTCCGCTGGTCGTCCGTGAGCTTGTAACCCACTCCGTACACCGTCACCAGAGGCATGACGTGCTCCGTGTCCGGTTGTGCGTCCTTGATCTTGCGGCGCAGGTTCATGATGTGGACATCGACTGTTCTGGGGGTGATGAAGGGGTCGGCCCCGTGCAGACGCTCGAGGATCTGCGCCCTGGACAGGACCTGGCCCGGGTGCTCGGCGAGCATGTCGAGCACGCGGAACTCCCCGAGCGTGCAGCGGATCGCACGTCCGTACGCCCACACCTCGTGACGGGCACGGTCGACCGTCACCGGGCCGGCCCGCAGAACGGGGGAGTGTGCTTCCCGGTCGGCAGCGGTATCCGTACCCCGGTCGCTCCGCCGTAGCAGCGACCGGATGCGCGCCATGAGTTCGCGCGGGCTGAACGGCTTCGTCATGTAGTCATCCGCGCCCAGGTCCAGGCCGAGCAGGAGGTCGTCCTCGGACGCTCTGGCCGTCAGCATGAGCACGGGAAGGTCCGCGAGACGGGGCTCCGCACGCACGACGCGACACACATCGAGCCCATCGACCCGCGGCATCATCACATCGAGGACCAGCAGGTCCGGGCGTTGGCCGCGCAGCAGGTCGAGAGCCGCGCGGCCGTCATGAGCCAGGGACACCAGGTGGCCCTCGTGCTCCAGGTAACGGCGGACCAGTTCGGCCTGGTCGGGGTCGTCTTCAGCCACCACCACATGTGCACACGTGGCGTCAGTCTAGGAACAGGACAGCGGTCTTCCGCCCGTTCGGGGCCTGCTCCGCGCGGGAATACCGGACCACCAAAGGTCCCTGACAGTTGCCTGACAATGCTGCTGAAAGCTGTTCGGCATGTACACGAATTCGCCCCTGACCCCCCATCCGATCGACGCCCGCCGCCCGGGCCTTCGGCTCCTCGCCGTCGGCCTGGCCGTGGCCGCCGGAATGACACTGGCCGCCTGTAGCAGCGGCGAGGGCGGCCGGAGCAGTTCCGGCAAGAGTGTGGACAGTTTGGCGTCCGGCACACCGACAAGCGGAGACGCGGCATCGAAGGGCGGCACCCACGACTCGGCCGTTGAGGCCAAGCGTTCCCAGCTGAGGCTGGACACCTCCCCGGAAGAGGACCAGCGGCTCACGGACGCCTACAACGCGTGCCTCCAGGCTCACGGTGTCCCGATGAACCAGGAGAGGGCGGCTGCGGCAGGCGCCAAACAGGCACCCCCCAAGGTGGGCGAGGCGGATTCCCCCAAGTACCGGCCCGCCTACGACGCCTGTCTCGTCAAGCTGCCGCGGCAGCCTCCCGAGACCAGCCCCGAGACCAACCCTCACTACGCGGACGACTACCGCGCGTACGTCAAGTGTCTTCAGAACCGCGGCATGAAGATCCACCTCATCTCCGACACGAGTGTCAGCCCGGACGGCCTGGCCTGGACCTTCGACGACGACACCACGGGCAGCCTCCCCGAATCCAAGATCGACCAGGCCGACCGGTCCTGTTCGCTGGAGGCGTTCGGTGGCAAGTAGCAGCTCGCCCCAGAAGCGGCCGCGGCGGGCTGCCCACAACGCGACCGCGGTCGCGGTGGTGCTCGCCGTCGCCGCGGGCGGGATCTACGGCGCGAAAGCACTGTCGGACCAAGGCAAGCGGCAGCAACCCGGCCCCGCCGCGGCTCCCTCGGCCCAGACCACCCGGGTCAAGCGGGCTGATCTCTCCGATTCCCAGACCCTGCCCGGAGTGCTCGGCTTCGAAGGGCGTATCACGGTGAAGGGAACCGGGAAGGGCGTCATCAGCCGACTGCCCGCCTCCGGCTCGGTCGTCGCGCGAGGAAAACCCCTGTACTGGGTCGATGACGAGCCGGTCACGGCGTTCTTCGGCGACACTCCGTTCTTCCGCACGCTCGACAAGGCGGGAACGACCGGGCGGGATGTGACCGTCCTCGTCGAGAACCTGGAGGCTCTCGGTTACGACATCGGTCCCCGGCCCCGGCAGTCGTCGGAGCCGGCTCCGGGCGGTGACGCTGGTGGCATCGGCACCGAACTGACCACCGGAGTACTCGAAGCGCTCAAGCGCTGGCAGCACGACACGGGCCGGAAGCCGACCGGAACACTGGACCCGGGCCGGGTGATGGTCCTGTCCGGTCCCTCGCGCGTCGACGCCGTCATGGCGCAGCTGGGCGACCCGGCCGCCGAGTCCGTACTCACCCTGACCGCACAGCAGAAGACGGTCACGGTCAAGGTCGACGCGGGGAGCGCCGACTCCATTCACAAGGGCGCCGAAGTCACCATCGTCCTCCCCGACACCAAGAGTGTTCCCGGCAAGGTCGTGTCCGTCAGCACCACCGTGCAGGGCGGTGGCGACACCGACGCGGGCGACGGCACCGACACGGCCCCACGCTCCAGGTGAAGGTGCGGCCGACGCACAGCGCCGATGTCGCCAAGATCGACGCAGCGTCCGTACAGGTTGTCTTTACAGCCGAGACCAGGAAGAACGTCCTTGTGGTCCCGGTAGGCGCCCTCCTCGCCCTGAGCGAGGGCGGATACGCGTTGCAACGCCCCGGCGGGAAGCTGGTCGGCGTCACGACCGGCCTCTTCGCCAAGGGGCTCGTGGAGGTCAGGGGCGCCGGCGTCGAGGAAGGCGGCGTGGTGGTGACGGCATCATGACCATCCCGCCGGGAACGCGGGGCGCCGACTGCCAGGGCCATGACCGGGCTCCGATCGTGCTCGCCGTGCGCAACGTCAGCAAGGTGTTCGCGGGAGGGGTCACCGCCCTCGATGACGTATCCCTGACCATCCGGGCGGGCGAGTTGCTGGCGATCGTCGGCCGCTCGGGTTCCGGCAAGTCCACCTTGCTGAACATCATGGGCACCCTCGACCGACCGACCGGCGGCACGGTCCGGATCGGCGACCGGGACGCCGCACGACTGTCCGACCGGGAACTGTCCGCGCTGCGCGGACGATGGCTGGGATTCGTCTTCCAGCACTTCCACCTCACGGACGGCCTCACCGCGGAGGAGAACGTCGCCACAGGACTGCTCTACGCGGGCGTGCCACGCCGTCGGCGTCACCCGATGGCCGTGGCCGCCCTGGACCGCGTCGGTCTCGCCCACCGCACCCGCCACCTGCCGCACCAGCTCTCGGGAGGCGAACGCCAGCGGGTGGCCATCGCCCGAGCACTGGTCAACGAGCCCGCGCTGGTACTCGCCGACGAGCCGACCGGCGCCCTCGACACCGTGAACGGACAGTCCGTGCTCACTCTGCTCACCCAGCTGAACAGCGAAGGCACCACCATCGCCGTGATCACCCATGACCGGGACATCGCATTGCGCCTGCCACGCCGGATCGAGATGCGTGACGGGCGTGTCATGACGGACTCACACGATGAGGCGCTCACCTCCGGGAGCGGCGCGTGACCCGCGGGAAGGCTCACCACGAAGACCCGGCCCGGCCCGTGCGGCTGGCGCCGTCGGACGTCCTGCGCCTCGGCCTGCTCGGGATCCGCGTCCGCCGGATGAGGGCGGCTCTCTCCGCGCTCGGCATTTCGATCGGCATCCTCACCCTGGTCCTGGTCACCGGCATCCCGGCGTCGAGTCAGCGTGCCCTCAACGAGCAACTCGCGGCGCTGGGGACGAACCTGCTGCGGGCCCAGCCACAGCCCAACCAACGGCCCCCCGTGCTGCTGCCGCCGGAAGCGGCGAAGATGGCTGCCAGGATCGGTCCGGTGAGCCGCACGAGTGCCGTCGCCAACACGCATACGATCGTCCGGCGCTCCGACCGGACAGACCCCAACGACGGGCTCGGGCTCAGCGTTCTCGCCAGCCAGAACGACCTGCTTCCCACCGTGAACGGCCGCGTGAGATCGGGCCGCTTCCTGAGCCCGTCCACCGACCGGCTGCCCACCGTCGTGCTCGGCCACCAGGCCGCCGCCCGGCTCGGTATTCCTCGCATCGTTCCGGGTCAGCAGGGACAGCAGGTCATCATCGATCAGACGTGGTTCAGCGTCATCGGCATCCTCGACCCGGTACCACTCGCCGAGGACCTCGACCGCTCCGTACTGGTGGGCTGGCAGACGGCGAAACGGGAGCTCGGCTTCGACGGACACCCCACCGTCGTCTATGTGCGGGCCGATGAAGACGCCATGGAAGCCGTGGCCGACGTCCTTCCCGCCACCGTGTACCCGCAGCTCCCCGGGCTGGTGCAGGTCAGCCGGCCATCCGATGCCCTGGCCGTCAAGCGTGCGGCGGACAGCACGTTCTCGGCTCTCTTCCTGGGGCTGTCGGGGGTGGCACTGCTGGTCGGCGGCATCGGAGTCGCCAACACCATATACATCTCCGTCCTCGAACGGCGCGGTGAGATCGGTCTCCGGCGTGCGCTGGGGGCCAACCGCAGTCAGATCCGGGGCCAGTTCATGACCGAGTCCGTGGTGCTCTCGCTGCTCGGCGGCGTGGCCGGGACAGTGATGGGCACTCTGGCCACGGTCGCCTACGTGACGTATCAGGGCTGGCCGCCGGTGATCCCGATGACCGCCATCGCCATGGGCACGGGCGGGGCGACAGCCATCGGCGTCCTGGCCGGGGTCTACCCCTCCGTACGTGCCGCCCGCCTGGCACCCACCGAGGCGCTGAGCACCGCGTGAGCGCCGGAGAGGGGAGGGGTTGATGAGTGCCATGGCGACGGAGAGCCGCCCTGCGGGAGGGATGAGTGAGCGGCGGCGTTCGCGGTTGCGGTTGGAGATTTCGCGGGAGGCGGCGCGTCTGTTCTGGAAGCAGGGTGTGGCTGCGACGAGTGGTGATCAGATCGCGGATGCGGTGGGGTTGTCGACGCGTACGATCTGGCGGCATTTCCGGAGCAAGGAGGCGTGTGCCGAGCCGATCGTGATGCAGGGCGTCGTGACATTGATGAGTGTGCTGCGCGGCTGGCCGAAGGACAGGTCTCTTGAGGACCACCTGGTGGGGGAGTTGGTCCGGCTTCAGTATGAGACGCGGCCGGTCGATCTGGCGGATGAGATGCTGGCGATGAAGATGATCCGGCTGGCCGACACCGAGCCTGCGTTGCGTACGGCCTGGCTGATGGTCTGTGACCAGATCGAGCGGCAGATGCGGGTGATCATCGGTGATCGGCTGGGGCGTGCGGCGGGTGATCTGGAGGTGCGGGTGCACGCTGCGGCCGCTGCCGCGGTGGTGCGGGTGCTGGACGAGCAGATCGGCGTCGCCTTCCTCGTCGGCGCCGACGCCACGGAGCTGACGGAGGTGAAGGCCGCCGCCCACCGGTTCGCCCACGCGATCCGCGCGGCCACCGGCGGGGCCGTCGGTGACCCCATCGCCTGACCGAACAGAGATCGGCGGGGCACGGGCCGGGAGCAATGTGCGCGCGGCGCGGGTACGCGGTGTGGATTCCCGGCTCCGCGCCATGACACGCAACCTCCGCGTGTCCCGAGCCCTCTTCCCTACCGGCCATGACCGTACGCGCCGATGTGCGCTGGTCCGGGCCGCACACGGCTGACCGACTCCGGTTCCGACTCCACGAGGACACACCGCCCTGATGCCCGACGAACACCCACGGCCCGCCGATCAGCCGGTCCGCGTACCGGCCGGTGATGGTTCGCCACCTCGCGCTGCAGGAACCGTCCGAGCCGTCGTCTATCCTCGCGCAGACGGCCTCGGTGTACACGATCGACTTGGGACGGACATGCCGGAACTCGTACTGCATGCCAGTGGACGCACCTGGACCCTGGAGGCGTCCCGGAGCTACACCATCGGGCGTGACCAGCAGGCCGACATCTCGTTCATCGACCGCCGAGTCTCCCGGCGGCACGTCGTGATCCGTTGCGACGGCGGAACGTGGGTCATCGAAGATCTCGGCAGTGCTAACGGCACGTTCGCCGAAGGGCGTCGTATTCAGCGGATCGAGATCGGTCACGGTTCGATCATCCGGCTGGGAGAGGTCTCCACCGGCATGCGGCTGGACTTCACCGAAGCCTCGGCGGCGGTGAGTGACGATCAGGTGCGTGCCGACGTCCGGATACGCGAGGGGCAGCCCCAGGCCGAGGCCCGTCCCAAGGTCCGGGATGCGGCGGATCGGGGCACGTCGGTGGCCGCCGCCACACCCCCGGTGGTGCCCGGTCCCCGGCCGGGAGAGGTTCCGGGAGCCCCCATGGGGGCGGCGGCAGCCCGTGGCGACGACCAGTTCCGGCCCCTCCCTCACCACCCCGCATCCGGTTTCGCCCGTGCCGCAGTTCCCCCGACTCCCGGAGACGCGGGTGACCCCCGGGACAATCGCCGGTCCGAAGGACCCGCGGCCGGTCCCCGCGGAGCCGCCGCAGCCCTTTCCATCGACCGGGACCCCTCGGGCGTCTACCCACTCGTCCTGGGGCAACGGCTGCGTATCGGCCGCGGGCCGGAAAACGAACTCGTGGTGGAGGGCCCGTATGTCTCCCGCCACCACGCGGAGTTCCGGCCCCTGCCCGATGGCCGCTTCGAAATCGTCGACCTCGGAAGCCACAACGGCACCTATGTCAATGGGCAGCCCGTGGACCGCCGGATCATCGGCCCGTACGACATCGTCGGTGTCGGCCACTCCACCTTCCGGCTCGCCGGGGACCGGCTGGAGGAGTTCGTCGACACCGGTGAGGTGTCCTTCACCGCCCGCAACCTGACAGTGACCGTCGGGCGCGGCAAGACCATCCTGGACGACGTCTCCTTCGGCGTCCCCGAGAAGTCGCTGGTCGCGGTGATCGGGCCGTCGGGCTCCGGGAAGTCCACCCTTCTGCGCGCACTCACCGGATACCGGCCCGCGGACCGTGGCCAGGTGTTCTATGACCACCGCGATCTCTACGCCCAGTTCGCCGAGTTGCGCCACCGTATCGGCCTCGTCCCACAGGATGACATCCTGCACAAGGAGCTGACCGTCGACGTCGCTCTGAAATACGCCGCCAGGCTCCGCTTCCCCGGTGACACCAAGGCGGCCGAGCGCAAGGCCCGTATCGACGAGGTGCTCCAGGAGCTCAGACTCGACGTCCACCGGGGCAAGAAGGTCGCCTCACTCTCCGGCGGTCAGCGCAAACGGGTTTCCGTTGCCCTGGAACTGCTGACCAAACCGTCCCTGCTCTTCCTCGACGAGCCCACCTCCGGTCTGGACCCGGGCCTGGACCGTAATGTCATGAAGTTGCTGCGGGAGCTCGCCGACGACGGCCGCACCGTGCTCGTGGTCACGCACTCGGTCGCCGAACTGGCCCTGTGCGACCGGGTGTTGGTCCTGGCGCCCGGTGGCTCCGTGGCGTACTTCGGTCCCCCGGGCGAGGCCCTGGACTTCTTCGGTCACGAAAGCTGGGCCGATGTCTTCTCCGCCTTCGAGGACCATCGCGACGACGACTGGGGCGGGCGCTGGCGGGCTTCCCGGCAGTACGACCGGTGCGCCGCCGAGATCGACTCGGCCGAACCGCCGCAGCAGTCGGGCACCCCGGCGACGCAGCCGCCCGCGCGAGCCCGGCGGCCCAAACCACAAAGCTGGCTGGGCCAGTTGTGGACGTTGATGCGCCGCTATGCGTCGGTCATCGCCTCCGACAAGGGCTTCATGGCGCTGATGCTGCTGCTCCCGGCCGTGCTGGGCGGAGTGAGCTGTCTGGTTCCGGCGACATTCGGACTCGCCCCGCCGCCGCCCGACAGCCGTTTCCGCTACAACCAGGAGTCCGGAACCATTCTGCTGGTGCTGGTCGTCGGCATGTGCTTCTCCGGCGCGGCCAACTCCGTACGCGAATTGATCAAAGAGCGGGTGATCTACGAACGGGAGAGAGCCACGGGGCTGTCCCGATCGGCGTATCTGATGTCGAAGGTGATCGTCCTCGGTCTGATCACCGCCGTGCAGGGTGTCGTCATCTGCGCCATCGGCTTCTCCGTCCGGCAGCTGCCCGCCCAGGGGCTGCTCATGCCCACGGCCGTCGAGGTCTGCGTGGTCATCAGCGCGCTGGGCTTCACCACCATGATGTTCGGTCTGGTCATCTCCGCGCTGGTGAGGACCCCGGAGAAGACCATGCCGCTGCTCGTGATGTTCGCCGTCGTCCAGGTCGTCTTCACCGGGGTTCTCTTCCAGCTGTTCGACTCTCCGGGCATCGAACAGATCGGCTGGCTGATGCCCGCCCGCTGGGCGGTCGCCGGCGCCGGGACCACACTCGACCTCGCGCACACCATGCCGCCCTGGAATCTCGACAAGCCGGACGATGTCGACCCGCTGTGGGCCCACACCGTCGCCCAGTGGGGCATCGACCTCGGTGTGCTCCTGGCCATCGGGCTGGTCTGCGGCTTCGCGGTGGCCCGCCTGCTGCGCCGGCACGAACCCGAGGTCATGCGGGACTAGGGCTTTATCACGCCCGGCCCGGCTGTGCGGAGGCCGACAAACTGGCGCTCCTGGCCTCGTCCACACTCACGCCGACCGACCCGACCAGGGGGATCGGCTGCCCCGAGATGAGGCGGTGGCTGTGCGACCGTTGACACTGGCTTGGGTGAGCCGGCACCTGGAGGTCGGCGAACGGGTCGTCAGAACCGAGGCGCCGCACGGCGGCATCACTGCCGAGGTGCGGAGGCTGACCATCGGTACGCGGGACGGAGGCACCCGTGACCTGGTGCTGCGGACCTTCGTCGACGTGGAGCACGCCGAGGACTGGCTGAACAGGGGGGCCGGCGCCCTGACCCTGCTCACGGGGACCGGCGTGCCGGCTCCTGGACTGGTCGCGGTTGATCCGACCGCCGCGCATTGCGAGTATCCGTCGCTCCTGAGGACACATCTGGCGGGCCGGACGGTCCTCGACGATGAGGGATTGGAGACGCGCGTTCCCCTGCTGGCCCGTCAACTCGTGGCGATCCACGCGTTGCGGCCTGCCGAACGGCCCCCGGAGTACGTGGCGTTGACGACCGCCGACACCGTCGTGGTTCCGAACGGCGCCGACGCGGCGGTATGGGCCGCGGCGATCGACGTGATCCGCAAGCCCGCGCCGCCCTACGAGGGGCGATTCCTGCACCGGGACTTTCAGCCCGGCAATGTGCTGTTCGACGTGCCGCCTTCAGGGCCGGCCGGTGCCCGGATCACCGGCGTCGTCGACTGGGCAGCGACCTCCTGGGGCCCGGCAGATCTCGATGTGGCGCACTGCTCCACCAATCTCGCGCTGCTGCACGGCCCCGCGTGGGGTCTGCGGTTCGCTGAGGCGTATGAGGAGGCCGGCGGGGTGCTGGCCGCGGCCGCCAGCGAGCGGCTGTACTGGCAGGTGCGGGACGGGCTGGCGTGCTCGGAGGAAGTGCGGCTGGTGGCGCAGGCATGGCGGGAGGCAGGGAGAACAGAGCTGACGACGCCAGCCGTGGAGGAGCGGCTGGATGCCTATGTCACCGCCCTGATGGACACGCTGGGCTGAGCCGAAGCAGGCCCGGGCCCGGCGGCGAGCGCCGGGCCCGGCTGCGACGGGGGCGTTCGTTCCGACGCCGAACAGCACTAACGGCCCTGGTGGGGGCACTGGATGTCGTGTCCGCCCGCGGCGAGTCCCTTGCCGTCGATGTCGAAGGGAACCAGGGCCATCTGAAGCCGCCCGCAGGCGCAGCGGCTCCAGACCACGACACCCTTGCTGGTGGTGTGCCGGGAAACGATGGTGTTCGTTTTGGTGTTCATGGCAGCAGGATGACCCGGGACAACCGTTGCGGTCTATTGCATGTTTTGCTGGTGCTGTGTGCAAAATCATTTCATGATTGACCTGCGTCGGCTTCATATGCTCCGCGTGGTGCACCAGCAGGGCACGGTCACCGCGGCAGCGGAGGCCCTGCACCTCACCCCGTCGGCGGTTTCCCACCACATGCGCGAGCTCGCGCGGCAGCTCAAGGTCCCGCTCCTGGAGCCGCAGGGCCGCCGCGTCCGGCTGACCCCGGCCGGGCGTCTGCTCGTCGACCACGCCGACGCGCTGCTGGCCCGTTGGGAGGAGGCGCAGACGGAGTTGGAGTCCTATCGGGCGGGCGTGGCCGGGCCGCTGCGCATCGCGGGTTTCAACACCGCGATCGGCGGCCTGATCGCCCCCGCGGCCGGGCGGCTGCGGCACAGCCATCCCGACCTCCTGGTGCAGGTGCGGGAGTGTGACACGGCGGAGAGCATGGACCTGCTGGTGGCGGGCAAGGTGGATCTCGCGGTCGTGGAGCCCATCGAGGGCGGGCCGCCGCTGGACGACTCGCGGTTCGAGCAGAGCCTGCTGCTGGAGGAGCCGTACGTCATGCTGGTGCCCGCCGACCACCCGCTCGCGCGGGTGGCATCGGTGCGGTTGGAGGACGCGGCGGCCGAGGACTGGATCGTCGCCGACCCCGGCACCTGCGACCACGCCCAGCGGGTGCGGATGCTGTGCGCGGTGGCCGGATTCTCGCCGCGGATCGTGCACGCCGCCACCCAGTGGCAGGCGGTCTGGTCGCTGGTCGGGAACGGGCTGGGAGTCTCGCTGGTCCCGCGGCTGGCCGAGGGCCCGGCGGGCCGGTCGGTGGTGCGGGTCCCGGTGTCGGGCGAGAACATGCCGACGCGGCGGATCCTCACCTGTGTGCGCCGCGGCAGTCGGCGGAACCGGCTTGTCGACCTCGGGATACGTGCGCTGGAGGCCGGTGTTGATGGCCATGCGCAGCGATCAACACCGGCCCGTTGACGTATCGCTTACGCCTCAGCGGATGTCCGGGGACGGTGAACCTTGTGGCGGACGAACAGCGCCGCCGGCACGGCCATGACGATCAGTACAACTCCGCCTATGACGTTGCCCAGGTGCACGGCGTCGGTGAACGCCCTCGGTACGGCAGTTCCCACCACGCGAGCGAGGGATGCGGGGATGTCTGTCGCACCGCCGCCGTGTGACGCACCCTCCACGATCCTGTCCGCCTGGGGCGAGGGGATGCCTGCCTCGCCGAGACGCTCATGCAGGTTCCGGGGGAAGCGACTGGTGACGATGGTTCCGAGGACACTGGGGCCGAGCACCGTTCCCAGCTGACGAGCCATGTTCACCGCTGCCGCCGCCATGCCCTGCTGGTGTGGCGGGACACTGTTGACCGCGGCAGCCGTCGAAGGTGCCGTCAGCAGGCCCGCTCCGACGCCCGCCACGAGCAGCCCTGGCCACATCGCCCCGTAACCTCCCGAGGCATCGGTCGCGAGCATCGCGAGAGACCCGGCTCCGATGAGGACCAGGCCCGCAGTGATCAGGAGTGTGAAGCCGACCCGTTGTACCAGCACCCGGGCGGTCACTACGGTGACCAGGAGGAACGTTCCGAACAGCGGCAGCAGGCGCACGCCGACGTCGAGGGGACTGGTCTGTCCCACACGTTCCATGTAGAGCACGCTGAGCAGGGCGACACCGACCAGTCCGAAAACGCTGACAGCGGCCACGCCCATGACGGCCGAGAAGGAAGCGTTCCGAAAGAGCCTCAGGTCCAGCATGGGGTCGGGGTGACGGAGTTCTACGCGTATGAACATGAACAGAGATACAGCGAAGACCACATACATGGTGATGATCGGCGCCTCGGCGTATCCCGTGGCGCCACCCTGAATGATCGCGTAGGTGGCCGAGGCCGTCATCACTGTGCCCAGGACAAGGCCCGCGAGATCGGGCTTGCGCGTGGGGAGTCTGGACTCGGCTACGAAGACCGGGGCCAGGAGGATGGCCATGCCGGCGATGGCGATGTTGGCGATGTAGACGGTGTGCCAGGAGAAATGTTCGAGCAGGGCTCCGGCGAGGATCGGGCCGATGGCCAGGCCCAGTCCGGAGCACGCGGCCCAGATGCCGATCGCGGCGGTGCGCTCGTGCGCGTCGGTGAAGGTGGCACTGACAATCGCCAGGCTCGTCGGCAACACGGCTGCGCCACCGAGGCCCGCGATCGCCTGTGCGGTGATGAGCATGCCGGCGCTGTCGGCGAAAACGGCGAGTACGCTGCCGGCCAGGAAGACGGCGGCACCCAGGCTGAACACGCGTCGACGCCCGACGAGATCGCCGAAGGTTCCGGCGGACATTACGAAGCTCACGACAGCGAGGCTGTACGCGCTGGTGATCCATACCAGCGTGCTCGAAGTGACGTGCAGGTCGCTCTGTATTTCGCCCAGGGCCGAGATGGTGGAGGTGACGTCGACGAAGGCCATCATGACGCCGAGACAAACCACCAGAAGGCCAAGCCAGCGGGACCGCCCGCCGCCGGGGGCCGTGGCGCGGGAAGCCTGAGCCGGAAGTGACGCTGTCATCGGACTGCCACCACCTTTTTCTTCGATACGCCCAGAGACACCACGGCTGCGGCAGCCATGAGTCCCATCGCGACAAACCATGCGTGCCGGTAGGTCTCGAGAGATGCTCCACCGGAGGCGGTGCCGAGCAGGGCGACCAGGATGCTGATGCCGACGACCGAACCGATCTGCATGGCCATGGTCACGATGGCGCTGCCGGTAGCCGCCTGCTCGGGGTGCAGGCCGACCGTCGCGGAGGAGACGACGGTCGGAAGCGCCAGCCCGGCGCCGGCCCCGAAGATCAGCCAGCTCGGGAGGACTCCGGACGCGTAGTTCGGGTCGTTGTGCAGCAGTACGACGAAGAGCAGGATGCCGACAGCGGCGATGGCGCTGCCGACCGCGGCGATGAAACCGGCCGGGACCCGGAATCGGCGCTGGAGGGCTTCACCGAGAGCGGCAGCCAGTGCGAAGGCCACGGGACCGGGAAGGCTGGCGCATCCGGTCTTGATGGCGGAGTAGTGCCAGTGGCTCTGGAGCCAGAGGATCGTCGACAGCAGGAAGCCGGCGAACGAGGCCAGTTGCAGGGTGGCGGCGAGGTTCGCCGAGGCGAAGATCCGGTCACGGAAGAGTGAGAGGTCCACCACGGGCGCCTGGTGACGTGACGAGCGGAGCAGGAACACGACCACCCCGACCACCGCCACGACCAGAGACGAAACGACGCGGACGTCCGACCAGCCCCAGTCGGGCGCCTTGACCACGCCGAAGGACAGTCCGCCGACCACGATGATCAGCAGGACACCGCCGAGCAGGTCGGGGATGCGGGCGTCTTGTTCGTGCTTGACGTTGGTCACGAGTCGCGCGGCCAGCGCCATCGCGAGCAGCCCGATCGGAATGTTCACCAGGAACAGCCACCGCCAGGAGACCTGGACCAGCAGCCCGCCGAAGATCGGCCCGCATACCCCGGACAGCGAACCTGCGGTGAACCAGATCTTGACGTACCGCTCCACCTTGTCGGCGGGAGCACTCGTCAACACCAGGCCCAGGCTGGCCGGGGTCAGCAGGGCGGCGCCCACGGCCTGAATGGCACGGAAGACGACCAGCACCCATACATCGCCGGACAGACCCGCCCCCAGGCTCGCCGCCACGAAGACAGCCATGCCAAGGAGGAAGCCGGCCTTCCGGCCGAAGCGGTCGGCAAGCCGCCCCGCGGGGACCAGAAAGGCGGCATAGACGATCGCGTACCCATTGAGCACCCAGCTCAGATCCGACAGGGACGTCGAACCGACGCCCTGCCCGATGTCCGGCAGGCCGACGTTGGTGATCCACACGTCGAGTTGGCCAAGGAAACTCGCCATGGCCAGCACGGCGAGGATGAGAGCCGGACGGGCGTTCGGGGAGCCTCCACCTCCCCGCTGTGTTCGTGGAGGGGCCATCTGATCTTGCGAAGACATGCGTCTCATCCGTTCTGAGGGATTCGCGGGATGCCGTGAGTGACGGACACCAGAGTTCTGGACCGTTCTGTCAGGAACGGTAAGAAGTTGTGGAACGGAATGTCAAGAATGGCTGTGCGGCCTGTACGCTGGCCGCATGGGGCGCCCACCAGGATTCGACAAGGACAAGGTCGTAGCGGCCGTCGAGCGACAGTTCCGCCGTGCCGGATACGCCGGCACCAGCGTTGACGACATCGCCAAGGCCGGCGGGCTGGGCCGGGGCAGCCTCTACGCCGCCTTCGGCGACAAGAGCAAGCTGTACCTGCGGACGCTGGAGGCATACTGCGACCGCAGTGAGGCACGCTGGGCGGCCGTACTCGAAGGCCCCGATGACACCGCGCTGGAGCGGCTGCACGCGTATCTCGTGGAGTCGGCGCGATTTGTGCATGACGACCCCGACCAGCTCGGCTGCATGGTGACCGGCTTCGTCGTCGAGGGGGCCGACCACGATCCGCGGGCCGGTGCACGCGTCAGGCAGGCCCTCACGAGAATTGAAGGTTCACTGACCGAGTGCGTTCAGGCTGCGCAGCGACATGGCGACCTCGATCCCGAGGCGGACGCCCCCGGAGTCAGCCACCTGCTCATGGCGATCAACCGGGGCATGGAAGTGCTGGCCAAGGCCGGGTCCGACACGGCCGCACTGGAGCGCGTTGCCGATCAGGCATTCGGCGGACTCCCGCTCACGGCGCGGGCCCGGTCTCGGCAGGCGCCCCGCCCAGTCGTCTCCGACGCTTCCTGAGCGCTCACGCGCGGGAGCAAGCAGTCAGGTCTGCTCCGGCTCCGCTTTGTGGCGGAACAGGGTCCGGTATTCCTGGGGCGAGGTGCCGAGGTGCCGGTGGAAGGCGGCTCGCAGGGAAGCGGGAGCGCCGAAGCCGGTGAGGCGACCGACCTGTTCGACGGGCACTGCGCTCGCCTCCAGCAGTTCGCGTGCTCGGTCGATACGCGCGTCGGTCAGCCAGGCGATCGGCGTGGTGCCGGTCTCCTCACGGAAGCGGCGGATCAAGGTCCGCCGGGACATATGGGCGTGTTCTGCGAGATCGTCGACGGTAACGGGGTCTGCGAGGTTGTCGAGCATCCACTCCCGCAGGGGAGCGAGCTCGTCTCCGCTGGCTTCGGGGCGGAACTGTTCGATGAACTGTGCCTGACCTCCTCGCCGTCGTGGCGGCGCGACGAGTCCCCGCGCGTGTGTGTTCGCCGCCGCCGCACCCAGGTCGGTGCGGATCAGGTGCAGGCACAGATCGATCCCTGCCGTCACGCCGGCGGACGTGAGGATGTCGCCGTCGTCGACGTAGAGCTGATTCGGCAGGACCTTGACGTGCGGGTAGCGCCGTCGCAGTTGCTCGGTCTGCTGCCAGTGCGTGGTGGCCGGGCGCCCGTCGAGCAGTCCGGCCGCGGCGAGGACGAAGGCCCCGGTGCAGATGGAGACGAGCCGGGCGCCTCGGGCGTGAGCCGCCCGTAGCGCCGCCAGGAATCCTGCTGACGGGACCGTGTCGAGGTTCTCGTACCCCGGGATGATCACGGTGTCGGCGTCGTCCAGCGCTTCGAGGCCGGCTGCGACGGTGATCGCGAAGCCGGATCCGGGCACGGGTCCGGGCGCGCTTTCGGCGCACACGGTCAGCTCGTAGTGCGGGTCTGTCGAGAAGATCTGTGTAGCGGTGCCGAATTCAAGCGCGAGCACACCGGGCAGCACGAGCACCGCAACGCGATGTCTGTTCGTCATGGTGGCACGATGGTAGCGCTGATTGGCATCCGTGCCACTTTTTGTCCCAGATTGACTCTCGTAGCGTCAAAATCATGACCGACGCTCCTCCAGTCCTTCCGGACAAGCTGCCCGACGACGTACTCGCCCTCCCCTCCGGGCCGCTGGTCGAGGCGAGCCTCGCCGCAGCCCGCGCGGCGGTGCATCCGTCGCTGGAGCCCCCGCCGGGGATGTCGACAAGGTCTGGGAGGCTATTGCCTTTCACACCACTCCGCAGCTCCCCGAACGAATGGGGCTGTTGACCTACCTGACGTACGAAGGCGTCTGGATCGACTTCGGCAGGAATGCCGACCTCGTGGCGGAGGAGCAGGGGGAGATCCATGCCGCGTATCCACGGCTCGAGATGATCAGCAATCTGGCCGACGAGGTCATCGCCCACGGTGCCCGCTCCGAGACGGCCGCGCCTCCCTACGCACTCGCCTACCACCTCGCGCAGGAACGGAAGGCGGATGGCGTCACCACCATGGAGCGCGGCGTGGTCAATGGGCCGTGGGGGGAGTAGCGAAGAGCCCTCACCGCCATGGCATTCCCCATGTGAAACCTTCCTGGCTTGCCGAGAAAGCCGGGGAGCCAACCGCGAGAACCGGAGTCAAATGATGTCGGGTTATACAGAGTTCACGTTCCAAGGACAGCCGGGTTACGACGAAGCAGCGGCTCGGGAGATCATCGCCAGTGTGATTCCCGTCAGGACGATCGCCATGTACTGCTTCGACCCCCGGGCGTCCGGGGCCGCGAAGGCGGTGGCCGATTACTTCGGCGACGAGGTCTACCCCGGTGAACTCGTCCTCGACGAGGCCGGCAGGAAGATGGGCTCCACAGCGACGGTGTTCCCCCTCATCGTCGGGGGCGGGCGCGCGGCGGACGCTCTTCGCTCGATCACGGTCTCCCAGCACCTCTTCGGAATCGAGCGGGTTGTTGTCGTACACCACTCCTTCTGCGGCGCCACCTCCTTCACGGCTGAGGGAATCACCGCGGCGTGGAAAAATGAGCAGCACACCGACATCTCGTCGTTGTACGACTGGGACGGCATCTCCATCGCCGACTTCGAAAAGTCACTCAACTACGACGTGAGTCTGATCCGCAACAGCCCGGGCACCCCGAAGCACATTGAGATCTACGGCCTTTTCTACGACATCGACTCCGGCGAGCTGACCGAGGTCGTTCGCGACGTTCCCGCCGAGGTCGCGTAGCCGAGCATGACATCGAATGGACCGAGGCCCGCCGGCCTCGGTCCATTCGCCGTTCCGCCCGGCCGGAACGGTCAGCGCTCGGCGGCGAATGACTCGACGTACGCCAGGGCCCCGTACAGCGCGTCGCGCAGGGGTGTGGACTCGCCGGCCGCCTGGTCCAGCAGTGCTCCGCCCTGGAACGCGGCGGCGAGCAGGTGGGCGAGCGCGGCCGGGTCGGCCTCCGGCCGCAGTTCGCCGCGCTCGCGCATCGTGCTCAGGCCGCGCTTGAACAGCTCCTGCCACCGCCCGAAGCCGTCGGCCACCGCGTCCCGGTGGGAGGGCTCGGTCTTGACGACCTCAGCGGCCAGGGAGCCGAACGTGCAGCCGCCGCGCATCATGTCCTGCGAGGCGACGTACATGTCGGCCCATCGGTACAGGGCGGCGAAGCTGTCCAGTTCACCCAGCTCGGGCGCCTGGTGGCGGGCGACGATGCTGTCGGCCTGCCAGGCGAGCACCGCGCGCACCAGGGACTCCTTGGTGGGGAAGTGGCGCGTCAGCTGCGAGCCGCTGACCCCGGCGGCCGCGCGGAGCTGCTCGTTGTTGGTGTTCTGTGCACCGTGTTCGTAGATCAGCTCGGCAGCCGCCTTGACGATGCGTTCGCGTGTGGCCAGGCCTTTGGCGGTCAGCTTCCGGCCCGGCGCTTCGCCGGTGGTGGTCATGGCGGCCATCGTAGCAAAAAAAGGGCTTGACAGCCCATTCTTTGAGGTGTCTCCTGGATGCAGGCCAAAAAAGGGCTGTCAAGCCCATTCTTTTGAGGAGGCGGACGGGATGTCCACACAGGCCGCACCGCAGGCGGTCGCGACGACACCGCACACCGGCCCGGCTCCGGCCGTCACCGAGGCGGGCCACCCGCGCCGCTGGAGCGTCATGGCGGTGCTGGGTGCCGTCGCCTTCATGGCGCAGCTCGACTTCTTTGTCGTCAACGTCGCCCTCGACGGGATCGGGCAGTCGTTCCCGGGCGCGGGCGTCGCGAGCGTGTCGTGGGTCCTGTCGGCCTACGCGATCGTGTTCGCTGCCGTACTCGTGCCCGCGGGCCGGGTCGCGGACCAGTGGGGGCGCAAGAAGGTGCTGCTCAGCGGGGTGGCGATGTTCACCCTCACCTCCGCCGTCGCGGCTGCCGCGCCGAATCTCGGCGTGCTGGTCGGTGCTCGCGCGCTCCAGGCTGTCGGCGTGGCTGTGCTCGTCGCCCTCACGGCCCGGCCCACGCTCACGGGATTCGACCATGCCTGGTGGGTCCAGGCCGGCGCGGGCCTGGCCGCGGGCGTCGCCCTGCTCGCCCTCCAATCCCGCCGCACAGTCTCTGGTTCCAGCCATGTGAGCGCGACCAGGAAAGAGAAGGTCGATGAGCGACAATAAGTGGATGGTCGGATTCCGCCGTCGTTCTGCGGTGGGAGTTGCCGCGCTGCCGCCCGGATGGCCGAGTTCGCGCCCGAGTGTGCGGGCCGACGTGGCGGCGAACTCGACGTACTGCGGGTGCGGGTGCGGGTGCATCGAGTCATCTCTGATCAGCCTTATGGCCGCACGCCTCAAGCACCTCGAACGACACGACGTGCTGCGTCGCACCACGCTGCCCGGCTATACCGATCGCGCCGCCTGGTCCGTGGTGGCGATGCGCCTCACAGCTCCGGGAGAGGCGGCGCGCTTCGACACGCTCACCGCACCCGGTCTGCGTCTGACCTAGAAACGGAGAAAAGTCATGGAACGCAACCTTCTGGTGATCGGAGCGACCGGCAAGACCGGTGGCCACACCGCCGAACTGCTGCTTCAGCGCGGCCACCACGTCCGCGCGCTCGTCCGCCGTGCCGATGGGCGCTCCGCGAGGCTTGCCGGCCTCGGGGCGCAGATCGTGGAAGGCGACGTCCTCGACCTCGACTCCCTGGCGGAGGCGACGAAGGGGATCGATGCCCTGTACTTCACCTATCCGATCTTCCCCGGCCTGATGGACGCCACGGCGAACGTGGCCCTGGCGGCGGAGGAGAACGGGGTGCAGGCGATCGTGAACATGTCGCAAATCTCGGCCCGCCGCGATTCCGCCAGCAACGCGGCACGCCAGCACTGGGTCGCGGAGCGTGTCCTGGACCGCTTCCCGGTGGCCGTCACCCACATCCGTCCGACCTTCTTCGCCCAGTGGCTGATCGATACCTGGGCCGACGGGACCGGCGAACTGCGCCTGCCCTTCGCGGACGGACGCCATGCCCCGATCGCGGAAAGCGACCAGGCAAGGGTGATCGCGGCCATCCTGGAGGACCCCGCCCCGCACGCCGGCAAGATCTACCCGCTGTACGGGCCGGTGGAGCTCAACCACGACGAGATCGCCGAGAAGATGTCGCAGGCGCTCGGCAGTCAGGTCACCTATGTGCCCATCAGCCTCGACGAGTTCAGGGCCATCCTCGAAAAGCGCGGAGCGCCGGAACACCTCATCCAGCACCTTCTCGCCGTCGCGGTCGACTACCGCAACGGCATCTTCGCCGGCACGAACGACGTCGTGAAGAAGATCGGCGGCACCGACCCCCTCGATGTGGAGAGCTTCGTCGCCCAGAACCGGGCGGCCTTCGACTCACGCACCGCCTGAACCCAGGAGAAAACAATGAGTGTTTGGTTCATCACAGGATCGTCCCGTGGGTTCGGCCTGGAAATCACGCGCGCGGCGCTCGCGGCAGGACATCAGGTGGTGGCAACCGCACGGAAGGCGGAAGCCGTCCGCGAGCAGCTCCCCGACGCCGGTGACGCGCTGCTGGCCGTGCCGTTGGATGTGACCGACCCCGAGAGCATCCAGGCGGCTGTCGACACGGCAGTCGAACGGTTCGGACGCATCGACGTCCTGGTCAACAACGCCGGCACCGGCCTGCTCGCCGCCGTGGAGGAATCCAACGACGCGACGGTGCGCGCGGTGTACGAGACCAACGTGTTCGGTCCGCTCGCCGTCCAGCGCGCCGTGCTACCGCTACTGCGGCGCCAGCGCTCCGGGCACGTCGTCAACATCAGCTCCATCGTGGGCTTCGCCACCGCGCCGGGCTGGGGCATCTACGCCTCCACGAAGTTCGCCGTCGAGGGATTCACCGAGACCCTCCATGCCGAACTGGCGCCCCTCGGCGTCCACGTGACGCTCGTGGAGCCGGGCTTCTTCCGCACCGACTTCCTCGACCCGGCCAGCCTGCACACCGGCACCGACGTGATCGACGACTACGCGGCCACCGCCGGCACCATGCGTGAAGCGGCTACGGGGCTCAACCACGCCCAGCCCGGCGACCCGGCCAAGGCCGCCCGCGCCATCGTGGAGATGGCCGCCGCCCCCGAGCCTCCCCTGCGCCTCCAGCTCGGAGCCGACACCCTGCAAGCCTTCGACGCCAAGCTGGACAACTTCCGCAAGGAACTGGACGCCTGGCGGCACGTCGCCCTCTCCACCGACCACGACTGAGCCGGGTCGGTCAGTAGCCGACGGTGAAGCGCTGCCGGCGGTGGACGGGCTGCTCGATCTCGTCGAGGAGGGCGACCGCGTAGTCCTCCACGGTGATGGCGCTGTTGCCGTCGTCGTCGGTGATGAGGTCGTCCAGGGCGGTGCGGTAGCCGCCGGTGCGGGTGCCGGGCTCGATCGTGGCCGCGGGGCTGATGTTGGTCCAGTCGACGTCGGTGACGGTCCGGTAGTAGTCGAGGGCGTCGCCGTGGGCGTGCATGATCTGGAGCAGGAACTCGGGCAGGCCCGGGGCGTCCCACACCTGCTTGCCGTCAGGGGTGCGCAGGGACCCGGCGCCGCCGACGGCGATCAGGCGGGGTGCCTGCCCGCCGAGGGTCCGCAGTCCTTCGGTGAGGGCGACGGCGGCAGGCTTGATGGTGGCGATGTGGCCGGGGCCGTCACCGCCGCCGACAGCGCTGACGACGACATCGTGGCCCGTCGCGGCGGCGGCGACCGACTGGGCGTCGAGGGCGTCGCCGGTGGTGACGGTCAGGTTCGCGTGGCGTTCGGTGACCTTGGCGGGGTCGCGGACGACGGCGGTGACGGTGTGGCCGCGGTCGAGGGCCTCGCGGACGATGGCGGAGCCGATGGTGCCGTTGGCACCGAAGACAGCAATGTTCGTCATGGCAGTGTTTTCCTTCGTGATCTTTCGGGGTGGTTCGGTGGGCGGTCAGGCGGCGGCGGGGGCCAGGTGCCGGTCGAGGGCCTCGGTGAGCTGGAGGGTGCTGGAGAGCGCTCCGCCGAGCCGGTGGGTGCCGGTGGGGGTGTGCAGGAGCAGGGTCGGGTAGGCGTCGACGCCGAGCCGGCGCAGTTCCCGGAAGCCGCCTTCGGCCTCGGCGCGGGCGGCCGGGTCGAAGAAGGCTTCGGCGACGGCGTCGGCGTCGAGGCCGTGCCCGGCGGCGATGGACCGGTACACGTCGAGGTCGGAGAGGCTGCGGCCGTCGACGTACCAGGCGCGCTGGAGGGCGCTCGCCAGTTCCAGGATGCGTCCGGGAGCCTGGCTGCGCAGCGCGACCAGGCCGACGGCGGCGTCGGTGGAGTCCATCACCACGGCCCCCTCGGCCAGAACCTGCTGGTAGCCGTCGCCGAAGGTGACCCCCGTGGCGGCGGCGATGCGCTCGTTGGCGGCCGGGATGTGCGGGTACGCCGCCGCGGGCAGGGCGCGCGGGCCGGAGAAGAGGCCCCCGGACAGCACCTGCAACTCGATCCGGTCCGCGTTGGCGTCAGCGAACCGCCGCAACGCCGGGCCCAAGCCGTAGCACCAGCCGCAGTAGGCGTCGAACGCGTACGTCAGACGGATACGGTCTGTCATTCGGGACCTCCTGACATGGGTAGAAGTCAGTCATCGATATCGGCCGGGAGCTGCGACGCCCCTGCCGCCGCTTATGCTCTCGACTGACGTCAAACGTAGGAGCCGCGAACGGTTCCGCCCAGGTACGGTGAGGTCTCGTCGTGGTGAAAAACGGACACGAAGCGATCCCGGAGATCCAGTACGTCCCTCCGGCGGCCGGCGAGGTCGGTGTCGAAGTGATGCCGATCGCCGAACTGCGCCGCCGCCTGCATCACCACGGCGGGGCGGACGGCGCCCGGGACGCCGAGGGAGCCGGCCGCGCACAGCGCCCGGACTTCCACCTGCTCCTCACGGTGGAACAGGGGCTGCTGTGGCACATGATCGACTTCGCCGACTACGCCGTCACCGACAGCACCTGGCTGTGGGTCCGCCCCGGCCAGGTACAGCGGTTCGGCGACCTCGGCGCGGCCACCGGCACTCTGGTGCTGTTCCAGCCCGACTTCCTCGACCCGGCGACCGCCACCGACGTCCGCCTCGACGACCCCTTCGGGCGCACCCTGTGGCAGATCACCGGAGAGGACGCCCCCGCCCTGCACCGGGCCCTCGACCACCTCGCCCACGAATACGGCACCACCCACATGCCGGCCCCCACCCGCTCAGCCATCCTCCAGCGGCTGCTCGCCGTACTCCTGCTGCGCCTGACCCACTTGACCGCACCCGTGGGCACCCGGCCCGCCGGGCACGCGGAAACCTTCCAGCGCTTCCGTGCCGCCGTCGAAACCGACTTCGCCCGGGCCCGCGACGTCGGACACTACGCGCGCGCCCTCGGATACTCGCCGCGCACCCTGACCCGGGCCGCGCTCGCCGCGGCCGGCGTCGGCGCCAAGGAGTTCATCGACCGTCGCGTCGTGCTGGAGGCCAAACGCCTCCTCGCTCACGGCGAAGAGCCCGTCGCGGGCATCGGGGCCCGCCTCGGCTTCCTCGACACCAGCAATTTCGTCAAGTACTTCATCCAGCGCACCGGCACCACACCAGCCACCTTCCGTAGCCGGTACCACCCGGCCCGGGCCGCCCGCTGAAGCCGTCTGCCGAGGACCGCCACCTGGTGCTGATCAATTCGTCGAAGAAATTGACCCGATCCTGGCGATGCACGGCACTCGGGCCTCAAGACGGCCGGCGCCCGAGCCGGGGATCCCTGGGGACGTGAGGCTTTGCGGGTGTTCCGCGGTTGGGCCATGCGATGTCGTCAACGGCGAGAAACGGCTCGCCGGACACGGTCGCGGGGGTTGCCCCGGTGAACGCCCTGACGTCCCGATGCAGGTGGGACTGGTCGGCGTAGCCGGCGTCCGCCGCGACTTGGGCCGCGCCTTCACCCGCGACCAGGCGGTGCGCGGCATGGTCGAAACGGACCAGTTTCACGGCGCGCTTGGGCGGCAGGCCGAGCTGTGACCGGAACCGGGACCACAGCCGCTTACGGCTCCACCCGACCTCGGCCGCGAGTCCGTCGACCCGGGCCAGGCCACGGCTGACGACGATCCGGTGCCAGGCCCAGGCCACCTCCGGGTCCACCGGCGGCCCCGCCTCATGCCGGCGGGCGAGCAGGGTGTCCGCCAACGCGAAGCGATCCTGCCACGACGCGACATCGCCGAGTTGCTCGCGGATCCGTGACGCCTCCCGGCCCCACAGGTCGCCCAGGGACACGACGGCCCCGTCGAGGTCGGCGGGGGAGACGCCCAGGACCGCGCGTGCGATCACGGGGGACAGGCGCACTTGTACGCACTCGACGTTCTCTCCCCGAGCCCGGACCGCGCCCGCGGACCCGAGCCCGGGCCCGGCGACGAGGCTTCCCCGTTGCTGCGGCCCGGTGGCACATTCAACGACGGGCGAACCGGCGCCGAACTCCAGGAGCATTGTCACGGCCGGGTGCGGGACCATCCGGAGCGCGTCCAGGTCACGGACCCGGAACCCGGCCATGGCGACACCGGCCACCCGGCTGGGCCGCCTCGGGCACGCGACGTCCCACACCACCTCACCGTGCACGAACGTCCGCATCGTCCCATGCTAGGTGAGCCGGCTGAGGGGAACATTCGTCCAATCCACCGGCGCGTACCGGCGGGGACAGTGGGCTCATGACTGTTTCTGACGGCGGTTCGTACGTGAACGGCGGCGCCGAGACCACCGAGAGTTCGACCCTGTCGCTGGACGACGGCGACATCTACGTGTGCCAGGACGGCCCCCGCGACGCCCCCGCACTCCTGCTCATCCACGGGTCCGCATCCTCGACCCGCTCGTGGGACGCGATGGTTCCGCTGCTGACCGGATCTCACCGCGTCATCCGGATCGACCTGCTCGGGCACGGCCGGTCGGGCAAACCGGCCGACCGCAGCTACGAGCTCCCGGACCAGGCACGTCGGGCCGGCGTGGTACTCGACCGGCTCGGCGTCGAGCACTCCGTGGTCGTCGGACACTCCAGCGGCGGCGTCGTCGCCACCGCCCTCGCCGAACAGCGGCCCGACCTGGTGACCGCGCTCGCGCTGGTCAACACAGGCCCCAGCCTGGACGCCTTCATCGCACCGGAGTCCGCCGCAACCGCCCCCTCCCAGTGGCCGCCGACCGACGAGCAGCTCCGCCGGTTCGCGAGCACTGGTTTCAGCCGCGAGGGCTACCAGTTCCCGGAAGAGCTCCTGGACGAGGTGCGCAGCATGACCTCCCACACGTTCAGCATGACGATGCGGGGCACCCGCTCCTACCTGGAGCAGCGGGCGCTGCCGGATCGGCTGGCGGTCCTGGGCAAGCCGCTCCTGGTGATCTTCGGCGAGGACGACCGCAGATGGCGATCCTCATCCGCCGCCGACTACCGCGCCGTTCCGGGCGCGGAGATCGAGTTGCTGCCCGGGCTCGGGCACTCGCCCCTGCTCGAGGATCCGCCGCGGACCGCCACCCCCCTGCTGGCCTTCACCGCGATCCACGCCGTACGGGTGGACTGAACGAACAGGAGCGCCGGCGTCGCCGGTCCGGTCCTGGCCCAGGAGTCACGGTCTCCTGTGGTCCGGCTGTGCAAGTCGGGTGAGGGCCGCCGCGACCAGGGCCTGTACGCCCGTGTCCAGGGTGGGCTGGAGGACCGGGGCGAAGCGGGGGCTGTGGTTGACCGGGATGTCCTGCGCCACCGTGCCGCGCTGCTGGGCAGCCTGGTACGTGTCCGGATCGATGCAGCCGAGGGCCCAGTAGGTATACGGGATGCCGAAGGCGTCCGGGATGCGGCTGAAGTCCTCGCTGGCGCTCTGTAGTTCGCTGGTGCCCGCGCGGTCCCCGAAGGCCGCGGCGAAGGCGGCCGCGACCTCGCGGGTCAACGCCCTGTCGTTGACGGTCGGCGGAAATCGGGTGCCTTCCTCGATGTCCGGCTCGCGGGTCGCCCCGGAGGCGTCGCATTCGGCTCTGACGATGCGCCGGACCGCGGCCAGAACGGCCTGGCGGGTGTCCTCGTCGTAGGTGCGCACGTTGACCAGCAGCTCGGCCGACTCCGGGATCACGTTGCCGCTCGTGCCCGCCTGTACAGAGCCCACCGTGAGCACGACCGGCCGGGTGGCGGCCAGCTCGCGCGAGACGATCGTCTGGAGGCGGACGACGATCATCGAGGCCATCACCACGGGATCGATCGCGGCCTGCGGTGCCGATCCATGAGCGCCTCTGCCATGGACAGTGATCTTGATGTTGTCCGCCGCGGAGAGAAAGGAGCCTGCGCGCGTGCCGACCTGTCCGGCGGGATGGGGGAGCACGTGCTGGGCGAATGCGACGTCCGGGCGGGGAACACGGTCGATGAGCCCGTCGGCGAGCATCCGGTCGGCGCCGTCGCCGGGCTCCTCGGCAGGCTGGAACAGGGCCAGCAGGGTGCCCTGCCACGGCGCTCGGGCTGCCGCCAACAGGCGGGCCGCTCCCAGCAGACAGGTGACGTGCATGTCGTGGCCGCAGGCGTGCGCGACGGGCACCTGCCGGCCGGAGGCGTCCGTGGCGCTGGTCGTGCCGGCGTACGCAAGGCCGGTCGCCTCGCGGACCGGCAGGGCGTCCATGTCGGCCCGCAGCAGAACGGTGGGCCCGGCGCCGTTGGCCAGCACGCCGACCACGCCGGTGCCGCCGATCCCGTCGTGCACCTGGTAGCCGCACGTCCTCAGGCGGTCCGTCACCCGGGTCGCGGTCCGGTGCTCCTGGTGGCCCAGCTCGGGGTGGGCGTGCAGGTCCTTGTAGAAGTCCTCCAGCTCGGACCGGATGTCGCCGAGCCCGGCCGCGACCGCATCCACGGAATCCTTGAGGGACATCTGCTGTGTGCTCCTCTCCTCGACCTGTTTCCTGGTGCGGGACCGGCTCGCCCGTTCGGGTCAGAAACCGCGGCCGCGCGACGACTTCGGGCGCCAGTCGCGGCTCCCGGGCAGTTGCCAGCCCCAGGTGAGCGAGGCCACGCGCAGTGAGATGCCGACGACGAGCCCGGCCAGGATGCCGATGGTGGGTGCGCCGAGCTGGCTACAGACCACCATCACCGTGGCCACCAGCACCGCGACGGTCGCGTACAAGGGAGTGCCGCCGAAGATGGCGGGAGTCTCCCCCAGCATCAGGTCCCGGATGGCACCACCACCGACCGCCGTGATGGTGCCCAGCAGCACGGCCGGCAGCCAGCCCAGACCGACGGCGAGGGTCTTCTGCGCCCCGACAACCGCCCAGACGCTGAGCGCCGAGGCGTCCAGCAGGTCGAAGGCCCGGGTCGAGGTCGGCCGGCTCAGGTCGGCCACAAAGGCCAGAATGATGCCGCCGACCGAGACGGCGAGGTAGGTGTAGTCGGTCAGGGCCACAGGGGTCCCGTGCTGCAACAGGGTGTCGCGCAGGATGCCGCCGCCCAGGCCGGAGACGATGCCGATGACCAGGAAGCCGAACAGGTCCAGATGCCGGGCCCGGGCCAGCACCCCGCCGAGCGTGCTGTTGACGAACACCCCGCTGAGGTCCAGCACCCGGGTCACCCCGGTCACGTTCTCCGGCGACAGCCAGTCGGCCACGGATCAGCACCTCCCCTTCCTCCCACCATCGAAGAAGGCGGAGGTCGGCAGAGGTCAGCCGCTCTGCCGAGCACGCGAGCGGGCCGAAAGACACGCGCGCGGATCCGCCGGCTGTCACGGAAGGATCGCGATGGCGCTCGACCAGTTCAGACCGAGCCGTTCCTGGGACGCCATGTGCAGGAGCTGGAAGGCTTCCAGCTCGCGTGCCCGGCGCAGCGGTCCCACGTCCAAGGGGCGCATCCCGCCTGATGAGACCAGGCCCGACACGGCCTGTTTCGCGGTGTCGTCATCCGCGGCGACGAAGACGTCCAGGGGCCGGCCGGCGACCTGTCCGGTGGCGAGCGGCCCGGCGAAGGTGGTGTTGAACGCCTTGACGACCCGGGACTCCGGTGCGGCGGCGGCGATTTGTTCGGCGGCCGAGGTGCCGGGGGGCACGACGAGTGAGTCGAAGGTGGAGAAGTCCACCGGGTTGGAGATATCGACGACGATCCTTCCTGCCAGGGCGCCGCGCCAGGCGGCTGCGATGTCGCGCCCGGTCGGATAAGGCAGGGCGAGCACCACGACGTCGGAATCAGCCGCGGCGTCGGCGTCGACGACCGTGACCTCCGCTCCAGGTGTGGCCCGGCTCAAGGCGGTGGCCAGGTCTTCCGCCTTTGCCTTCTTGTGATCGTGCAGGCGGACGGAGTGTCCGCCTGCCGTTGCCCGGGCACCGATGCCGCGGGCCATGTTCCCGGCGCCGACGATGGTGACGATCATGCGTCGCTCCTCAGTGGACGTCACATGCCTTCCACCCTCACACCCCCAGCGGGCCGCTGCCACTGGCGAGCGTCCTGGTATCGGCCATCACGGTGTCGAAGACGGCCGTGAACCTTGAGCCGCGGTCGCGGACCGACGCCCCGCGCCGCGCCTTCCACTCCCGCAGCCGGGCCCCGGCGGCGGGAGTGGTCGTAGTGGCCGTGCCTCCAGGACGCCGCTCAATGAGAGGCAATCACCCGGCGGCGTGGCGCACTGCGCTGCGGATGCAGCTCGACGGTGAGTGAGGCGGCGATGAAGACGGAGGAGTAGGTGCCGACCGCCAGGCCGATGAGCAGGGCGAGGGCGAAGTCGGTGAGGGTGTCGTCGGCGAGGACGGCAAGGGCGGTGAGGATGAGTGCCGCGCCCATACCGGTGTTGACGGTGCGGGGCAGGGTTTGCAGGATCGCCCGGTTCGCCAGGCGGGGAAGCGGTGTGATGCGGTCGCGGGCGAGCAGCTCGCGGACGCGGTCGAAGACGACGACGGAGTCGTTGACCGAGTAGCCGATGACGGTCAGCAGCGCGGCCAGGAAGATCCCGTCGATCGGCTTGCCGAGCCAGGCGAAGACACCGATGAGGACCACCACGTCGTGGACGAGCGCGGCGACGGCCGCGGTCCCGAAGATCCAGCGGAACCGGACCGCGAGATACAGCAGTTGGGCGCCCAGCGCGAGGGAGAGGGCGATGAGGGCGTTGCGGCGCAGTTCGTCGCCCATGCTGGGGCCGATCAGCTCGTCGCGGATCTTCTCCGTCCCGCCGCCGAGGCCGCCGATGGTTCCGGTGACGGTGGCCTCTTCGGCGTTGGTCAGGTGCTCGGCGCGCACCGTGAGCCCGGTGTCGCCGGAGGACTGCACGACCCCGCGGGGGAACCCGGCGTCGGTGAGGGCGGTGCGGGCCCGGTCGGGGTCGACGGGGGTGCTGGTGGCGTACTCGATCAGCCGGCCGCCGGTGAACTCGATGCCGAAGTCCAGGCCGCGGGCGAGGATGCCCGACGCGGCCACGGCGAGGAGGACAGCGGAGGCGGCCAGCCAGCGACGCGGACGGCGCAGCAGGAACGGATCGCGGCGCAGCAGCCGGTCGCGCACCCATCCGGTGCTCGCGATGCCGGTGATACGAGGGCGGCGGAAGACCGCGGGGCGGTTGACCGCGTATTCGGCGAGTACCCGGCTGATCACCAGGGCGCTGACCATCGAGGCGAGGACGCCGATGCCGAGGGTGATACCGAAGCCGCGTACCGGGCCGGAGGCGAAGGCGAACAGGAGGCCCGCGGCGATCAGCGTGGTGATGTTGGAGTCGGCGATCGCGCTGAGGGCACCGCGGAACCCGGCCGTCAGGGCCGAGCGCGCGGTGGGGCGGCTGCGGGCCGCGTACTCTTCGCGGGCCCGTTCGAAGACCAGGACGTTGGCGTCCACGGCCATGCCGATCGCCAGGACGAACCCGGCGAGGCCCGGCAGGGTCAGGGTGGCGCCGAGCGCGGCCAGGGCGGCGTAGGAGATGAGGCCGTAGCAGACCAGGGCCGCGGTCGCGAGCAGACCCATGAGCCGGTAGACGGCGATGATGAACAGCGCGGTCAGTGCGGTGCCGATGGCGGCGGCCCAGGCCGCGGCCTCGATGGCCGCGTCGCCGAGCGTGGCGCCGACGGTGCGCTGTTCGACGGTCTCGACGGGTACGGGCAGGGCGCCGCCGGAGATGAGCAGGGCCAGTTCGCGGGCTTCGGTGCCGTCGAAGGAGCCGGTGATCTGGGTGGTGCCGCCCGGGATACCGGCCCCGCACGGCACGGAGGGGTCGACCTGCGGCGAAGAGATGATCTTGTTGTCGAGGACGATGGCGACCCGGCGCTGCGGATCGCCGGCCGGATGGCACGCGGCCCGTGCGGTGACCTGCTTCCACCGGTCCTGACCGGTCTTGGTGAAGTCGACGGTGACATGCCACCCGGCACCGCCCTGCGTGTCGAACAGGGCGTCGGCGCCTTCCACGTCCCGTCCGGTCAGGTCGGCGGCTCGCAGCCGCAGGGGCTGTCCGGACTCGTCCGGCAGCACACGCTCCGCGGCCGGATCGGCGGGCGGCGGGGCGGTGGCGCCGTCGGAGGTTCCGGCCGGGCCGAGGACCGCGTGGACGGTGAGCTGCGCGGTGCGGCCCAGCACGTCGGCGGCCTTCTTCGGGTCATGAACACCGGGCAGCTCGACGAGGATGCGCTGGTCACCGGAGCGGACGAGGGTCGGCTCGGCCACGCCGAGCGCGTCGATACGGCCGCGGAGCACCTCCAGGGTGCGGTCGGTGGCCGCGGCGTCGGCTTCGGTGGTGGGGGTGGAGCGGGTTTCCAGCATGATCTGGGTGCCGCCGCGCAGGTCGAGGCCGAGGCGGACCGGCACGGTGAGGGCGATGGCCAGCGATCCGGCGACCACGGCGAGGGCGATCAGCGCACGCGCGCGCAGGGACTTGTTCCGCTTGTTCCGGCTGCTGTTCCGTTTGTTCTGGTTGTTCCGGCGTTTCAACACGAGCCTCCGGCAGGCACGTCGCGGCTCGCGCGGCCGCGACGGGAAAGGGTGATGGGGTGCGTCAGGTACCGGAAGGCGCCGGAGGTGCCCGGCCGCGCTGGTGGGCCGATCGGCCGGAAGTGAGGGGTGCGCACGCGGAAGGCGACGAAGCGCGGATACCGACGGCCGGGCCGGTATCCGTACCGCGGGGGTCGGTGGCGTGGTGATCCGGCGGGTACGGACGGTCGCAGGGGCGGTCGTGCCGGACCCGGGCCTGGGCCGCGCAGCCGGCGGCACCCGGGTCGTCCGCGCGGGGCCCGGGGTCCGGGCGCTCGGCGCGCGTGGCCGCCGGGGCGGTGGCGGTGGCGGGGGCGGGCACCGGCCCGGAAGCGGTGCGCGCGGTATCCGCGGGCACCAGCGCCAGCAGGACGGCGAGGAGCAGGATGAGCGTTCCCGCGAAGCGGTGAAGCCGGTGAAGCCCGTGGAGCCGGTGGAGCCCGTGAAGCCCGTGACGACCGGCGGTCGGGACGGTGCGGGGTGCTGGGCGCATGCACCGTCCCCTTTCTGCTGGGCGTTCGACTTCCTGCCGGGTGCTCGACACGGGGTGCCCCGGTGCGGGAGGGCGGGTGTCAGGGTTCGACGAGACCCGCGCGGATGGCGTAGCGGGTCAGCTCCAGCCGGTCGTGCAGCCCGAGTTTGTGCAGGAGGTTGGCCCGGTGGCGGTGCACGGTCTTGACGCTGATGAACAGGATCTCGGCGATCTCCTTGGAGGAGTGCCCCTCGGCGACGAGTTTGAGGACTTCCTCCTCGCGAGGGGTGAGGAACTGGTCGGGGTTCTCCTCGCCGTGCCGGACGCGGTCCAGGTAATTGCGGATGAGGGCGGTGACCGCGCCGGGGTAGAGGAACGGCTCGTTGCGCATCGCGGCCCGGCAGGCGGCGACCAGATCGCGGTCGGCGACGGATTTCAGCACATAGCCGCAGGCCCCGGCCTTGAGCGCCTGGAAGAGGTACTGCTCGTTGTCATGCATCGTCAGCATCAGGATGCGCAGGCCCGGTTTGAGCGCCACCAGCTCACGGGCGGCCTGCAAACCGGTCAGGCGCGGCATGGCGATGTCGAGCACGGCCAGGTCGATCTCCTGGCTCCGGGCCGCCTCGATGGCCTCGGCGCCGTCCCCGGCCTCGGCGACGACCTCCAGATCGGGTTCCCGGTCGAGGATCAGCCGCACACCGCGGCGTACCAGGGCGTGGTCGTCGGCGAGCAGGATGCGGATCGGCGTCGCGGCCGTGGAAGCCGGGGCCGTGGGAGCCGGTGCCGGGGCCGTGGTGGGTGCGGGCGAGGTCGGATCGTGCATGGTCAGGACTGCTTCCTGGGGACGGGGGTGATCAGGCGGATCCGGGTGCCGGTGCCGGGTGTCGAGGTGATGTCCAAGGTGGCTCCGGTGAGCAGGGCCCGTTCGCGCATACCGCGGATCCCGGCGCCTTCGCAGGCGGCCTCGATACCGCGGCCGTCGTCGGCGATCTCCAGCACCACCGCCTCACCCGCGCGGTACAGGCTCACCTCGGCCCGATGCGCGTCCGCATGGCGGGCCACATTGGTCAGGCTCTCCTGAGCCACCCGGTACAGGACGAGCTCGCTCTCCCGGTCGAGGGTGGGCAGATCGGCGTCGAGGCGGCGTACGACCCGCAGCCCGGTGTGGGTGGCGAAGTCCTGTGTGAGCGAGGTCAGCGCACTGACCAGGCCCAGGTCGTCCAGAACACCGGGTCGCAGGCGGCGCACCAGACGACGGACCTCGTCCAGGCTCTCCCGGGTGATCTCCTGGGCCTGCTGGAGGTCCTCGCGCAGCGGCTCGGGGGAGTCGTCCGCGGCGCGCTTGAGCACCAGCAGGATCGCGGTCATGCTCTGCCCGACCTCGTCGTGCAGCTCCTGGGCGATACGGCGGCGTTCCGCCTCCTGGGCCAGCAGCACCCGGGCGCTGGACGTGGCGCGCTCGTGCTCCAGCCGGTCGAGCATGGCGTTGAAGGTGCGGATCAGCTCGGTCACCTCGCTGCCGGCACCGGCGCCGGGCACGGGCAGCCGCTGGCCGGGGCGCAGCAGGTCGACGGTGGTCATCAGCCTGGTCAGCCGGCCCAGCGGGGCCAGGCCCCAGCGCAGCAGGGTGCCGTTGGCGACCAGCATGACGGCGAGACCGCCGACCAGGATGACCGCCTCGGTCAGCACCACCGGCACGGAGACGGTCACCGGCGCCCACAGCAGCAGCGCCGTGGCGGCGCCGAGCACCAGGGCGTTGAGCCCGAAGATCCGCCAGAACAGCGACACCGCGGAAACTCCTCCTTCTGCGACCCGACTGTGATCACCTCTACTGTCGGTCATCCGCTGTCGGTCATCCGCATCGCACCCCCGGCGGAGCTGCCGCGACTGGCCGCGACCGATCCCGCCCCAGCCTGCCTCCCGCACCGCGCGCGGTCGATGGGGCACGCCACCCATATCCGAGGTCACCGGGTACCCATCCGCCGTTCCCCGCCATCGCCTCGTGGTCACCGCTGTCCCGGGCAAATGGGGTCCGCGCCCGATGGGCTTCCGGCGCCGGGTCGAGCAGAGTCGAACGTGACCGAGCCGCCCGGTTCGGCCCGTGCCGCGGTCGTGGAGACCGGGGCCGGCGGAACCGGGCGGCCGCTGCCGCGCGCAGCGCGCTTTTACGTTTCCACGCTTCCACGTTTCCGGGAAAGGACCTCATCGTGCCGCTCGACACCGCCCAGACCGATCCCCGCCCCGAGCGGCTGACCGCTCACGAGGCCCGCCAGCGCCTCGAACACGCCCGCAACAGCCGCCTGGCCCAGCTGCGCGCCATCGACGAGGCCCGACAGAGCACGGACGACCATCTGATGTCCGTGCAGGCGGAGGCGATCCGGCAGGTCCTCACCGAGATCGACGAGGCGTTCGTCCGCGTCGACGACGGCTCCTACGGCACCTGCCAGGGCTGTGCCAAGCCCGTCCCCGCCGAACGCCTGGAGATCCTCCCCTACGCCCGGCACTGCGTCGCCTGCCAGCGCCGCGCCGCCGACTGACCGGCCCTGTCCCAACCGCCTTCGTCTCCGCGCTGCTCAAAGGGGTGAAGTGGTGAACCACCAGATCATCGGCGACCGTCCCGCGCACCTGTCGCCCGAGGACCTCGCCGCGCTGCGGGAGAACCTGCGCGAACAGCGCCTGTTCCGCCAGGAGCAGCTGCGGCAGATAGCCACGGCGCCCCACGCCGCGGACCCGCGCCTGTGCCGCTCCGCGGCACAGGCCGAAGTGCAGGGGAAACTCGCCGCCTCCGCGTGCATGGTCCTCGCCGACGTGGAGGCGGCGCTGCAACGCATCGCCGAGGGCCGCTACGGCAGCTGCCACCTGTGCCGGCGCACCGTCGAACGCGAACGCCTGATGATCGTTCCGCAGGCCCTTTACTGCGCACGGTGCCAGCAGGTACGGGAGGCCGGACGATGACCGTCATCCGCCGCCGGGCCGACTCCACCGCCCGGCACCGGCACCAGCCCTGGCCGTTGTGCCGGCAGTGCTGCGGCCTCGCCCTCGACCTGGGCAGCGCCCGCACCCGGGCCTGGATGGCCGGCCGCGGACTGATCTTCGACGTGCCCACCGTCACCTTCCCCGGGGCCGTCCACCCGATCCGGCGCGGCGCCATCGTCGACGTTCCGGGAACGGCCCGGATGCTCGACCGGCTGCTCGGCCACCGTCTGCCCCGCCTCACCCGCCCGCTGGTGATGGTCACCACGCCCGTGCTGGACGGCCCCGGCTACCGGGAACGTGCCCGCAGCGCCGTGGAGGTGTTGCGCCCGCGCGCGGTCCTGACCGTCCCCACCGCACGCGCCATCGCCCTGGCCGCGGACGCCGACCTCTCCCTGCCGCTGCTCGTGGTGGACGTCGGCGCCCACCTGACCGAAGTGGTGCTCCTCGTCGACGGCGTCGTCTTCGACGCCCGCCGCACCACCCTGGGCACCAGCGACCTCTCCGGCGCCGGTACCACGGCGGAGCTCAGCGAGGCCATCACCGTCATGATCACCTCAATGCTCCGGCAGGACCGTACGTCCCTCACCGCCGAAGCCCTGAGCCGCGGCGCCCTCCTGGCCGGCGGCGGCGCACTGCGCCCCGACCTCACCCGCCGGCTCATCGGCGGCCTGCACGCGCCGCTGCGGGCGGTCCCCGCACCGCACACCGCCGCGATCCGCGGCGCCGCCACGATCCTGCACGCCGCGCACGCCCATCCCTCGGCCGGCGGCACGCCCTCGCGCGGCCCCGGCCCGCGGTCCGGGTGAGCCCCGCGGCCCCAAGGGGCGCGCGGCTCATCCGGTTCCTCAGGCATCCGGTCGTGCTGTCAGCATTGCATCACCGTCCAGACCCGATCGAACTGTGCTGCCGTCAGGTCCTCAGCGCGAATCCCAAAGCAGAGTCCGCCAATCGCGTCATCCACGGCGGCCAGCTCCGCAGGCAGACCGAGATCCTGTGGCCGGCCCAGGTCCGTAGCCTTGCGCCATGGGGAACGGGATTGATCGCGTGGAGAACGGCTGGGACGTCCGCTCGATACGTGGGGTGGGCGTCGGCGAGGTGGTTGTCGGCAGCATGATGCGGCTGCACATCGGTTCGCATGGGATCGAGGTGCACAGTCCGGCCGAGTTGACGGCCGGCGGGCAGGCCTATGCCCTTCACGCTGCGGGCCGAATCAATCTGGACAAGGTGACGCTGCTGCTCGATCAGGTGGTCGTTGAGGTTCATGTATCCGATGCGGGTGCGCTGAAGGTTCGGTTTGCCGGCGGGTGGCGACTGGACGTTCCGGTGGTGCCCGACGGCTTGGGCTGGATCGTCGCCCTCCGGGGGCGCCACTTCATCAGCCCCGTGCCGGGTGGTGGCGTGAGGATGTCCGATCGACGAAGTGGCTGAGCAGCCGCTCCTGTCTACTGTGGCCCCATGGCGCTGATTTCCTACCTCCACCGTTTGAATCAACGGCACCCATGGAGTCACAACGACCACTACGGCCCCTGGATCGCGCGCCGGGTGGCCGGGTCCGGGGCTCGCCACGTCCTCGACGTCGGGTGCGGCGCGGGGAATCTTGCCGCGCTTCTGCGCCGTCGGGCTGTCACCGTCACCGGGCTCGATCCCTCCTCCCAGATGGCCCGCGCCGCGGCGGAGCGCTTCGCCGACGACCCCGCGGTCACCATCGTCGAGGCCGACTTCGCCGGGCGCGACCCGCAGCGGCGCTTCGACGCGATCACCCTGGTCGCCGTCCTGCACCACCTGCCGCTGGTGCCCACTTTGCGGGAGCTGCGCGGCTGCCTCGCTCCGGGCGGGCGCCTCGTGGTCGTCGGCTGCTATCGGGAGACCGGGCCTGCCGATCTCCTCATCTCCCACCTGGCCCTGCTCGTGAATCCGGTCATGGGGCTGGTCAAGCATCCGGCCCGCGCCGTTGCGCTGCCCCTGCACATGACGGCGCCTACCGCTCTTCCGCAGGAGACCCTGGAGGACATCCGGGCCGCGGCCGCGCAGGAGCTGCCCGGCGCCCGGATCCGGCGTCGCCTGTTCTGGCGGTACAGCCTGGTGTACGACGCTCCCGCCGGGCACAGCCCGGCCTGATGCCGTTTTGGCATCGGTCACCGACGTCGAGGGCGGTCACCGAGCCGCCCAGGGCCTCCATGGCGGCTGTCAGCCCCCGGGCCGCCGCGCCCTCGAAGAGACACTCCCGCCTCCGCCTCGCGTGCTGCCGTCCGTTCGTCGGCGCTGTTCACGGGGTGTGCGCAGGGTCGGTTGTGCGGGCGGCGGGTGTGGCGAAGGACGCGGCCAGCACGAGTATCAGGACCAGGAACAGTGCGTTGCGGAGTCCGAAGTGTTCGCCGAGCTGGCCGAGTGAGGGAGGTCCGACGAGGAAGGCGACGTAGCCGAGGGTGGCGGCGAGGGAGACCCTTGCGGCGGAGTTGTCGCCGGAGTCGCCGGCCGCGGAGAGCGCGACGGGGAAGCCCAGGGACGCGCCGATGCCCCACAGGACGGCGGCCGCTGCCGCGACGGCCTGGTTGTCGACCAGGATCACGAGTGCGATGCCGACGGCGCCGACGACCGCGCTGGCGCACAGGGCGGCCGCGCGTCCGTAGCGGTCGACGAACCGGCCGCCGGCGAAGCGACCGACGGTCATCGAGGCCGCGAAGACCGCGTACACGGCCGATCCGAGGGCCGGGTCGAAGCCATGGCCGTCGACCATGACCAGCGGCAGCCAGTCGTTGGCCGTTCCCTCGGCCATGGCAAGGGCGAGGATGATGCCGCCGATGAGCAGGAGCCTCGGTTCCCTCCACACCGCGGGGCGCGCGGAGGCCTGCGCGGGCGTGCCGCTGCCGTTGCTGTTGCTGTTGCCGGTTCGTCGGCCCACTCCGGCGGGAACGTATCGGATCGTCGGTGCCAGTACGGCCAGTACCACGGCGGTGACGATGGCCAGATGCCACAGGACGGGGAACGAGACGGCGGTCAGAATCATGCCGCCGGCCGCGCCGACCACCGTGCCGAGACTGTAGAAGCCGTGCATCGCGGGGAGGGTGGAACGGCCGAGCAGCCGTTCCACCTCCGCCCCTTCGATGTTGAGGGCCACCTCGCCGCCGCCCATCCCGAGGCCGATGAGTCCGAGCCCGAGGGCCACGACCGCGTCCGCGCCCGCAGCGGCCCCCAGGCCGATGACACCGGCCCCCGCGGCGGTCGCCAGCGTTCCGGCGGCGATGAGGGGCCGGGCGCCCCAGCGGGCAACGAGCGGCCCCGAGCACAGGATGCCCGCCATGGACCCGACCGAGAGCCCGAACAGGACCAGGCCCATGCGTCCGGTGGAGGCCCCGAGCAGGTCGCGCACGTCGGGGGTGCGGGTCACCCAGGACGCCATGGCCAGGCCGGGCAGGAAGAACAGGGCGAACGCGGCGGTGCGACGCCGGCCGGGGCTGACAGTCACGGGGAATGCCTCCAGGAGATGACCGAACACAGAAGTCTGTACGATCGTACACACTCCGGTGGAGTCGCCTTGTGACAGATTGGGGGCGTGAGCGGCACACGGCGCGCGATCCCGAACGACCCCGGACGCAGGGACCGGATTCTCGATGCCGCCCTCGATGTCATCGCCGAGGGCGGTGTTCACCGGACGACCCATCGCAAGATCGCTTCACGGGCCGGCGTCCCTCTGGGCTCGCTGACGTACTACTTCGACGGCATGGACGATCTGCTGGCGCTGGCGTTCGCCCGCCTCGCCGACACGATGTCCCAGCTCTACCGCCGCACCGTGGCCAGTGCCGGGTCGACCGCCGAGGCGGAGGCGGCCGTGGTCGAGCTGATCTGCGGGCCGGCCTACGCCACTGACCGCGACATGACGCTCATCTTCGAGATGTACGCCTACGCCAACCACAACACCGCCGTAGCCACAACCACCCGCTCCTGGCTGGCGCGCAGCCGCGAGAGCCTCGCCCTGCACTTCACCCCCGGAGTGGCCCGAGCCCTCGATGCCCTGATCGAGGGCTGGCCCATGCACCGCCGCTTCGACGCCGCCCCCCTCAACCGGCAGCTCGTCGCCGGAGTCGTGCACGCCGTCGTCGACGCCGCGCCTCACCTCCCCGACGAACAGCTCTGAACTCCTCGCCTACGCCGCGGGCGTTGCCGCGGCGCAGAGCAGGTGTGTGTCGCATTCCGGGACCGTCGATATGACGTGGATCACTCACTGGCTGCTTTGGGGCGGGCATGCGTGATCATGATCGGAATGGACACTCGTTTCGTTGGCATTGCTGAGCTGGTCGAGGCACCGTCCGTGGCGGTCGTAGTCGACGTCATGCGTGCTTTCACCGTGGCTGCTTGGGCCTTTGCCCAGGGGGCGGAGAAGATCGTTCTTGCTGAGTCGCTGGACGACGCTCTGGCGCTCAAGGCTCGCCACCCGCATTGGGTGGCGCTCAAAGACGGTCCGCCCGCGCCCGGGTTTGACATGGTCAACTCGCCGGGTCTGCTGCGGTCTGTTGACCTAGGCGGACGGACCGTTGTGCAGAAGACCACGGCAGGGACGGTCGGCGCCCTTGCGGTCAAGGAGGCGTCGCTGGTGCTGTGCGCCGGCTTCGTGGTGGCGGAGGCAACGGCTCGGCTCTTGCGGACGCGCAAGAGTGACAGTGTCACGTTCGTGGTCACCGGCGAAGATGGGCAGGCCGATGAAGATCTGGCGTGTGCTCAATACGTCGCTCGGAGGGTCACCGAGGCTGAGACGGATGCTGCCGAGTTCCTCCGCCGCGCTGCCGAGTCGCGCGCCGCTGCCGAACTGGCGGAGGGTGTGCGTCAAGGAGTCCATCCTGATGACGTCGCACTCTGTCTTGAGCTCGACCGGTTTCCCTTTGCCATGGTGGCGGCCTTGGAAGACTCACTCATGGTCCTGCGTCTGTGCGCCGTGCCTTCGCCGGCCGAAGCCGGGCAGGGGTAGGCGGCAGTGGTCAGCCTCGCTGTCGAAAGTCCAGCATGTAGAACACCTTGTCGTAGCGGCGTTCGCCGACGGCGACGAAGCTGGGCAGACGGCCGTATTCCGTGAAGCCCAGCGACCGGTAGAGGCGCAGGGCATTGGCGTTGTCGCCCCGGGCGTCCAGGGTGAGGACCTCGATCCCCGCCTCCCGGGCGTCAGCGATCAAAGCAGCGGTCAGCGCCCGACCGACACCACGACCATGGACAGCGGCAGCGACCGCGATCTTCTCCAGATCGGCGTGCGGCCGATGGGTCGGCCGGGCGTAACGCAGCCAGTACCCCAACCCGACAAGCCGACGGTCGAGGTAAGCGGCGCGCAGGGCCGCGTCCCCGGCCTGCACCGCGGAGACGACGTGGCCGAGAAGTTCCGCCACCTCATCCCGCGAGGGTGGTTCGACCCAGCCCAGCGCGGCACCTCCACCGACCAGATCCGCCAGCATCCGGTGGGCCGACTCCGCAAACCGGGCCTCCAGCTCCGGATCGGAAGTCAGCTCCATGGCGTCAAGGATGACGGGCTCAGGGGTCACACCGCTGATCACAGTCGGCAGCATAGCCAGCACAGTTGACCCCCTTCACCCAGCCACCGCCGCTTGAGATCCGTCACCCGAAGCAAAGATCAACGTTCTTGTGGATGCAGACACGCAGCACGGTGGAAAGCTGCTGGGCGTCCTCGATGTGTCTTCCCATGCCGGCATCGAGAGGTTCCGAATTCCACCGACCGATGATCGCGTCCAGTTTGGGAAGAACGGCAGCGCAGTCCTCGGGAGACAGGTTCTTGCTGTGATCGTCCGGATGATTGAGAAACGGCTCAAGCTCGGTTGAGACCTCCGCCCATGGCCGGTCTCCTCCGAAGCCGGTCATCTCGTCAAGGTCGAAGCCGTCAGCGTGGGCCAGCCGGCGACGGAACTGAGCGAAGCCCCCGTACGAGAAGCAGGCGTCCGGCCCGTCGATGTCACCATCACTGGGAAACAGACACAGCCCCATGACATCCCCCCTTTCCAGGATGTACATGGTCGGCGCCCTCGATGCCGATGGCAACGGGATATCCGGCGTCCCCTCCGCCTCGGGCGCGTCGGCCGTGGCTGCTTCGGCGGCCTCGGCGCCGAGTGAGCCGGCGGAGGGGCAGGCGGTGGCCGGGCGGCGGCCGGAGTGGCTCAGACCGTGGAGCGCCCGCGCTCGGTGTCCTGCTGCGGCGTGTCCGCGATGACCGGCCTGCGCTCGATCAGCCGCTTGATGCCGAAGGTGGCGACAGTGGCCACGGCCATCGCGGCGACCAGGAACCACAGACCGGTGACAGGGGACGAGGTGCGGTCCACGATCACGCCGATCCCCATGGGGCCGAATCCGCCGCCCAGGTTGCCCACGGCGTTGATCATGGCGATGCCCGAGGCGGCCTGAACGCCCGCGAGGAACCGGGACGGCAGCGACCAGAGCACCGGCTGCCCGGCGAAGATGCCCACCGCGGCCACGCTGATGAACGCCATCTGTAGCACGTGGTTGTCGACCAGCGCGGTCGCGGCCAGGCCCAGGGCACCCACGGCCGTGGTGGCGGCGATCCACGGGTAGCGGGAGCCGCTGCGGTCGGCGAGCTTCGGCACGACGTACAGGCCGAGGGCGACGAAGACGTAGGGGATGGCGGTGATGAAGCCGGTGGCCGTGGAGGACAGGCCCCCGAAGCCGTCGACGATGGTCGGCAGCCAGAAGCTGAGGCCGTAGGCGCCGAGAGGGAAGCACAGGAAATACAGCGCCATACACACGACGCGCTTGTCGCGCAGTGCGCTCAGCGGGTTCTCGTGGGCCGCGCCCAGCGCGTCCGTCTCTCGGGCGAGTTCATCGGCGATCCAGCCCTTTTCGTCGGCGGACAGCCAGCGCACCCCGTCCGGTCCATCGGGGAGCACACGGAGAGTGACGAAGGCGAGCAATATGGCGGGCAGTCCGGTGGCAACGAAGATCCACTGCCAGCCCTCCAGGCCGAGGGTGCCGTCCAGGTCGCCGAGCGCACCCATGAGCGGATTGCCGATGATGAAGGCGAGCGGGGACGCCATCATGAACCAGCCGGTCATCCGCGCCCGGTAGCGGTAGGGGTACCACTTGGTGAGGTAGTAGAGGACGCCGGGGTAGAAGCCGGCCTCGGCCACGCCGAGCAGAAAGCGGGCGGCGTAGAACTGCCAGCTGGTGGAGACCAGGGCCGTGAGGACGGTGACCAGGCCCCAGCTGACCATGATCCGGGTGAACCAGCGGCGCGCTCCGAACCGCTCGAGAAGGATGTTGCTGGGCACTTCGAAGATCGCGTACGCGACGAAGAACGCGACCTGTCCGAAGGTGAACGCGGCGCTGGACAGCCCCAGTTCGTCTTGGAGTGTCAGCTTGGCGAACCCGACGTTCGACCGGTCGACATAGGCGACCAAATAAAGCAGCACCAGGAACGGCATCAACCGCCAGGTGACCGTTTTCATCACTTTCGCTTCCATGCGGCTCTCTCCCAGGAGTTCGACGTTGATCCTCTGGACGGTGACGGACGGTATCGTGATTTGATAGCACCATTGAAGAGGTGGATGGGACACAGCTTGGTCACGGCCACCTCAGCGCACGGAAAGGACATCGCGCATGGCCGCGCTCGACCCCCTGCCCACCGCCACCGCCGACAGCGCCACCACCGCCGCCACCACTGCTGGCAGCGCCGCCCCCCTACGCAGCCGCGCCTGGTTCGGCGACGGGGGGAAGAACGGTTTCATCTCGCGCCACCATCTGCGCGCCATGGGCCGCGGCGGTCATAACTTCGACGGCCGCCCCGTCATCGGCATCTGCAACACGTACTCCGAACTGACGCCGTGCAACGGCCACTTGCAGATCCTCGCCGACGCCGTGAGGCGCGGTGTGCTCCAGTCGGGGGGCTTCCCGCTGGAGTTCCCCGCGATGTCGCTGGGCGAGCCGTTCCTCCGCCCCACCTCGATGCTCTACCGCAACCTCGCCGCCATGGAGATCGAGGAGCAGATCCGGGCCAATCCGCTGGACGCCGTCGTCCTCCTGACCGGCTGCGACAAGACCACCCCCGCCGCGCTGATGGGCGCCGCGAGCGCCGGGGTGCCGGCGATCGTCTTCACCGGTGGTCCGATGCTCAACGGACGGTTCCGCGGCCGCAACGTCGGCTCGGGTACGGACATCTGGCGGATGACCGAGGAGTTGCGGGCGGGCACGATCACCCAGGAGGAGTTCACCGAGTTCGAGTCCTCGCTGAACCGCTCGGCGGGCCACTGCATGACCATGGGCACCGCTTCGACGATGGCCTGTCTCGCCGAGGCGCTGGGCATGATGCTGCCGGGCGCCTCCGGGCTGCCCGCCGTGGACGCCCGCCGCGGCACACTCGCCGAGGCCACCGGCGCCCGTGCCGTCGAACTCGCGGGCAGCGCCCTCACCCCCGGCCGGATCATGACCCGTGAGGCGTTCGAGAACGCCATTCGGGTCAACGCGGCGATCGGCGGCTCCACCAACGCCGTCGTGCACCTCCTCGCCCTGGCCGGCCGCCTCGGCGTACCGCTCGCGCTCGACGATTTCGACCGGCTCGGCGCCGAACTGCCCCTGCTGGTGGACCTGATGCCGTCCGGCCGCTTCCTGATGGAGGAGTTCGCATACGCCGGCGGGCTGCCCGCGCTCATCAACGATCTGCGGGACCGGCTGCACCAGGACACCGTCACGGTGACCGGCCGGAGCCTCGTCGACAACTGCGCGGGCGCCGAGGTGTACGACCGTGAGGTGATCCGCCCGCTCGACCATCCGGTGCAGCCCGCCGGCACCGGCACCGCCGTGGTCCGTGGCAACCTCGCGCCCGACGGCGCGGTCGTCAAGCAGTCCGCGGCCGACCCGGCACTGCTCCGGCACACCGGCCCCGCCCTGGTCTTCGACTCCCTGGAGGAGTATCTGGCCGTCGCCGAGGACGACGACCTCGATGTCACCGCCGACACCGTCCTCGTCGTCCGCAACACCGGCCCGCGCGGCTACCCCGGGATGCCGGAGGTGGGCAATCTGCCGCTCCCCAAGAAGCTCCTCGACGCCGGGGTCCGGGACATGGTGCGGATCTCCGACGCGCGCATGTCCGGCACGGCCTTCGGCACCTGCGTGCTGCACGTCGCCCCGGAGGCGGCGGTCGGCGGCCCGCTGGCGCTGATACGTACGGGGGACCGGGTCCGCCTCGACGTACCGGGGCGGCGCCTGGACATGCTGGTCGAGGACGGCGAACTGGACGAACGACGGGCCGGGTGGCAACCGCCGAAGCCGCCCGCCGACCGCGGCTGGACGTATCTCTACACCCGGCATGTCACCCAGGCCGACACCGGCGCCGATCTCGACTTCCTGGTCGGCTCCACCGATTCCGCCCCGCCGCGGCAGGCGTTCTGAGGCATTCAGAGGCGTTCAGAGGAGTGCGCATGTCCTACGAAGAACAGTCACGCATGGCCGAGCGTTTCCCGCCGGAGCGCGGGAGCGCTGCCCCGGGGCGGCCGGCGCCCGAGTTCGTGACCTGCGGCGAGGCGATGCTCCTGATGGTGGCGGAGCCCGGGGTGCCGCTGGAGCGGGCGACGGTGTTCCGGCGCTCGGTGGCGGGCGCGGAGACCAACGTCGCGACCGGGCTCGCCAGGCTCGGACACCGCACGCGCTGGCTGGGCCGCGTCGGCGACGACCCCTCCGGCCGGTCCGTGCTGGCCGCGCTGCGCGCGGACGCCATCGACACGTCGTACGCCGTCGTGGATCCCTCCGCGCCCACGGGGCTGCTGCTGCGGGACAGCCATCCGGCGCGGGCGATCGATGTGCAGTACCACCGGGCCGGCTCGGCGGCGTCCCGGCTCACCGCCGACGAGCTGACCGCCGAGATGGTGGCGGGCGCCCGGCTGGTGCACATCACGGGCATCACCCCCATGCTCTCGGACTCCGCCCACACGGCGACGCTGCGGCTGCTGGAGCTGGCCCGCGCGGCCGGCGCGACGGTCTCCTTCGACCCGAACGTACGGCTGAAACTGGGCACCCCCGAGCGCTGGCGCACGGTCGTCGCCCCGCTGCTGGAGCAGTCGGACATCACTCTGGCCGGCGAGGACGAGCTGGAGCTGCTGGGCATGACGGCCCACGGGCTGCTCGCCGCGGGTGTCACCACGGCCGTAGTGAAGCACCGCGACAAGTCGGCCACCTGTAGTACGGCGGACGGCACGTGGCGGCAGGACGCATTCCGGGTACCGGCCGCCGACCCGGTGGGGGCGGGCGACGCGTTCGCCGCCGGGTTTCTCTCCGGGGTCCTGAGCGGCACACCGTACGACCGCTGCCTGGCGGCGGCGGCCGCGGTCGCCGCGCTCGTGGTGCAGTGCACCACCGACACCGACGGCCTTCCCGATCGCGCGGGCCTGGCTCGCGCGCTGTCGTCGTTCACGGGCGCCGCGGAGACCGTCCACCGCTGACGCCCCGCACTCACCGCACCGCCCCGCACTCACCGCACACCGCACCACACCAGGAGCACTCATGTATCGATGGGACATCGTCCGGGCCGTCACCGCACAGCGGGTGTTCGGGATCGTCCGGACGGCCGGGCCGCGCGAGGCCCTGGCCGCGGCCGTGGCCGTGCTCGACGCCGGGCTGAACGCCGTGGAGGTGGCGCTGACCACGCCGCGCGCGCTGAGCGCCGTCGCCGAGTTGACCGCGGAACGGCCGGACGCGCTCGTCGGCGCCGGCACGGTCATCGACGCCCCCGCCGCGCGGGCCGCGGTGGAGGCGGGCGCCCGGTTCCTGGTGTCGCCGAGCCTGCACCCGGAGGTGATCCGTACCGGACACCGCTACGGCGTGCCGGTCTTCCCCGGAGTCGCCACCCCGACCGAGATGGTCCGCGCGCTGGAGGAGGGCGCGGACGCGCTCAAGCTCTTCCCGGCCTCCGGCGCATCGCCGTCCTGGCTGCGCGACGTCCGGGCCGCGCTACCCCAGGCCCCCGTGATCCCGACCGGTGGTGTGACAATAGACAACGCACCGGAGTGGATCGCGGCCGGGGCCGTCGCCTGCGGCATGGGCTCGGCGCTCACCTCGGGCGGCGCCCAGGCGGCGGGCGAGCGGGTTGGCACGCTCCTCGGCCGACTCGCACAGGCCCGCTGAAACCCCGGGACGGTCGAGGGCGGTCAAGAGACAGGACGGAGACGCGGAGCGCGTGGAACTACAGGGGCTGCACGGACAGGTCGTGGACCAGATCGGCCTGTCCCTCGCCGCGGAGGAGACCCGCGCCGGCGAGGTGCTGCGCCTGGAGGACGTCCAGGAGCGCTATGGAGTCTCGCGGACCGTCGCCCGGGAAGCGGTCCGAGTGCTGGAGTCCAAGCGGGTCGTCACCTCCCGCCCCCGCGTCGGCATCACCGTACGGCCGATGACCGAGTGGAACCTGTACGACCCCCAGGTCATCCGCTGGCGGCTGAACTCGCCGCACCGCGGGGCCCAGCTGCGCGAACTGGCGGAACTGCGCGCGGCCGTCGAGCCGTCCGCGGCCGCGCTCGCCGCGGCCTCGGGCGACGACGAAACCTGCGAGGCGCTCGTGGCGCACGCCCGGGCGATGGCGACCGCGGCCGCCGAGGCGGACACGGCCGGGTTCGTCGCGGCGGACGCCGCGTTCCACCGGGCGCTGCTCACCGGGTCGGGCAACGGTATGTTCGCCCAGCTCGCCGAGGTCACGGAGGAGTTGCTGACGGCCCGCCGCGAGCTGAGCCTGATGCCGGAGCGGGTCGATGAGGCAGCGGTCCGGCGCCACCAGGAAGTCGCCCAGGCCGTCGTCGAGCGGCGCCCGGCGGAGGCCGCGGCCTGTGTGCGGTCCATCGTGGACACCGCCCACAGCGAGGTCGAGGGCCTGCTGGACGTCTGAGGGGGAGTCAGGGTCGAGCGCCGGGTGATCAGGAGACCGTGGTGGCCGGTGGGGTCCATCGGCGGGTGCGGGGCACCGTGCTCGGGACGTCGTAGTCCTTTTTGAGCTGTTCGGGGATGGCGTAGTGCATGACGCGGCCCCGGGTGAGGGAGGACAGTTCGAAGACGGTGGTGAGGTGGCCGAGGCGGTCAAGGGCCCACGCGCCGAGCGGAGAGCGGTCCTCGATGGTCTCCAGGATGCCGAGGAGGTGGGGTACGGCCTTGACGACGGTGTCCCACGGGGTGTGCGGGACGTGAAGCCAGTCGGCGCAGGTGTCGCCGATGAGGTAGCGGATGAGGGCGGAGACGATCGGGTCGAAAAGGGTGCCGGGCACGACCTCCTCGTAGAGGTCGATGAGCTGCCGGGTCAGGTGCGCGCCCTCCTCGGAGGGCCCCATGTGCCGGACCATGTACAGGTCGAGGAATCGGCGGGCCTCCTCCAGGTTTTTGGGGACGGCGTCCTGGTCGACGCCGAGCATGGCGCCGACCACGCGCCAGGCGTAGTAGTAGGCCTCCGCGCCTTCCTGTGACATATGGATGCCGAGGCGGTGCAGGCTGTCCAGGACGAGCAGGGAGAAGAACATCTGCCCGCCGATCATGTCCTCCTGGCAGATGGGCGTCCCCAGGGCGGGGGTGTCCCACCGGTTCTCGCGCTTGAGGTGGTGGCGGATGGAGGCGTGCAGAAGGCGGACCTTCTGGGCGGCGGGGATGAAGCGGCTGCCGGCTTCGAAGGCGTCCGGCTGCATCAGGTAGACGGTGAACTGGCCGGTCTCCGCCATGCGTTTGGAGGGGTAGTTCAGCCCGTGGGCGGCCGACAGCAGCTTCGCCAGATGCGGGACGACGTAGCAGGCGGGCATGGAGGCGAAGGACAGCGCGGTGGAGATGTGCACGTTGTTGTCGATGAAGAACAGCCGGGCCTTCTCCATCTCGCCCCAGTCGACCCAGCCCGGCGGTAGGCGGGTGGCTTCGAGGTACTCGTGCGCGACGTCGGGCAGACCGTCCGGCAGGGGAGCGCCGACGGTGGAGACGTAGCGCATCAGGGTGTTGAACGTGCCCACCTGGCCGCGTTCGAAGAGGGCGGTGACGGTGGCGTCGGCGAGTTCGTCACCGGCCTGCCGCAGGGCGTCCATCGATGCCTCGGTACAGGTCATGGCAGGGCTCCTTGTCTTCCACGGGATGGTCCACGGGATCGCCCACGGGGTCGTCCACGGGCGGCGGGAGAGGCCGGCGGGCGGGGATGGCACGGGCTGTGCCACCCGGGGGCGAAGGTTCAGGACAGGCGGTCCGCCGCCGACTGCGCCAGCGCGGTCAGGGCGGCGGTGGCGTGCGCGGGTACATCCAGTTCGTGGAGGGCGCCAAGTGCCTCCTCGACCCGTGCGCTGATCATGTCCTCGATGCGGTCGGGCGCCTTCAGCCGGTGCATCACCTCGCGGACCGCGTCCAGAGCATCCGCGTCCGGGCGGCGCCGGCCCAGCAGGGCGCGCAGCCGCTCGCGGTCGTCGTCGCCGGCCAGGCGCCAGGTCTCTGCCAGCAGGGCCGTGGGCCTGTGGCCCCGCACGTCGTCGGCGTTGGCCTTGCCGGTGCGTTCCGGGTCTCCGAACAGGCCAAGCAGGTCGTCGCGCAGCTGGAACGCCTCGCCCAGGGGCAGCCCGTACGCGGAGTAGCCCTCGCGCAGCCGCGCGCCGGCCCCGGCCAGGGCGCCACCGATCAACAGGGGCTGCTCCACGGTGTACTTGGCGGTCTTGTAACGGATCACCTTCAGCGACGCGGTGGTGTCCGGACCGGTCCCGGTGCGCAGGATCTCCAGGCACTCGCCGGCGATCAGCTCCCGGGCCATCACCGACCACAGCGGACGCGCGCGGGCGAGATAGGCGACGGGCAGACCGCTGCCGGCGAACAGCTGCCCGGCCAGCGCCATCAGCAGGTCCCCCACCAGCATCGCCAGTGACCTCGCGGCGGCGTCGGCGCGCGGGCGACGGCGCACCGCACCGCGCAGGGCGACGTGCGCGGTAGGGCGCCCGTGCCGCAGCGAGCTGTCGTCGATGAGGTCGTCGTGCACGACGGCGGCAGCGTGCACCAGCTCCATCGACGCCGCCGCCCGCACCAGCGCGTCGCTGTCCGGCTGTCCCACCGCGCGCCACCCCCAGTAGCAGAACGCCGCCCGCAGCCGTTTGCCGTCCGCGGCCGCCGCCTCCAACTGCGCGGCCACCGGGGTGAGGAGCGGATCGACCGCCGCGAACTGGTCAGCCTCCTGGGCGACGAACCGGCGCACCACCTCGTCGACGCGGGTCTTGAACGCGGCCGGTTCCCACCGGTCAGACCTCATCGACAGCCTTTCGGGCCCGGGCGTGCCGGGCGAGGACCTCCAGGTGGGCCGGGGGCGCGGCCGCGTACCGGTCCAGCACCAGACGCCCTCGAGCCATCAGCTCGTGCTCGGCGTCCACCGCGAGCTCCGCGGTGTCCGAGCGGCGCAGCAGCCCCCGCACCGCCCCCAGGGCCGAACCCAGGGTGCCCACCGCGAGATCGGCCAGCCCAGCCACGAGCAGCACCACCCGCTCATCCAAGCCGTCGCGCCGTCCCACTTCTCGCGTCATGTTTTCCCCCACCCACAACACAGCCGGGCGGCACCGGTCACGCACCGCCCTCCGAGCATCGCGCCGGACCGGGCGCCGGAGCGGAAGAACTCACGATCGAGGGACCAATCGCTCTGCTGTGCGGATCGGCGCCGCGGGCTCGGTGCGGAGGGCTCGTTTGGCCTGGGTCCTGCCCCGGCCCCCCTCCTGTTGTTACGGCGGCTGACGTCACACCCGTTGACGCGCAGACCGGGACCGTCGAAGAATGTGCGGCACCCCTCCTCTGACAACGTTGTCCAGTCTGTGAGGTATCGTTCCGTGTCGCACCCATCCCTGCCCCTCGACCGCCGCCGCTTCCTGCACCTCGCCGGTCTCACGGGCGCGCTGGCCGCCCTGCCCCCGCTCACCGGAGCCGCGAGCGCCCACGCGGCGCACGGCCGCACGGACACACCGCCCGACGCCGTCGCGGCCACCTACCTGCGGGTGCTCCTGGACCACACCCGGTGGTCCGAGACGCAGTGGGACGAGGCCCAGGGCCACTACCGGGCCAAGGACTTCGGGTTCGCCGTGGTCCTCGGCAACGCGGTCCTGCTCACCCACGGCACCTACGACGCGGCGCGCGCGGGCACCGACCGGGAGACCCTCGCGCGGCGCACGCTCGCCACCATCCGTCACTTCGCCGCGTCGAACCGGCTCACCGGCGGCAACGAGTGGGGTCGCACGCTGTTCTTCGACACCACCTTCCAGTCGTACTTCGTCCTCGCCGCCCGGCTGCTGTGGAAGGACCTCGACACCGCGACCCAGCAGAACGTCGAGACCATCGTCCGCGAACAGGCCGCCTACACCGTGTCGTTGGGCAGCGGCGACGACCCCGCCTCGGGCGGCTGGACGCCGAACGGCCTGAGCGGCGGACACGTCGGCGACACCAAGCTGGAAGAGATGGGCCTGTACGCGCAGACCCTCGCACCGGCGCTCGCATGGGCCCACGACGACCGCCGCGCCGCCGACTGGGCCACGTGGTACGGCATCTGGTCGCGCAACGAGGCGGGGCTGCCGCCCGCCGACCTCGCCAACCCCGCCCGTGTGGACGGCGTCGCCGTGTCCGAGAACACCGCCCGCAACCTGTACGACACCTTCATCGTCGAGAACCACGGCTCTTTCGGCCCGCACTACCAAGAGGAGCTGTGGCGCACCTCCGGCCGCAACGCAGCGCACTTCCTGGCCGCCGGACGCCCCCTCCCGCAGGTTCTCGCACGGCAACCGAACGCCCAGCCGCTGTGGCACACGCTGCTGGGCGTCATGAGCGACGCGGGCGAACCGCTGATGCCGATGGTCAACGACCGCGAGCACCTCTACGGCAGGGACGTCATCCCGCTCGCCTTCCTCTCCCAGGTGAGGCGCGACCGGGCCGCGGCACGCGCGGAGCAGGAACTGGCGTCGCGGCTGGAGGCGTACCAGCAGTACCCGCCCGAGCACCGGATGGCGAAGTTCTCGGGGGAGCCGAAGTACGAGCCGGAGGCGCGTGCCGAGATCGCGATCAGCTACCTGCTGCACGTGTGGGCGGCGGCGTCCGGGCGGCCCGTCGAGGCGCTGTCGCGCGAGGAACTGTTCGCGCGGGCCTCCGGTGTCACGGACTTCGGGCCCGGCCCCGGACTGGTGTCGCACCAGTCGCGGGCCGCGTGGGCCGGTGCCGTGACGAAGCCCGGGTTCGTGAAGTTCGCCTGGCAACCGGCCCACGACGACTGGCTGTTCCGGCTCAGCGGCGCGACCCCGATGTTCCTGCCCGCCACCGCCGCGAAGGTCCAGGGCCGTACCGTGCGCGTGTACGAGTCCCTGCGCGACGGCTTCGACGGCAGCGCGACGCTGCTGCGCCTCGACGGCGGCTGGGCAGGGTTCGCGACGCTCCCCACGGGCGCCGTCGTCTACGCGAGCAGCGGCACCGCCGACGCGGAGGGCCACCTCGACGTGCACAACCTGACGATGCCCGGCATGCCGGGGCTCGACGGCACGCGCACCTACCGCTTCGAAGAGGGTGAGGCGACCGTCCGCGCCCGCGACACCTCCACCGACACACCCGCCGGACGGGTCGACGACCTCGACTTCACGCCCACGACGGTGCGCCACGTCCGCATGCTCGGCGTGCGGCCCGACCCGGCCTACGGGTACTCCCTGTACGCCTTCGAGGTGCGCGACGGTGCCCAGGGGGCGGACCTCGCGCGCGGCGGGTCCGCCACCGCCTCGTCGGCCGACGCCGGGAAGGGCGCGCCGCTCGCGGCCGACGGCGACGCGGCCACCCGCTGGGCGGTGTCGAGGGCCGACCGTCCGCGCGCCGACAGCTGGCTGGCCGTCGACCTGGGCGCCGAGCGCCGGGTCGACCGGGTCACCCTGCGCTGGGAATCGGCGGCCGGCCGCGCCTACCGCATTCAGGGGTCGACGGACGGCCGGGACTGGAGCGATCTGGCGACCGGGCCGAGGCCGGCGGTGAGCAGCCGCGGCGGCTGGCTCGACGTCGAGGGACGCGCCGGGCTCGTGGTGCGTGGCGGCCGGAACCCGATCGGCGTCTACGACGACAAGATCGTCCTCGGCGACGGCCCGGCGGCACCTCTCCTCGTCGAGGGCTTCCCCGGCGCCTCGGCCGAGAGGCTGCGTGCGACCGCCCGGGGGACCGCACCCACGGCGGAGGCCACCGAGGTACGCACGACGCTGACGGACGGGCACCTGACCCTGTTCAACTTCTCCGGCGAGTCCGTCAGGACGCGGATCACCATCCCGCGCACCGGCACGGACACGGAGGTCTTCGAGGGCACGCAGTGGCTGACCGCCGACGGCACGTCCTTCGAGGCCGTGCTGCCCGCCGCCACGGCGGTCGTGCTGGCCCCGCGCTTCACGCTCACCCCCCTCACGAGCCGACAACTGCCGTCGGGCCTGCGGGTCCAGGCCGTCGACGGTGCGACCGTGCGCCTGTCCGGGGCCTCGTGCACCGTGCGCGTCCGGGCCCAGGGACGCAGCAGGGTCGCCGTCGTCCGAGCGGGCCGGACGATCACCGTCGTCCTGGACGGCGCGGCCGCCCACCCGCACGACGACCTGGCCCTCGGCAGGACCGTCTTCCCCACGAGCCCGCTGCCGGAGGGCATGTCCGACCCCGCGGCGGCGGTGGACGGCGACGCCGTCACGGCGTGGAATCCGGGCACGCGCGGCCGCATGGTCGTGGACCTCGGCGCGGCCCGCCCGGTCCGCCTGGTGGAGACCGAGTGGACGGCGGCCGCGGCGCCGGGCGAGAAGGTCGGCTTCAGCATGGACGGGATCACCTACCGGGACGCCGGAACCCTCACCGGCCGGGGCCCTGTGCGCCGGCTGACCGCCTCCGAGACGGCCCGCTACGTCAGCCTCGAGGTCGACGGGTCGGCGCACCCGGCGGTGTCACGCCTGCGGCGCCTGACGGTGCGCTGAGCGCTCCGCGGCCGCCCGAGACCGTGGCTTCGTCGGGAGTCGTCCCATCGGCGGGTGACGAGCCCGCGGTTCCGCGGTCTTGGTGCGCCGGTGATGGCTTCTTAGCAGTTCACCGGCATGCAGACCCGGGTGAACACTGCCGGGAACCGGCAATGCGCGGGCCGGCCCCGGTGGTGCACCATGGCGGCCGGGGAGCGCCGCGAATGGTTCCGGTGCCGGACACCGGCAGGTGCGCCGACGAGTGCCCCACGGAGGCCGCGCGCCATCCACAGGTGCTGTGCGCGGGAAGGGGGCCGGACGATGCTGATGCTCGTGGCGGATCGGCCTTCCCCGCCGACGGGGCTCGCCCGGCGGACGTCCTCACTCTTCGTCCGGCCGCGGAATCGTCTCTCGCCCGACGAACCCGGGCCCGCCCGCGTGGCGGCGCACCTGCGCGCCGCCTGAACGGCGGCCCGACTCCGCCGGGACCGGCCCCGCTTTCCCCTTCGACTGCCTTATGCCTCAAGGACGTATGCCATGGATGTCATCGGCGTGCTCGCCGCCGTCTGCCTGATTCTCGTTGTCGTCGTACTGCTCCTCGTCTCCCGGCTGTTCCGCAAGGTGGAGCAGGGCAAGGCGCTGATCGTTTCCAAGATGCGCAGGGTCGACGTGACCTTTACCGGGCAGGTCGTGCTGCCCGTGCTCCACAAGGCCGAGGTGATGGACATCTCGGTGAAGACGATCGAGATCACTCGGGCCGGCAAGGAGGGGCTGATCTGCAGGGACAACATCCGTGCGGACATCCGGATCTCGTTCTTCGTCAAGGTCAACAAGACCGTGGAGGACGTCGTCAAGGTCGCCCAGGCCGTCGGAACCGCGCGGGCCAGCGACCGGGACACCTTGCAGGAGCTGTTCCACGCGAAGTTCTCCGAGGCGCTGAAGACCGTCGGCAAGCAGCTGGACTTCACCGACCTGTACACCAAACGCGATGAACTGCGGTACCGGATCATCGAGGTCATCGGTGTCGACCTCAACGGCTACCACCTCGAGGACGCGGCGATCGACTACCTGGAGCAGACGCCGCTGACCCAGCTCGATCCGGCCAACGTCCTCGACGCCCAGGGCATTCGCAAGATCACCGAGTTGACGGCCGTCGAGCATGTGCGCACCAACGAGGCCCAGCGCAACGAGCAGAAGGAGATCACCCGGCAGAACGTCGACGCCCGCGAGGCGATCCTGGAGCTGGAGCGCCGCCAGGCAGACGCCGAGATCAAGCAGCGGCGGGAGATCGAGACCGTACGGGCCCGGGAGGAGGCCGAGACGGCGCGGGTGGTGGAGGAGGAGCGGCTGCGGGCGCAGAGCGCGTTCCTCCGTACGGAGGAACAGCTGGGGATCCAGCGGGAGAACCAGGCCCGCGAGGTCGCCGTCGCCGCGAAGAACCGCGAGCGGGTCATCGCGGTCGAGAGCGAGCGCATCGAGAAGGACCGCCTGCTGGAGGTCATCGCCCGGGAGCGGGAGACCGAACTGACGCGGATCTCCGCCGAGAAGGAGGTCGAGGCGAACAAGCGGGACATCGCCGAGGTCATCCGGGAGCGGATCGCCGTGGACCGTACGGTGGCCGAGCAGGAGGAGTCCATCAAGAAGCTGCGGGCCGTGGAGCAGGCGGAGCGCGACCGCCAAGCCGTGATCATCGCGGCCGAGGCGGAGGCGCAGGAGAGGCTGGTCAAGGACATCAAGTCCGCCGAGGCGGCCGAGCAGGCGGCTGTCCACCGTGCCGCCGAGGAACTCACCCTGGCCGAGGCCCGGTTGAAGAGGTCCGACCTCGAAGCCCAGGCCAAGCTGCGGTTGGCCGAGGGAATCCAGGCCGAGGCCGCGGCCGAGGGCCTGGCGGCCGTGCAGGTCCGCGACAAGGAGGCCGAGGTCGTCGAGAAGGCCGGCCGCGCCGAGGCCGAGGCGACCGGGGCGCGGATGCGTGCCGAGGCGGAGGGCGCCAAGGCGAAGGCGCTCGCGGAGGCGGCGGCCATCGGCGAGAAGCTCAAGGCGGAGGCCGCCGGCCTCACCGAGAAGGCGGCCGCGATGGCCGCCCTCGACGAGGCGTCCCGCGGCCACGAGGAGTACCGGCTGCGGCTGGAGGCCGAGAAGGACATCCGGCTCGCCGGTCTCGAGGTGCAGCGGCAGATCGCCGAGGCGCAGGCCACGGTCCTCGCGACGGGGCTGGAGAACGCCGACATCGACATCGTCGGCGGGGAGTCCGTCTTCTTCGACCGGCTGGTCGGGGCGATCTCGCTGGGCAAGGGCGTCGACGGCTTCGTCGAGCACTCGCAGACCGCACAGGCCCTGGCGAAGCCCTGGCTGGACGGCACGGCGAGTCTGACCGACGACCTGAGCCGGATCCTCGGCTCGGTCTCGACGGCGGACGTGCGGAACCTGACGGTCTCCGCGCTGCTGATGAAGCTCGTGAAGGCGGGCGGCCCGAACACGGGCCAGGTGCGGCAGCTCCTGGACCGGGCCGATGAGCTGGGACTCGCCGACCTGCCGCTGACCGCCCTGAACGGCGCCGTCAGGACCTGATGACCAGCGGTGCGGGAGCTGCCGAACAGGGGACGGCAGCTCCCGCACCGCCTCTTCGAAAGGGATCGCGATCCATGGCAACCGGCCTGGACACGGAGACGTACGACGCCGTCGACACCGGCACGTACGAGGTGCTGCGCGACCGGCTCGCCGTGCAGGCCGCCGAGCTCGCCCGCCGGGCCGAGGCGCTGAACGCCCGCCGCATCGCGGAGTTCGGCGCCACCCGGCTCGAACTGACCGGAACCGAGCGGCTGCGCACCGAGCGCGGGAGCGTGCCCCGCGACATCGTGTCCGTCGGCGGCCGACTGCTCCTCGGCTACAACGACGCCTCCGGTCCGCACGCGGGGACGGCCGTGGGCGACGTCTTCGCCCTGTATGACGCGGACCGGACCCGGCTGCCCGAGGACGCGGTGCCCGGCCTCCTCGACGACCCGGCCTTCGTGCGGGAGTTCGAGGCTCTGTACCGCTACTACCGGCAGGCTCGCCTCCTCAGGCTCCGCCGACTCGGGGACAGGCTGCTGGCCGTGTTCCAGACCGGCGACAAGGCCGAGGACACCAAGGTGCTGCGCTGGGCCGTCTCCGGCGACGGGCGGCCGTCGTTCCTCGACCCCCGCGGCGAGCACGACGACGTGCTCCCGCCCTCCCACGACTTCGCGTGGACCGAGGCCACCCGCGAGGACCACGTACTGGGCAGCCACCCCACGGTCCGGGTGCGGGGCGAGATCCTGGTCTCCACCGTCGGCGGCGCACTCACCGTCCGGACGGAGGCGGGGGAGGAGCTCTTCGGCGAGCCGGTGGACGAGCCGCTCCAGTCCCTCGCGGACGCCGACATCGCCCACGCGCGCGTGGGGGCGCTGATCCTGCTGCGGATCCGCCCCTACAAGGAGGACACCCACCGGTACCTGGTCTTCAACACCCTCACCAGGACGGTCATCCGCCTCGACGGCGTCGGGCAGGCATGCCGCCGGCTGCCCGACGATCAGGGCGTCGTCTTCCCCGGCGGCTACTGCCTGGCCACGGGCGCGCACAAGACCTTCGACCTCGACACATCGGACCTCGAGTTCGAGGGCGAGGTGCGTTCGCCGTACGGCGAGGACACGCTGTACGCGTTCCACGCGCGTGCCGAGGGCCGCAGCCTGCTGCTGTCGTACAACACCATCCGCAAGGAGGCCGCCGCCCCGCTGCCCTGCCACGGCTGGGCCCTGTTCGACGACGGCACCCTGTTGGTGCTGCGGGCGGACGGTGCCGAGCCGGCCCGCGTACACCCCCTTCAGGTGTGGACCTCCCCCTACGCCTCCGACACCTACGCCGCCGCCCAGCCCCTGGGCGAGGGCCCGCTGGCCCGCATCGGCAACTCCGACCTCGTACGCGCCATCTCCACCTGCCTGTCCCTCGCCCGCGCGGTCGCCGAGACCACGCCGACGAGCGAGGTGTACGAGGCGCTCGTCGCGGCCTGCGTCCGGGCGGCCGACGCCCATCACTGGCTGGGCGAGGCCGAACTCGGCGATCTGCGCACCCCCCTGGACGCGGTCCGGGACACGGCCGAGCAGGTGCTCACCGAGTTCGAGACCGTTCAGACGCTGACCCGGCAGGCGTCCGAAGCGCTCGACCAGGCCGCCGGCCGTCTCGCGACGGTGGTGCGGCGGCTGCGCGGCGGGGCTCCTCGCGAGGCCACCGCCTGGGTGAGCGGGCTGACCGAACTCCGCCACGCCCAGGGCCACCTGCTGACCCTGAAGGACATGCGGTACGCGGACACCGCCCGCATCGACGAACTCGCCGCCGAGGCCGAGGCGGACCTCGCGTCCTTCGGGCAGCGCGCCCTCGCCTTTCTGGCCCGCGAGGACGCCTTCGCCGGGCACCACCGGGACGTCGAACAGCTCGCGGCCGACGCCGAGTCGATCCGCAGCGTGGCGGAGGCCGCATCCGTCGCGGCCCGGCTCGACGGTCTCGCCGACGCGCTGCGCACGGTCACCGAGGTCGTCGCCGGCCTCGACACCGGCGACGCCACCGTACGGACATCCGTGCTGGAGCGCACCGCCGAGGTGTTCGGCGGCGTCAACCGGGTCCGCGCCGTTCTCGACGCCCGGCGCCGGGCCCTGCGCGACAGCGAGGGGCGCGCCGAGTTCGCGGCCGAGTTCACGCTGCTCGGCCAGACGGTCGCCGGTGCGCTCACCGCCGCCCGTACTCCGGAGGAGTGCGAGGCGCACCTGGCCTCCGTGCTGGCCCAGCTGGAGAACCTGGAGTCCCGCTTCGCGGAGTTCGACGACTTCGTCGGCGAACTCGCCGGCCGGCGCACCGAGATCTACGAGGCGTTCTCCGCCCGCGAGCAGACCCTCCTGGACGCCCGCGCGCGCCGCGCCGAACAGCTCGCGGTATCCGCCGACCGCGTCCTGGAGACGATCACCCGCCGTGCGGCCACGCTCGGGGACGCCGACGCGGTCAGCACGTACTTCACCTCGGACCCGATGGTCGCGAAGGTCCGCCGCACGGCCGACCAACTGCGGGAACTCGGCGACCCGGTACGGGCGGAGGAACTGGACGGCCGGCTGCGGGCCGCGCGTCAGGAGGCGGTTCGTGCGCTGCGCGACCGCGCCGACCTGTTCGCCGACGGCGGCCGCACCCTCCGCCTGGGCGCCCACCGCTTCGCCGTCACCACCCAGCCCCCAGGCCTCACCCTGGTCCCGCACGGCGACGGCCTCGCCTTCGCCCTCACCGGCACCGACTACCGCTCACCCGTCTCCGACCCCGACTTCGCCGCCACCCGCCCCTACTGGGACCGGCACCTGCCGTCCGAGTCGCCCGGGGTCTACCGCGCCGAACACCTCGCCGCCCGACTGCTGCGCCGGCACGGGCCGGCGGCCCTCGCGGCGGCCGACCTCCCCACCCTGGTACGCGCGGCGGCGGAGGAGGCCTACGACGAGGGCTACGAGCGCGGCATCCACGACCACGACGCGACCGCGATCCTCAGCGCTCTCCTTCCCCTGAACGAGCAGGCCGGCCCGCTGCGGCACGAGCCCGCCGCCCGGGCCGCGGCCCAGCTGTTCTGGGCACACGGCACGACGGCCGGGGCACGGACCACATGGGCCCGCCGGGCGAGCTCCCTGGCCCGGGCCCGGGACACGTTCGGCCAAACGCCCGCGATCGCCGAACTGGAGGAGGAGTTGGCGCGGGCCATCGGCGCCTGGTCCCCCGACGCGGATCCCACGGCGTCCGCCGGGTACCTCTTCGAAGAGCTGACGACCGGCCCCGACGGCTTCACCATCAGCGCTGCCACCCGCACCCTGCTGGACAAGTTCCACCGAACAGTGGGCGACCCGGGCTACGCCGAGGACCTCGCCGCCCTCGACGACCTGGCCGCGCGCCGCCAGCTGGCCGCGGCCTGGCTGTCGGCGTACGCCTCCGCCACCGGCACGGAGATCACCGCCGGCGACCTGGCGGAGGCGGTGGCCGCCGAGCTGTGCCCGGACCTGAGCCGCCACGCGTCCGACGCCGTGCTGGAGACGGCCGTCGAGGGCCTGCTCGGCACGCACCCGCGCATCACGGGCCGCCGCATGCTCCTCCGGATCGATGAATTCCTGGCCCGCACGCGGCGCTTCGCCGACCAGGACGTCCCCTCCTTCCGCGGCTACCAGCGCCGGCGCACCGCCCTGGTGGCCGCCGAACGGACCCGTCTGCGCCTGGACGACCACCGCCCGCGCTCCATGGCGGCCTTCGTGCGCAACCGGCTCATCGACGAGGTGTACCTGCCGCTCATCGGCGACAGCTTCGCGCGGCAGCTCGGCACCACGGGTGAGACGAAGCGCACCGATACCGGGGGCCTGCTCCTGCTCGTCTCCCCGCCCGGCTACGGCAAGACGACGCTGCTGGAATACGTCGCCGACCGCCTGGGCCTGATGCTGGTGAGGGTCAGCGGCCCGGCGCTCGGCCACGCCGTCACCTCGCTCGACCCGGCCGAGGCCCCGAACGCCACCGCCCGGCGGGAGATCGAGAAGATCAACTTCGCGCTCGCGGCGGGCAACAACACCCTCCTGTACCTCGACGACATCCAGCACACCTCACCGGAACTGCTCCAGAAGTTCATCCCGCTGTGCGACGCCACCCGCCGTGTCGACGGTGTGTGGGACGGCGAGCCGCGCACCTACGACCTGCGCGGCAAGCGCTTCGCCGTGTGCATGGCCGGCAACCCCTACACCGAGTCCGGCGCCCGCTTCCGCGTGCCCGACATGCTCGCCAACCGCGCCGACGTCTGGAACCTCGGCGACGTCCTCACCGGTAAGCAGGACGTCTTCGCCCTCAGCTTTCTGGAGAACGCGCTCACCTCGAACCCGGTGCTGGCCCCGCTCGCCGGACGAGACCGCCACGACCTCGACGTGCTCCTGCGGCTCGCGGCGGACGACCCCACCGCCCGCGCGGACCAGCTCACGTACCCCTACGCCCCGGCCGAGGCGGACCAGATCGTGGCCGTCCTGCGCCATCTGCTCACCGCGCGCGAGACCGTTCTCGCGGTCAACGCCGCCTACATCGCCTCCGCGGCGCAGTCCGACACCACCCGCACCGAGCCGCCCTTCCGGCTCCAGGGCTCCTACCGCACCATGAACAAGATCGCCCAACGCGTCCGGCCCGTCATGAACGAGGCCGAACTCGCCGCCGTCATCGACGACCACTTCACCGCAGAGGCCCAGACCTTGACCAGCGGAGCCGAGGCCAACCTGCTGAAACTGGCCGAGCTGCGCGGGAGGCCGACCCCCGCCCAGGCGGAGCGCTGGGCCGAGCTGAAGGCCGCGTACGTCCGCACACAGGCCCTCGGCGGCCCCGAGGAGGACCCCCTCAACCGAGCCGTCGCCGCACTCGGCCTGCTCGCCGACCGGGTGGCAGCCGTCGAGTCCGCCATCATCCGGGCCGCGGAGCAGCCGTAAGCCCGCCCCGGGTGCCTGGTTGGTAGGGTGCGCAGGTTGCACCGCTTGGAGAGACATGGCAGCGCTCAAGGGAGAGGGGTCAGGCGACGATGCAGGCGTCAGAGGTCTCGCGTGCGGTGGCCGCGGCCATGTCGATCGCCTCATCACATGGCCTGACAGCCGACGACGCGATCGTTCTTCATAACTCGAACAAGCTCAGTCTGCGTCTGCTGCCTTGTGACGTCCTGGCCCGGGTGGCACCAGTAGCGCATCAGGTCGCACAGTTCGAAGTCGACCTTGCTCAGCGGCTCGCCGCATCCGGGTGCCCCGTGGCTGCTCTCGACCCTCGAGTGGAGCCACGCGTCTATGAGCGTGACGGCTTCGCGGTCACGCTATGGACCTACTACGAACCCGTGACACCTCGAGACGTCTCACCAGCCGACTTCGCCCATGCGCTCGAGCGGCTGCATGCCGGCATGCGCGAGCTCGATGTCCCGACGCCGCGATTCACGGACCGAGTCGAGCAGGCTCAACAACTCGTGGCGAACCCCGACCTCACTCCGGCGCTCGCCGACGCGGACCGGGAACTGCTCGCCGACACGCTACGAAGCCTGAGACGAGTGATCGGTGAGCGCGCCGGCGCCGAGCAGCTGCTGCACGGCGAGCCGCACCCGGGCAACCTGCTCACCACGAAGAGCGGGCTGCTGTTCATAGACTTCGAGACGTGTTGCCGTGGGCCCGTCGAATTCGACCTCGCCCATGCGCCCGAAGAAGTCAGCGAGCACTACCCGGGTGTCGATCGGGACGTGCTGCGCGAGTGCCGGATCCTGGTGCTGGCGATGATCACAACGTGGCGCTGGGATCGAGACGACGAATTCCCCAACGGGCGTCGGCTGGGCACGGAATGGCTCGGCCAGATCCGAGCGGCACTCGATCGCAACGGCCTGGATGCCCAGGGCTGATCGCGGACCCTCGAGGTCGTAGCCGGCTGTGTGCGTGCCGACCGGGCGAGGGTCCGAAGCCACGCCGCCGTGCCCACGGGATTGTCAGAGAGTCAGGTCCCAGACACGTATGACGCCGTCCCGACCGGCGGTCAGGGCGACCGGGCGATCCCGCATCGTGGTGACCGCCACGGCTTCAACGCGCGCATCGTGGCCCGTCAGCGGCGGCCCGACCGGTCGACCGCCGGCGAGGTCCCAGATCCGCACCGTCCCGTCCTCGCCGCCGGTCACCGCGACCGCACGGTCGCCGACCATGGCGACGTCCAAGGCGTTGATCCTGCCCTCATGACCGACAGCCGGTTCGTGGATCGGGTCACCGTCTTCGCCCCCGGACAGGTCGAACACGTATACCTTTCCGGAGTCCGTGCCCGCCACGACGACAGGACGACCGTCGAGCTGGGAAAAACCGACAGCGTATGCGGCTTCCCCGTCGTTCACGTAGAACGACGCGAGCTCCTCGCCATCCATGACATCCCATACCGTCACCCCCTCTTCCCCGCCACCGGCGACCAGCGAGCGGCCGTCGATCCACGCGGTGGCGAGACCCCAGACGGGTCCGGCCTCCAGCTCGACCGACGGCTCCTCGCCGGGCCCCCACACCTCGGCTCCGTCCCAGTGGACCCCACTGCTTGCCACGAACAGCGGTGGCCCCTCGTTCTCCACCGCGGCGATGGACGAGATGTAGGGCCCGTTGTCGGCCATCCCACGCAGCAACTCGCCGCTGTACAGGTCCCAGATGGCCGCTCCCTGCTCATCACCCCCGGCGGCCAGCACCACGCGCCCGTCGAAGACGACCGCGGCAACCGAGTCGATATCGTTCTCGGCATCCGGGTGCTCGGCGGCGAATGGGCCCTCGGCGAAGGGGGACGCCAAGGGCCGCTCCAGCCATTCGTCCCGCAGCGGAGCCCAGCTCCACAGCTTGGAGAAGCCGGTGCACACCACCAATGGCTCCCCGTCCACATCGACGACGGAAAGGCCGTGGACCGGGCCGCCGGGCGCCACGCTGCTCAGAATCAAACGTTCGTCAGACACCCCGGCAGAATAATCGGCGCGTACGACAGCCGGTGCGGATGTCGTCGAACAGATGTCACACGCCCGGAGCGGGCCCGGGGCCGCGGTTGGGGCGTGCTCAGTCGGCGAAGTTGGCGCCGAACTCCGGCGTGCCGGTGGTGGAGACACCCGACGCGCTCGGCGAGATGGAGCGGGCGCCGGTTGTGGTGATCTTCGTGCCGTTGGAGGGCAGATACGTCACCGCACCGTTGCCGGAGTTTTCCCAGGAGCTGACCAGCAGGTCGGCCCTGCCGTCGCCGGTGACGTCGTCGAGCTTGGTGTCGGCGCCGAACCCGTCGTACTTCTCGTCGTCGCCGGGCACGCCCGCGGTGCTCTGCGCGAAGTACTGGGCGCCGGAGCTGGTGTTCAGGCCGCTCGCCGAGCCGTACAGGACGGTGACCGCGCCGGTGTCGGCGACGCCGTTCAGGTCCTCGCCCGCGGCGCTGATGACGATGTCCTGGTAGTGATCACCGTTGATGTCGCCCAGGTCGAGCTCGTAGCCGAACAGGTCGTTCTTCTCCGACCCGCCGGGGACGTTGCCGGTGTTCTGGGTGATGCCCGTGGTCGAGCCGGGGCCGGTGGCGGAGCCGTAGGTGATGTTGACCTCGCCGCCCAGAGCGGAGTTCGGGATGGTCGTGCCGTCGTCCGTCGTGTTGTTCCAGTAGGCGCCGCTGACAATGTCGCCGAAGCCGTCACCGTTGACGTCGCCGATGGCCGTGATCACGCCTGGCTTGAGGGCCTTCGCCGAGGAGATGCTGAGGCCGCTCGCGGTGCCCGGCACGTAGTAGTTGGTGTTCCAGCCCCAGTCGGTCTGCGTCTCGAAGCCGTCGACCACGAGGTCGGTGCGGCCGTCGCCGTTGACGTCACCGGCGGTGAGGTTCAGCGGACCCCGGGCGCTGCCGCCGGACTGGATCGGGGGCTTGATCGTGTAGCGGCCGCCGGCGGTGCCGGAGGTGCTGATGCCGCCCTTGTAGACGTAGACGGTGCTGGACGAGTTGCCGACGGCCAGATCGTCCTTCCCGTCGCCGTCGAAGTCGCCGGCGGCCAGGTTCTTGCCCCAGAAGTCGTGCGACGAGGCGGCCGGGTCCGCGATCGTGACACCGGTGCCGGTGATGCCCGAGGCCGAGCCCCACAGCACGGCGAGGGTGCCGCCGTCGATGTCGCCGCCCACGTCCTCCCCGGCCGCGGCCACGGCGATGTCGTCGTAACCGTCGCTGTTGAAGTCGCCGTAGGCGGTCTCGCCACCGAAGGCGTCCTTGGCCTCGGCGGTGCCGGGGACACCGGCGCTGTTCTGGCTGAGCACGGTCCGCTTGGCGGACGACACACCGGTGGAAGTGCCGTAGAGCACCACGAGCTGGCCCGCGGTCTCCTTGCCGCTCACATAGGCGCCGGCGGCCGAGAAGGCGACGTCGCCGATGCCGTCGCCGTTGAAGTCGGCCTGGGGGACCGTCGTCGAGTCCGCTGCCATGGCCGTCGTCGTCGGTAACGTGAGCACACCGCCCGTCAGCGAGGCCGCGGCGGCCGTCGCGAGGGCGATACGAAGGTGCTTGTGCATGCGGGGTTCTCCTGCGGCATGCGGGGGATGCCTGGCAGGCATCCGCAGTCAATGGGGTGTGTTCCGCCCGCGTTTGCCGCGAGTTCGCCGAAGGGCGGCCACGGCTTCGCGAGACGGTTGGCGATCAGGAGACTCGCGAGGGACCCCAAGGGTTGTAGGTGAAAATGAAGAATTTCCGGGCGTCCCAGGCAGGCTCGACGAGTACCACACCACGCCACCCGGCCGCCCGCGGTCACAGCACTAGCCGCCCCGCTTGACCCACTCGCTGCTGCCCGGCTGGTAGTTGTAGCCGGGGCGGCGGGCGCTGGTGCGGAACGGGGTGCCCTTGTTGTCGATGAGCACGGTGCCGTGGCGGTCGCCGCTGGACCAGTCCAGGGCGAGGTTCCAGCGGACGTCGTGCGCTTTGGTGCGGGCGGTGACGTAGAAGACCTCCGGGTCGGACTCGCTGACCTTGCGCGGGAAGTCGCGGGTGCCGTTGATGACGGTGATGCCGGGACTGCCCTTGTCGAGGTCGACGTCGAACGACTCCGACTTGACGGTGGCGCCACCGCCGCCGCAGATGACGCCCATCGAGTAGTCGTTCCAGTCGAGCGGGGCGCCCTTCGTGACGATGCGTACATGCAGCGCCTCCAGGACGACCGTGTCCTTCCCGGTGCCCTGCACGGAGAGGGCGACGCGCTGGTCCCCCGAGGGGACCGCGCCGTACGCGGCGGCCCAGCGGGGTGCGTCCTGCTCGATGGCGGGCGGGCCGACCTGTTCGGGCTCGCTGTCGACGAGGAAGTGCTGGTCGCACGGGCTCTTGTAGGCGTAGGGCCGGGTGGTGACCTTGACCGGTGCCGCTTCGGCCTGCTCGGTGGTGACTCCGCCGGTGTGGGCGGCGGACTGCGACGCCGAGGGTTTGCCGTTCTTCGCGGGCTGGGACGGGGAAGGGGAGTCCGAGGCGGCCGGGATTGTGTCGGCCGGGACTGTCTCGTCCCCCGAGCCGGCGATGGTGGCCACGGTGGTGTCCCCGGCCCTCCGGTAGCCGTTGTCGCCTCTGAAGGACGGCAGAAGCGCGGCGAGCGCGACGGCTCCCAGAGCGCCGGCCGCGGCGACGGGGGCCATGAGCGCGATGCGGCGCCGGCGGGCGCGCGCGGGGGCGGACGGCGCGGCGCCGCTGACGACTGGTTCGTCACTTCCGGCTGGTTCGCGGAGTTCGCTGCCGGTGGGTGCCGACGCCATTTCCTCCGGTCCCGCCCCGGCCGGTGCCGTTCTCTCCGGCTCTGTTCCGCCCGGCGCCGTTACCTCCGGCTCTGTTCCGCCCGGACTCGGCCTCCTGCGTGCCCGCGCCGCATCCGCCAGAATCCACCTCCGGTGCAGCTCGACCTGCTCCTCGCGGCTCGCCCGGCACACCCGGGCGAGCCGCTCGATCGGCGCGTAGTCCGTCGGCACCGCGCTGCCGTTGCAGTAACGGTGCAGCGTCGAGGTGCTCATGGCGAGCCGCTTGGCAAGCGCCCCGTAGCTCAGCCCCGAGCGTTCCTTGAGCCCCCGCAGCAACTCCGCGAACGCTTCCGCGTCCTCGGTGGGCCCGGTCGCTCCGGTGGACCCCATCGACCCTGACACCGTTCCTCCCCATGTCCCACGTGGCCTGCCGCGTCCCATTCCCGCATTCCAGGCTCCCTGGATCGCTCCTGGTCAAAGCCTGTTTCGGTGTCCCAGCGTATCCAATTGCCGGTCCTTCGTGGCGGCTGGGATGGATCACCCCACACACTCCGGTTATCCAAGCACCCCCCACTGCGCCACAGAAGGGCACCACCCACATGTCCAGTGTCCGGGACACCCGTACCCGCCTGCCTACCGCTGCCGCGGCCGTCGTGATCGCCGTTCTCTCCCTGGCCGCGTGCGGCGACGGATCGGCCTCCGGTAAGTACGCGAAGTCGGGCGTCGGTTCGGGGTATGACGGGGACGCGCCCACGGGGCATTCCGGTGGGGGTGGCAACAAGGCCGTCGTCTGCGGGGGTTCCGGCATCAAGACGGTCGCGGCGCCGGTGAACCGGCCGGTGAACCATATGCTGCTCACGGTCACCAACACCGGCAGCGCCCCCTGCGACCTCTACGGCTACCCGGCCGTCCGCTTCGGCAAGGCCCAGTCGGTGCCGCCGGTCAACGAGGACTCCAAGCCGCGGGTCGTCGTCAGACTCGCCCCGGGCGAGTCCGGCTACGCCGCCGTGAACCTGTCGGCCACCGACGGCAGCGGCACGAACGGCCGCACCGTGAAATCTCTCGCCGTCACCTTCCAGGACCGCGCCGGAGAGGACACTTCATGGGCCGCCCATCCGCCTCTGCCCGCCAAGGGCCTTTACGTCGATGACTCCCTGAGCGTCACGTACTGGCAGCAGTCGATGGACAACGCTCTCAGCTGGTAACACCACCGCCGGCCGCGCACTGCCGCGCATCGGTTCATTTTTGGAGAGGAGAAGGGTTGATGAGTGCCATGGCGACGGAGAGCCGCCCTGCGGGAGGGATGAGCGAGCGGCGGCGTTCGCGGTTGCGGTTGGAGATCTCGCGGGAGGCGGCGCGTCTGTTCTGGAAGCAGGGTGTGGCTGCGACGAGTGGTGATCAGATCGCGGATGCGGTGGGGTTGTCGACGCGTACGATCTGGCGGCATTTCCGGAGCAAGGAGGCGTGTGCCGAGCCGATCGTGATGCAGGGCGTCGTTACGTTGATGAGTGTGCTGCGCAGCTGGCCGAAGGACAGGTCTCTCGAGGACCACCTGGTGGGGGAGCTGGTGCGGCTTCAGTACGAGACGCGGCCGGTCGATCTGGCGGATGAGATGCTGGCGATGAAGATGATCCGGCTGGCCGACACCGAACCGGCCTTGCGTACGGCCTGGCTGATGGCCTGTGACCAGATCGAGCAGCAGATGCGGGTGATCATCGGTGATCGGCTGGGGCGTGCGGCCGGTGATCTGGAGGTGCGGGTGCACGCCGCGGCCGCTGCCGCGGTGGTGCGGGTGCTGGACGAGCAGATCGGCGTCGCCATCCTCGCCGGCGCCGGTGTCGGCACCGGCGCCGCGGCCGCGAACCCCGCGCGGA
>NZ_JBEOSB010000010.1:0-53638 GCF_040302705.1 Streptomyces sp. NPDC097640
CCGGACGGGCTAGCCAGCCCGTCCGGCGCTTGAGGACCGGGGTCCGGGGCAGAGCCCCGGTTGCGGGAAGGGGCGGGTAGGGGAAAAGCCCGCCGCAGGCGTTACGCCGCTGTCAGGTCGCGCAGTTGCGCGAGGAACCACTGCGCGGGCGGCAGCGCGGTCGCCGCGGCCACCAGCCGCTTCGTACGTTCCGCCCGCTCGCCGTCCCCCATCGACAGCGCCTCGTGCAGCGCGCGCGCCGTCGCCTCGATGTCGTACGGGTTGACCACCAGCGCGGCCTCGCCCAGCTCCGCGTACGCCCCGGCCTCCCGCGACAGCACCAGCGCGCAGCCGCGCTCGGAGACCACCGGCACCTCCTTGGCGACCAGGTTCATCCCGTCCCGGATCGGGTTGACCAGCGCCACGTCGGCCAGCCGGTAGGCGGCGAGCGACCGCGCGAAGTCGTCCTTCACATGGAGGGCGACCGGCTGCCAGCCCTCCGTGCCGTAGTCGGCGTTGATCGCGTCGGCGACCCGCCGCACCTCGTCCGTGTAGTCGCGGTAGACGGCCAGGTCCTGGCGGGAGGGGTAGGCGAAGGCCACATGCACCACGCGCTCCCGCCACTCGGGGCGGGTCTCCAGCAGCCGCCGGTAGGCCAGCAGCCCGCGGACGATGTTCTTGGACAGCTCGGTGCGGTCCACCCGGACGACGGTCCTGCGCCCGGGGCCGATCTGTGCGCGCAGGGCGGTCAGCCGCTCGTCGACGTCCGCGGCCCGGGACCGCTTCCGCAGGAAGTCCGCGTCCGCGCCGAGGCCGTGCACGCCCAGCCGGGTCTCGCGCCCCTCGAAGCGCACGGTCAGCCGCGCGCCGTCCCGCTCCACCTCCGCGCCGAGCACGGCCGCGGCGCAGTCGGCGAAGGCCAGGGCCCAGCGCTCGGTGAGGAACGCGGCGCGGTCGCCGCCGAGGATGCCGCGCAGAACCTCCGCCGCCACGTCGTCCGGCAGCAGCCGGTAGTAGTCCGGGGGCGCCCAGGGGGTGTGCGAGAAGTGGCCGATCCGCAGGTCGGGGCGGCGCTCGCGGAGCAGTCCCGGCACCAGCGCCAGGTGGTAGTCCTGGACCAGCACGGCCGCGCCGTCGGCGGCCTCCTGGGCGAGGGCGTCCGCGAAGGCCGCGTTGTACGTCCGGTAGGCGTCCCACTGGGCGCGGAACTCCGCGCCGAAGACCGGCTCCAGCGGCGTCTGGTAGAGCAGGTGGTGGACGAACCACAGCACCGAGTTCGCGATGCCGTTGTACGCGGCGTCGAAGATCTCCGGCGCGATGTCGAGCATCCGCACCAGCTGTCCGCCGGTGTCGTCCGGGTCCAGATGGCCGGGCCCGGCCCGCCGGGCCGCCTCGCGGTCGCCGTCGCCCAGCGCCGCGCAGACCCACACCGCGCCGGCGTCCGGCCCGATGGCGCTGAGGCCGGAGACCAGCCCGCCGCCGCCGCGCTTGGGGGCAAGCGATCCGTCCTCCCGCAGGGCGTACGAGACCGGGCCGCGGTTGGACGCGACGAGGACCTGTGCAGCACTGTGCTCAGAGGCCATGTCGCGTACCTAGCCACCCCACGCGTCGCGCAAACGTGCGTGCGGTTTCTTCCCCCTCACGCCGCCCGCCGCTCCGCGTACTCCGGGATCTCGATCATCGGCGGCCGCTCCTCCGTGTCCACGGCGCTCGTCCGCGCCACAAAACCGCCCTCGTCCCGGTCGAACTGGGTCAGCCGCGGCCGCACCAGATGCCCGCGCGCCAGCCGCAGCTGGGCCGTGCGGTAGATCGTGGCCGCCATCCGGCCGAGCGCCTGCGGGTCCTGGTGGCGGTGTTTGCGCACGCCGAGGTCGACCTGGGCGAGCGCGCCGAGTCCGACCGTGTGCAGCGAGTCGATGAGAATGGCCAGCTCCACCCCGTATCCGACGGGGAAGGGCAGCCGCTCCAGCAGCGAGCGGCGCGCCGCGTACTCGCCGCCGAGCGGCTGTACGAAACCGGCCAGCTGCGGCCAGTGCAGATTGAGCAGTGGCCGGGCGACCAGCTCGGTGACCCGCCCGCCCTGGCCGGATGCGTTGCCGAGCGGCCGGTCGTACATCCCCTTGACCAGGTGTACGTCCGGGTCGGTCAGCAGCGGGCCGACGATCCCGGAGACGAAGCGCGCGTCGAATTCCCGCAGGTCGGCGTCTATGAAGCAGATGATGTCGCCGCTGGTCGCCAGCAGCGAGCGCCACAGCACCTCGCCCTTGCCGGGCAGCGCGGGCAGCTCGGGCAGCACGGCGTCGCGGTGCACCACCCTCGCCCCGGCCGCCGCGGCGACCTCGGCGGTGCGGTCGGTGGACCCGGAGTCCATCACCACCAGCTCGTCGACCAGCGGGGCGGCCTCGCCCATCAGCTCGCGGCGGATGGCCGCGGCGATCTCGCCGACCGTCGCCTCCTCGTTGAGGGCGGGCAGGACGACGCTCACGGTCCTGCCCGTGGCGCGCTTGGCGGCCAGCAGGCGGTCGAGCGGACGGTCGCCGGCGGACCAGGACCGCTCCTTCAGCCAGCGTTCCACCTCTTCCAGCACGGCCATGCCTCCCTGTTGTGCCTGGCGCGCGTCAGCTGTGACCCATCTCGCGCCTCGGACGACTATCTCAACCATCCAGGCCTTCGGTTACAGTCTTGAACAACGCACGTGACCGTCGTATGTCGGGGGTCCGCGTGCGACAAAAACGCCGGGCCGTGCCCGGCGTCATACCGCTCATCCAGAGGGGCAGAGGGAACGGCCCGTTGAAGCCCCGGCAACCCTCCGGCCGGTCCTGCGCTCTTACGCGAAGCGGGGCCCCGGCTCGGGAAGGTGCCAATTCCGGCTCGCGGCGAGATGCGCCGTGAGGAAGATGAGGAGAAAGGGCCTCGCCTCCCATGGCTGTGCAAGCTGTCGAAAGCTCCAACGCTTCTTCGGATTCCACCGATTCTTCGGGTTCTTCGGGTTCTTCCGGTTCCTCCGTCTCGCTCGGCCCCGCCGTCGCACTGTCCTGCCGTGAGTGCGGTGAGCGATTCCCCCTCGGCCCGATCTTCGCCTGTGTGGAGTGTTTCGGGCCGCTCGAGGTCGCGTACGACCTGCCGACCGGCGACCCGGAGGGGCTGCGCCGACGGATCGAGGCGGGCCCGAACAACATCTGGCGCTACGCCCCGCTGCTGCCCGTCCCGGCGGACGTGGCCGACAAGCCCAACATCAACCCCGGGTTCACCAAGCTGGTGAAGGCCGACAACCTCGCCCGCGAGCTGGGCGTGACCGGCGAGCTGCACATCAAGGACGACTCCGGGAACCCGACGCACTCCTTCAAGGACCGCGTCGTCGCCCAGGCCGTCGAGGCCGCCCGCGCCTTCGGCTTCACCACCCTCTCCTGCTCCTCCACCGGCAACCTCGCGGGCGCGGTCGGCGCCGCGGCCGCCCGCGCGGGACTGCGCTCCTGCACCTTCATCCCGCACGACCTGGAGCAGGGCAAGGTCGTCATGGCCGCGATCTACGGCGGTGACCTGGTCGCCATCGAGGGCACCTACGACGACGTCAACCGCTTCTGCAGCGAGCTGATCGGCGACCCGGCGGGCGAGGGCTGGGGCTTTGTCAACGTCAACCTCCGCCCGTACTACGCGGAGGGGTCCAAGACCCTCGCGTACGAGATCTGCGAACAGCTCGGCTGGCGGCTGCCGGACCAGCTCGTCATCCCGATCGCCTCGGGCTCGCAGCTGACGAAGATCGACAAGGGGCTGAAGGAGCTCATCGAGCTCGGCCTGGTCGAGGACAAGCCGTACAAGATCTTCGGCGCCCAGGCCGAGGGCTGCTCCCCGGTCTCCACCGCCTTCAAGGCGGGCCATGACGTGGTGCGGCCGCAGAAGCCGAACACCATCGCCAAGTCGCTGGCCATCGGCAACCCGGCGGACGGGCCGTATGTCCTGGACATCGCGCGCCGCACGGGCGGGGCGGTGGAGGACGTGAACGACGAGCAGATCGTGGACGCGATCAAGCTGCTGGCCCGTACGGAGGGGATCTTCGCGGAGACCGCCGGCGGGGTGACCCTGGGCGTGGCGAGGAAGCTGCTCGAGAACGGGGTGCTGGACCCCACCCTCACCACCGTCGTGCTCAACACCGGCGACGGCCTCAAGACGCTCGACGCGGTCGCCCCGACGAGTGGACCCACGGCGGTGATCCGCCCCAGCCTCGACGCGTTCCGCGAAGCTGGTCTGGCCTGAATCGGGCCCGCTCAAACCAGCTGGCTTGAATTCGCCCCTCGAATTCGCCCTCGCCCCCCGCAGCAGTTCCCTTGGAAGGTGAAACCCTCATGAGCGTCAATGTCCGGATCCCCACCATCCTGCGTACGTACACCGGCGGGCAGGCCGAGGTCAGTGCCGAGGGTGCGACCCTCTCCGAGGTCCTCGCGGACCTGGACCGGAATCACCAGGGCATTGCGGCCCGCGTCCTGGACGACACCGGCAAGCTGCGGCGTTTCGTCAATGTCTATGTCAATGACGACGACGTTCGCTTCTCCGAGGGCCTGGAGACCGCGACTCCGGACGGCGCCGGTGTCTCGATCATTCCGGCGGTCGCGGGCGGCTGCTGAGCCGGTCGCTCCCCCGCCACAGGCCGGTTGTGGCCACGCCACGGGCCGATGTGAGCCGGCCGTACCCCCGAGGTAAACGGAATCGCCCGGTCCTGATAGAAACGGACCGGGCGATTCCGTGTGTTGAATCGCGCTACAGTTGAGCCGTTCCCCTTCTGTCGGCCTCATTGGCGGCCGCATATGAGAACTCGTCAACTTGTGCGTAAAGTGTGCGCGCGAATTGTCGGGTTGATTCCCTTATGCCTGGCCCGACTTGCCCCGAATTCCCGGGAATTCTCCACTTATTACCGATCGACCGTCGCCAGAATTCTCGTCCGATTGACCTGTTGCACAGGGCAGTGGGACAGATACATTCAGCGGCGGTCGACGCGTTCCGGCGCACACCCCCCACGACCGGGGGGTGAGGTCTGACCCGGGTCCGCGGAGTGCGGTCCTGCGCAGGGGCCAGCAATAGGGGAGTTAGGAATGGCTCAGGGCACCGTCAAGTGGTTCAACGCGGAGAAGGGGTACGGCTTCATCGCGGTCGACGGTGGTGCGGACGTGTTCGTCCACTACAGCGCGATCCAGATGGACGGTTACCGCACCCTCGAAGAAGGCCAGCGGGTCGAGTTCGAGATCTCGCAGGGCCAGAAGGGGCCGCAGGCGGACATGGTCCGCGTGGCTGTTGGCTGAAGCGCCGACGCGAGGCACTGACTGGACCGTTCAAAGGGCTCGTACCCCCTAGGGGCACGGGCCCTTTGACATGCGTGTTCGCATGGGTGTTGACGTGCGCGCCGACGGCCGCTCACGACCACCTTGCCCCACCCCGTAGCCCTTCGGGCGCTTGCACTCTCAGGGGTCGAGTGCTAATCATTGGCGTTAGCACTCTGAAGGTGAGAGTGACAGAAGGATCGGGTCGGTGAGGTCCGTCAGGCCATGCGGGGCAAGGAACCGCACGGCAGACAGGCCGTCCGTCGCGGGCGCCAGGCGCGGTCCGGAGCAATCCACCCCGTCTTGGGAGGACCACTTCACATGGCCAAGATCATCGCGTTCAACGAGGAGGCGCGGCGCGGCCTCGAGCGCGGGATGAACCAGCTCGCCGACGCCGTCAAGGTCACCCTCGGCCCCAAGGGTCGCAACGTCGTCCTCGAGAAGAAGTGGGGCGCCCCCACGATCACCAACGATGGTGTTTCCATCGCCAAGGAGATCGAGCTCGAGGACCCGTACGAGAAGATTGGCGCCGAGCTGGTCAAGGAGGTCGCGAAGAAGACGGACGACGTCGCCGGTGACGGCACGACGACCGCGACCGTCCTCGCCCAGGCGCTGGTCAAGGAGGGCCTGCGGAACGTCGCCGCGGGCGCCAACCCGATGGCCCTCAAGCGTGGCATCGAGAAGGCCGTCGAGGCCGTCTCCGCCCAGCTGCTCGAGCAGGCCAAGGACGTGGAGACCAAGGAGCAGATCGCCTCCACCGCCTCCATCTCCGCCGCCGACACCCAGATCGGCGAGCTCATCGCCGAGGCGATGGACAAGGTCGGCAAGGAAGGCGTCATCACCGTCGAGGAGTCGCAGACCTTCGGGCTCGAGCTCGAGCTCACCGAGGGCATGCGCTTCGACAAGGGCTACATCTCCCCGTACTTCGCCACCGACATGGAGCGTATGGAGGCGTCGCTCGACGACCCGTACATCCTGATCGTCAACTCGAAGATCACCAGCGTGAAGGACCTCCTCCCGCTGCTCGAGAAGGTCATGCAGTCGGGCAAGCCGCTGCTGATCATCGCCGAGGACATCGAGGGCGAGGCCCTGGCGACCCTGGTCGTCAACAAGATCCGTGGCACCTTCAAGTCCGTTGCCGTCAAGGCCCCGGGCTTCGGTGACCGCCGCAAGGCCATGCTCGGCGACATCGCCATCCTCACCGGTGGCACCGTCATCTCCGAGGAGGTCGGCCTCAAGCTGGAGAACGCGGGCGTCGACCTGCTGGGCCGCGCCCGCAAGGTGACCGTCACCAAGGACGAGACCACCATCGTGGACGGCGCCGGCGACACCGACCAGGTGCAGGGCCGCGTCAACCAGATCCGCGCCGAGATCGAGTCCTCGGACTCGGACTACGACCGGGAGAAGCTCCAGGAGCGCCTGGCGAAGCTGGCCGGCGGCGTGGCCGTCATCAAGGCCGGTGCCGCCACCGAGGTCGAGCTCAAGGAGCGCAAGCACCGCATCGAGGACGCGGTGCGCAACGCCAAGGCCGCCGTCGAGGAGGGCATCGTCGCCGGTGGTGGCGTGGCCCTGCTCCAGACCGTCTCGGTCTTCGAGAAGCTGGAGCTCGAGGGTGACGAGGCCACCGGTGCCCAGGCCGTGCGCCTGGCGCTCGAGGCCCCGCTGAAGCAGATCGCGGTCAACGCCGGCCTCGAGGGCGGCGTCGTGGTGGAGAAGGTGCGCAACCTCACCCCGGGTCACGGCCTCAACGCCGCGACCGGTGAGTACGTCGACCTGATCGCCGAGGGCATCATCGACCCGGCCAAGGTCACGCGCTCCGCGCTCCAGAACGCCGCGTCGATCGCCGCGCTGTTCCTGACCACCGAGGCCGTCATCGCCGACAAGCCGGAGAAGGCCGCCGCGGCGGGCGCTCCGGGCGGCATGCCGGGCGGTGACATGGACTTCTGATCGACGCCTTCCGTCGATCGACCGTCCTCATCGGGTCCGCATGGATCTGATGCGTCGGGGCGGCACCCTCTTCCGGGTGCCGCCCCGACGGCGTTTCAGCACACTCTTCCCGTAAGCGCGGTCACCCGCGCGCGGCCTCCAGCGCGGCCCGCAGATGGCCGTCCGACTCGGTCAGCAGCCGGGTGGCGGTGGGGGCGTCCACCTCGCCGAGGATGGCCAGGATGGCGTGCTTCGTCTCGCCGTCGCTGGCGGCCAGCGCGGCCTCGATCCGCGGGGCGGGGGCCCCGGTGGCGAGGGAGACGATACGGCGCGAGCGCGCCCGCAGCTTGTCGTTCGAGGCGCGCACATCGACCATCAGATTTCCGTAGGTCTTGCCCAGCCGGATCATGGTGATGGTCGAGACCATGTTGAGCACCAGCTTCTGGGCCGTGCCCGCCTTCAGCCGGGTGGAGCCGGTGAGCAGCTCCGGCCCGACCACGACCTCGATGCCGTGCTCGGCGGCCGCCGCGAGCGCCGAACCCGCGTTGCAGGACAGGCCGACGGTGAGCGCGCCGAGCCGGCGGGCGTGCTCGACCGCGCCGACCGCGTACGGGGTGCGGCCGGAGGCGGAGATGCCGACGACGCTGTCCTGGGCGCCGACGGAGAGCGCGTCGAGGTCCGCGGCGGCCAGCTCCTTGCTGTCCTCGGCGCCCTCGACCGAGGTCACCATGGCGGCGGGCCCGCCCGCGATCAGCCCGATGACCTGGCCAGGACCGGTGTTGAAGGTGGGCGGGCACTCGCTGGCGTCGAGCACGCCGAGCCGCCCGGCGGTGCCCGCACCCATGTAGATCAGCCGGCCGCCGCGGGCCATCCGCTCGGCGATGCCGTCGATGGCGGCGGCGATCCGCGGCAGTTCGGTGGCGACGGCCGCGGGCACGGCCGCGTCCTCGCCGTTCATGATGCGGGCGATCTCGATGGTCTCCAGCCGGTCGATTTCGGCGAGTTCGGGGCGGAATGCCTCGGTGGTGAGCGTGTCCAGCTGGGCGCGCAGCTGTTGTTGGTCAGCGGCGGAAGTCATGGCGAAGCGGCTCTTTCCGGTACGGGGTGTCAACGGGGGTGTCCCGACTCGGTCAGCGCTCGGTCAGCGGGGTCCGGGCCGGGGGTCATGCCGGTGGGCGAGGGCTTCGTACGAGGCGGCGAGCGCGGGGGCGGCCGCCTCGTACGTACGCTGCGCCACACCTATGAAGAGGCAGTCCACGACGAGGAGTTGGCTGGTGCGGCTGGACATGGCCGCCGGGCGCAGCTCGCTCTCGCGGGCGGTGGAGGTGGTGAGCACGAGATCCGCGTACTGGGCGACCTCGCCGTCGGGGCGGCCGGTGATCGCGACGGTGGTGGCTCCGTGCTCGAAGGCCACCCGCAGGGGCTCGATGACGTCGGTGGTACGGCCCGAATGGGTGATCGCGATGGCGACGTCCCCGGAGTGCAGCTGCACGGCGTTGGTGACCGCGAGGTGCGGGTCGGCGTGCGCATGGGCTATCAGGCCGATGCGCAGCAGCTTCTGAACCAGGTCCTGGCCGACGAGGCTGGAGGCGCCGACGCCGTAGACGTCGATCCGGCGGGCGGTGGCGAGCGCGCCGACGGCCGCTTCGAGCTGGCCGGTGTCCAGCCCGGCGGCGGTGTCGGCCAGGCACTGCTGCTCTTCCTGGGCGAGCTTGGTGACGACGTCGGCGATGGGGTCGTCGACGGCGATGTCGGCCGTGACGGCCGGGGCGCGCCCGGCCGCCTGTTGCGCGGCGAGGGCGGCCAGCGCGAGGCGCAGATCGCGGTAGCCGGGGTAGCCGAGCAGGCGCGAGGTGCGGACCACGGTGGCCTCGCTGGTGCCGGTGCGCTCGGCGAGCCCGGTGACGGTGAGCGCGGCACAGCCGGCCGGATCTCCCGCCACGGCCTCGGCGACGCGCTGCATCGAGCGGGTCATGGAGGGCGCGAGGGTACGGACCTTGGCCGCGAGGGCGGCGGGGGCGGGCGGAGTGGCTTCGGGCACGGTGAAAGTTTCCTTCAGCTTGCTGCTCACCACTGAAAGGTATTTTCATCGTCCGGGGGCCGTCAAGGGTCCGTCCCGAGCCCGTGTCGGGGGCTCGTCCTGCGCCGCTCCCTACCTCCCGGCGCGCTCACCGACGGGCGCCGGTTGTGCGCAAAGGTGACAATGGGGCTCATGAAGCTCGAACATGCACTGCACGCGGCACGGGCGCTCGTGCTCGCCGATCTCGCGGCGGGAGAGGTCGCCCAGGCGGACATCGTCTCCCTCGTCGAGGACTCCATCGCGCACCGCAGGTGGTGGGTCGAGCAGTGGCCGGAGGGGGCCGACTACTTGGCCGGGCTGGTCGCCCAGGACGTACAGGACGCCCTCCTGGAGCGGTACGGCCGCTGGCCGCTGTGCCCGGTCTGCACGGAGAGTGGCGATCCGCACGCGCTGGACGTGGAGCCCGAGTTGGGGCCGGATCCGCACTGGGTGTGCGGCAAGACGGCGGTGGCGGTGGCGAGGGTGGGGACGCTCGGGACGATCTGACGGGCGCGGCGCGGGGCATTGCGGTGGTCCAGGGCTACCGAGCGGTCGCGTCGGCTGGTTCCGGTGCGTTCGCCGGAGTATGGGCGGGGCGCTCCGGCCCTCGGGCGAGAACATGGAGAAAGAGGGCAGCCATGACGGCGACCCCCGCCCACATCGCGTGCCGCCAGCCGTCGACGAACGACCCCTGGGCGGCATGGATCAGCGTCTGCGCATGGGGGCCGGCCTGGTGGGCGGCGTCGAGGGCGCCGACGATGCCTTCGCGCGCGGTGTCGGCCGGGCCCTGGGGGACGTCGGCGAGCCGGGAGTCGATGGCGTTGCGGTAGCCGGAGGACAGGAGCGCTCCGAGCAGGGCGACACCGAGCGCGGTGCCGAATTCGCGGGTGACGTCGTTGAGCGCGGACGCGACGCCCTGGCGCTCGCGTGGCAGGGAACTGGTGATGGCCTCGGTGGAGGGCGTCATCGACAGGCCCATGCCGATGCCCATGGCGAGCATGCCGGGCAGGACGGACAGGTAGCCGCCGTCGACGGAGACGAAGGAGGCCATGAGCGCCAGGCCGACCGTGGCCAGAAGGATCCCTGTGGCCATGGTCGCTCGGGGGCCGATGCGTGCGGTCAGCCGGGGGGCGAGGCCGGAGGCCATCATCATCAGCACGGCCATCGGCATCAGCGCCAGCGTGGACAGCAGACCCGACCAGCCGAGGACGGCCTGGAGGAACGGGAAGAGGACCACGAAGATGCCTGCTTGGACTCCGAAGACCGCCAGGAGCGTGACCGACCCGGCGGTCAGTGAGCGGTCGCCGAACAGACGCACGTCCAGCAGCGCGGCATCCCGGCGGCGCAGTTCCCAGGCCACGAAGGCCCCGGCGGCGATGACACCGATGGCCAGGCTGAGCAGGGTCGCGGGCGCGGTCCAGCCCCGCCCTGGGCCTTCCTGGAGCACGAAGATGAGCCCCACCACGGCGACGACCGAGGTCAGCGCGCCGACAGTGTCGAAAGAACGCCCGGACATCTCGCGGGAGTTGGGGACGGATCGCAGTGTCATGGGGAAGGCGACGACGACGAGCGCGACGGGCAGGACGAACAGCCACCGCCAGCTCGCCACGTCGACCAGGGCGGCGGAGAGGAACATGCCCAGGATGCCGCCGCCTCCGGCCACACCGGTCCACACGCCGATCGCCCGTCCGCGTTCTTCCTCGGGGAAGGTGGAGGTGATGACGGCCAGCGTGATGGGCATGATCATCGCCGCGCCCACGCCGCTGAACAGGCGCGCGGCAAGCATGACGGCAGCGGACGGGGCGAGCCCTGCCGCCGCACTGGCGACGCCGAAGACGGCCAGGCCGGTGAGCAGCATGGGCTTGCGGCCGATGCGGTCGCCGAGCGCGCCCAGCGGCAACAGGAGTGCGGCCAGGCTGAGGGTGTAGATGTTGATGATCCACAGGATCGTGCTCTGCGATGCGCCGAAGGCGATGGCGAGGTCGGGCTGGGCGACGCCGAGCCCGGACACCGAGGCGATGACGGCCATCAGCGCGACACAGACGGCGATCAGGATCGTGCGACGCTGACGCGCGCCGGGCAGGCCCTCGCCCGGGATGCCGCTCGGCTCAGTGCTCACCTGGCCGGGCTGGTTCGTACTCATGGATTCCTCTCAACAGGACAGCAGGGCTGAAGCGCCGGCCGTGGCGGGGCCGGACACGGAGGACGCTAAGCGCTGCTTGCTGTTCGGGCATACAATCTTGCTCATGACGCAAGACGATGGCGAGCTGGACAGCCTGGTACGCAAACGCATCCGTGCCCTGCGCGTGGCCCAAGGCTGGTCCCTGGAGGAGCTGGCCGGCCGCGCCAAGGTCAGCCAGTCCACGCTCAGCCGCATCGAGAACGGCCGGCGCCGCCTGGCCTTGGACCAGCTCGTCACCCTCGCGCGCGCTCTGGACACCTCTCTCGACCAGCTGGTGGAGACCGCCACGGACGATGTCGTCTTCAACCCGATGGTCGACGCGGCCCACGGGCTGATGCGCTGGCCCATCAGGGCGGAGCCCGGCATGACCGTCGTCCGCCAGCGCATGGTCAACCCGCCGCCCGACAATCCCTCGCGCATGCGCGCCCACCCCGGCCGCGAATGGCTCGTCGTCCTGTCCGGCACCGCGACCCTGCTGCTGGGCAACCGGCGCTTCAGGATCGAGACCAACCAGGCGGCGGAGTTCCCCACGATGCTCCCGCACGCCATCGGCGCCGAGGGCGGACCATGCGAGATCCTCGGCGTCTTCGACCGCGACGCCCGCCGCGGGCACCAGCGCGGCGAGGACGCCGACAAGGTGAACCGCCCGTCACCGTGACTGTTTGCGTGTTCCGCAGCCCAGCCGGCCATCTCCTTGCGCATTGCGAAACGCACCAGGCCACACGCGGATGGCCCGCTTAGCGTGGCCGCATGACCCACCCATTGCCGCACACGGCACAACACGGCGCATACCACGTTCCGGAGCGCGACGCGGTCGAGCAGACGGAGATCCTTGATCTGGACGCGGAAGTGCTCGCCGAACACACCGCGTCCATCATCGCCCGGCTGCCCCTCGAGACCACGCCCCACCGCATCGTGGACCTGGGCTGCGGAACCGGAGCCGGCACCCTCGCACTGCTCGAGCACTTCTCCGAGGCAGAGCTGACGGCCGTCGACTCCTCAGCCGCCCACCTGCACCGCTTGCGGGAGAAAGCAGCCGCAGCCGGAGCGGCCGACCGCGTACGCCTCGTTCGGGCCGACCTCGACGCGATGGCGTGGCCCGAACTCGACACTCCGGAGCTGGTCTGGGCGTCGGCTTCCATGCACCACATGGCCGATCCCGACCGGGCCCTGCGCCAGGTCCACGAACTGCTGGCACCGGGCGGGCTGTTCGCCGTCGTCGAGCTGGCCGGCTTCCCCCGGTTCCTGCCCGAAGGCGCCCTGGAAGACGCCCCCGGACTTGAGGAGCGCTGCCATGCCGCACTCGACCACCACCACGCCGAGCACGTCCCCCACCGTGGAGCCGACTGGGGAGCCAAGCTGACGACAGCCGGCTTCATCGTCGAAGACGAACGCACCATCACCGTCAACATCGGCCCGACCCACACCGACGCGGCAGGCCGCTACGCACTCAGCAGCCTGCGCCGCATGCGCGGCGGCATCGCATCCGCGCTGACGGCCGAGGACCTGACCGCTCTCGGCCGGCTGCTCGACACCGACAGCCCGCACAGCATCCTGCGCCGCAGTGATCTGAGTGTGCGCACCGAGCGCACGGTGTGGGCCGCACGCCGCACCTGACGCTCGCCCTCGCCGCCGTCCGCCGTTTTCCAGCGCTGCTGGAAAACCGTCATGGCCCGAGCGGGCCGCTCACCCCGTCTTCCGCCCGTGCCTCCTGTTCCCGTGCCTCCGAACCGACGATCACGCGCGAAGTGCCCGGCGCCTGATGCGGCAGCCGCGCGGCGAGCGCCGTCGTCCCGGCGGCGAGCGCCGCGAGCGCCGCGCCCGTCCAGGCCACGGCCGGGTAGCCCCAGCCCGCGTCGATGACGAGCCCGCCGAGCCAAGGTCCGAGCGTGTTGCCGATGTTGAAGGCGGAGGTCGTGGTCGCGCCCGCGAGGGTCGGGGCGGCGTTCGCGACATTGAACATCCGGGCGTTGAGCGCGGGCCCGGTGAAGAAGGCCGTCACACCGAGCAGCAGCGCCAGGCTCACGGCCGCGACCGCGTGGTGCGCGGTCAGCGCCAAGGCGCTCAGCACGACGGCCGTGGCCGTGATGCCGCCGTAGAGCGTGCCGAAGAGATGGGCGTCCGCGATCCGCCCGCCGATCGTCGTCCCCACGATCGCCCCGGCGCCGAACAGCGCCAGCACGCTGGGCACCCAGTCCTCGTCCATCCCGGCCACGTCCGTCAGCAGCGGCGCGAGATACGAGAACAGACAGAAGACCGCCCCGCCGCTGAGCGCCGTGGTGACCAGCGCCAGCCACACATGCCGGTCGCGGTAGATGGACAGCTCGGCACGGAGCCTCGGCCGGTCCTGCCCGGTCGGCGCCTCCGTACGCGGTACGAGCCCGACGACACCCACGAGCCCGAGCGCCGACAGCGCCGCCACCGCCCAGAAGGCCGCCCGCCACCCGGCGTGCTGACCGAGGAACGCCCCCGCGGGCACGCCCACCACGTTCGCGACGCTCAACCCGCCGAGCATCACCGCCATCGCCCGCGCCCGGGTGTTCACCGGCACCAGAGACACGGCCACCGCCGCCCCCACCGCCCAGAACCCGGCACACGCGAGGGCGCTGACCACCCGGGACGCGAACAGCACCCCGTACGAAGGCGCCACCGCCCCCGCGACCTGGCCGAGCCCGAACACGGCCAGCAGCGCGATCAGCGTCGTCCGGCGCGGGAGCCGCAGCGTGGCGGCGGCGAGCAGCGGCGCGCCGACCACCATCCCGATCGCGAAGGCGGAGATCAGCAGCCCGGCGGTCGGGATCGAGACGTCCATGTCGCGGGCGATGGGTTGCAGCAGCCCGGAGAGCATGAACTCCGAGGTCCCGAGGGCGAAGACGGACAGGCCGAGGACATGGACGGCGACGGGCATACGGACCCGCGCGCGGTCAGTGGGGGACATGCCGAGAGTCGACTACGGCCTGGAGCTTGGTATTCCGCATCAGCCTCCGCCCTCCTGGTTGACTCCTCGCATGGATCCCAGGACCACTCTGACAGCTCTGCGTGACTTCTGCGCGGAACATCTCGGTACCGACCTCGCGGACCGCGTCATCAGCCTGGCCCGGCCCGGTTTCGAGCTCACCGAGGCCGCCCCCGGACAGGCCGCCGGGCACAGCCGCTTCGGCGGCAGGGCCATGCTGGAGCCCGGCACCCCCTGGCCGATGTGCGAGGACCTCCCGCTCAGCCTGATCGCCGTCCTCGACACCGACGCCCTGGCCCCCTGGCTCGGCGACCTCCTGCCACCCGGCACCGGCCTGCTCAACTTCTTCCACCTCGACAAGGAGTCCGAGCAGTGCGACCCCACGGCCCGGGAGGTGGCATCGGGCTACGGCACGGAGGACCCGGAGGTGGGGAGGGTCATCGCGGCCCGTTCCACCCTCGCCGTCGAAACCGAACCACCCGCCCGGTCCAGCGTCTTCGCCCCCGTCCCATGGGCGGCGGAACTCGCCTTCGCCTTCCCCGACATCTGGGATTCCGCCTGGGACACGCTCGACCTGGGATACGAGGGGGGCGACTACGAGGCCGTGGAGATGTTCAGGGGCGCGATACACGCCGATTGGTTTCCCCCGGGCCTGCTGTTCTGCGAGGACATGGCCTTCGGGCGGCCGGTCTTCCCCACGGGAAGCTCATCGGTGATGCTGAACGGCGACGACTCGAACCGATACCACCACCTGCTCCAGCTCTCCGACCGGCACGAGTGGCGCCTCGACGGGGAAGGCGGCTGGATGCACTGGTCGATCCCCACCGAGGCGCTGCGCGCGGGCGACTTCAGCCAGGCGATACCGACCCCGGACATGTGGTGACGCGTCGCCGGGCCGGAACACCGACGGCCGGCCGTGCGAGGGGCGGAACCCCTCGCGCGGCCGGCCGAACCGCTAGACCCCGAAGGGCGCGGCGTAACGGACGGTGCCGCTCGGCAGCGGGCGGGTCGCGTCCAGGGTGAGGGCCATCATGGCCTCATCCGGGACGTCGAGGGTCACGCCGATGCCGTGGGCGGAGGCACGGCCGAAGCCGAACCGCGGGTAGTACGCCGGGTGTCCGAGGACGGTGACGTAGTACTCGCCCAGCTCCCTGGCCGCGCCGAGCGCGGCACGGATGGCCGCCGAGCCGGCACCGGTCTTCTGGTGCTCGGGCAGCACGGAGACCGGGGCCAGGCACAGGGCCGGGGTGTCGTCGATGTGACAGCGCGTCAGCAGCGCGTGGCCGACGGGCGAGCCGTTCGCGCCGACGCTGACGACGGACAGGCCCTCGATCCACGACACGTCGTCGCGCAGGGCGTCTACGAGGTCGGCCTCGTACGGGGTGTCGAAGGCGGCGAGGACGATGCCGCGGACGGCCGGGATGTCGGCCTCGGTCTCGGCCCGGGTGATCCACTGGTTGTGGGTACGCATGACTGGATGAAGATCCGTTTCATGGTGAGGTTCGTGTGGGGCTGCCCCGCGAGCTCACGCTCCCAGCGAGGCGGATGACTGGATCAGGCCGTCGCCCGGGACGTGAGGACGGTCCGGGCGCTGCGCGGCGCAGTGGCCTCAGGCGCGGCCATCAACTCGCCCTCCTTATCGTCCTCGATCTGATCCAACACGAACGCCCGTACCGTAGCACGCCCTTGATCCGCCCCGACCTGACGTCCGGCAGCGGGCCCTACCCCTCACCCAGGGCCGCGCCGGATCGCCCTCACGTGCTGCTTTCTTCGGCGAGCGTGTGCGCCACGAGGGCGTTGGCGTGTCCGTGTCCGAGTCCGTGCTCGGTCTTGAGCCACGTGACGAGCTCCATGTGCTTGGACAGGGGCGAGGAGCGGATGAGGTCCTTCCATTCCGCGATCGGGCGGCCGTACTTCTTCTCGATCGAGGGGAAGTAGCTGGCAGGGCCCTTTACCGGTGCGGTCATGTCGCGGTGTCCCGTCTGTGTGTGCGTGGCGGTGGTGACTTGCTCGTTCTACCGGCGCCGGCCCGGGAACTGGACGGTACAGTACCCATTTGAGAACTAGACTGTCCAGTACCCGAGGTGGAGGAGGCGGTAACGGTGCCGAACGAACAGGGCCGCTCAGCCCGTAAACACGAGGCGATCATGGAGGCCGCGACCGCGGTCTTCATGGAGAAGGGCTACTCCGGCACCAGCATGGACGACATCGCGAGACTCGCCGCGGTGTCCAAGCAGACCGTCTACAAGCACTTCGCCGACAAGGAGAAGCTGTTCGCCGAGATCGTCCTGGCCACCAGCGGCCGGATCGACGGAATGATCGACCTGGTGGCCGCCATCCCCGCCGACCCCGACGCCCTGGAAGACAACCTGCACCGGCTCGCCCGCCAGTTCCTGACCGCCCTCACCCAACCCCAGGTCCTCCAGCTGCGACGCCTGATCATCGCCAACGCCGACACCTTCCCGGACCTGGGCACCGCCTGGTACGAGCAGGGCTTCGAGCGCGTGCTCGCCACCCTGGCCGCCACGTTCCAGCGCCTGGCCGACGAGGGGCTGCTCCGCGTGGACGAACCGCTCCTGGCCGCCAACCACTTCTCCGGCCTGCTCCTCTGGATCCCCGTGAACAAGGCCATGTTCACCGGCGGCCCGCAGCACACCGAGGCCGAACTCGACCACTACGCCACCGCCGGTGTCCGGGCCTTCCTCGCCGCCTACCGCTGACCGGGGCGCCGCTCGTCGCGGTCCAGGGTGCGCTTGATGACCCGAATCCCCTGGTCGACCATCTCGGCGATGGGTTCTCCAAGACTGCTCGGCGTCACATCGGTGATCCAGACGAATCGGCTGCGGTTCTCGGTGTCGCCGAGGATCTGCATGGACGCGTGGTGGTGCGTGGGCTCCAGGGAGCCGCCGACCACCGCATAGGCGATGCGCCGCGCTTTGTCGTCGAGGTCGACGATGAGCTCGCGCACCACGGTGCCGTTCGCGAAGGTCACGACTCTGATGTCGCCCTCGACGCGGGTGTCGGTGACGAAACCCGGTGCGAGACGCTGGTGGATCTCGCCGAAGGCGCGAACCGCCGCCCAGACGTTCTCCGGTCTGTCGTCGATCAGGACTTCGCGGTGGATGGATGCCACGGGTCGATCTTCCTTTCCGTCAGGGCGCTCAGCCGCCGGAGGCGTCGGGGACGAGGCAGAACGGATGCCCCTCGGGATCGGTGAGGACGATCCACCGGCCTTCGCCCGGCTGGAAGTCGGGCCGGGACGCCCCGATGCCGACCAGTTCCTCGACGGCGCCGTCCAGATCGGTGACGGTGAAGTCGAGGTGCACCTGCGTGGCGCCGTCGGGCCAGCTCGGCGGCCGGTAGCCCGCGACGCGCACGAAGCCGAGCTGTACCGGGGTGCCGTTGCCCACGGACGCGAAGTCCTCCCCGCTGCTGGTGACTTCCCAGCCGGTGGCCTTCTGGTAGAACGCGGCGAGCGCGGCCGGATCGGCGCAGTCGAACACGACCGTGCTGAGCTGCTTGAGAACAGGCATGCCGATGACTCCTGAGAATCGGTAGAGGATGGGGCTCGACGCCTCGGGGGCGCGGCCCGTTGCAACCCCGCCAGCATGCTCGCGGCGGCAGACCCTCGTCTTGAACATCCTTGCGGGGGCTGTCGGACCCGCCGCGTAGCGTTCGAAGGGTGCTCACAGCTGTTCCTGTCGCCGGCCGTCCCGACTTCGACATCAGCGCGGTGGCCTGCCGCGCCGACCACACGCGCTGGTCGGCGCCGGAAGTGCGCACCGACTACCGGGTGGTGCTCGTGCGGCGCGGCCGGTTCCGCAGAACGAGCGCCGGAGTCCCCGCCGACATCGACGCGACCTTGGCCTATGTGGGCTACCCGGGCGAGGAGGAGAGCTTCGCCCACCCCACCGGCGGGGATCTCTGCACGGCGATCAGCGTGACGCCGAAGCTGTGGCGTTCCCTCGCCGGAGACGCCGCGGGACCGGCCGCGCCGACGGTCTACGTCGACCCCAGGCTCGACCTGGCCCACCGCCGTCTCCTCGCGGCCGCACGCTCGGGCGACGTCGACTTCGCGGTCTCGGAGGAGCTGCTGACGCTGCTGTCGACCGCCGTCGGCCGGACGGCGGCCGGACCGACCCCGCTAGGCGGTGCGTCCGCCAAATCGGACCGGCGGCTCGTAACGGCAGCACGCGAGGCGATCGCCGAAGAACACCCCACATCGAACACGCTGTTCTCACTGGCCGAACTGCTGGGCGTCTCGCCCTATCGTCTGAGCCGGGCGTTCCCCCGTGAGCTGGGCGTGTCGGTGACCCGCTACCGTCACCGCGTCCGCATCGGCCGGGCCCTCGACCGCCTCGAGGCCGGCGAGAACAGCCTCAGCGCCCTCGCCGCCGACCTCGGCTACGCCGACCAGGCCCACCTGACCAGGACCATGCGTCAGTACCTGGGCCGCACGCCGACAGCGCTCCGCCGCCTGCTGGCCCCGGCTGTCCGCGGAGAGTTCCCCTTCACGTGACCCTGCCGGTCTTGGCACCGGGACTGCTCCCCAAGCGACTCAAGTCCGAGGCAGGATGTCTGCCGCACAGGGCGTGTCGAGGGCGTCCGGAGAATGGGGGCACACAGTGGATTCCGGGACGGTTCTGTCCGGCAGGTACGAGCTGCACAGGATCCTGGGGCGCGGTGGCATGGGCCAGGTGTGGCTGGGCCGCGACCTGTCGGTGCTGCGGCGGGAGGTCGCGGTCAAACTTCTGCCCGCGTTGGCGGACCCGGGGTCGGTACGGCGTTTCCAGGACGAGGCGGCTGCCCTCGCCAAACTGCAGCACCCCGGTATCACCGTGGTTCACGACGCCGGTAGCCACGATGGGCATCTGTTCATCGTGATGGAGCTGCTGCACGGCCGCGATCTGGCGCAGTTGATGGCCCAACAGCCATCAGGGCTGCCGATCGAGCAGGTGCTGGACCTGTCTCGCCAGACTGTCGACGCACTGCGCGTGGCACACAGCCGCGGAATCGTCCACCGGGACCTGAAGCCGGCCAACCTCTTCCTCCAGCGCGACGGCCGGGTCAAGATCTGTGATTTCGGTATCGCGCGCAGCACGGATGCCGTCACCTCGGTGACCGCCAGCGGACAAATGATCGGTACACCGCCGTACATGTCGCCCGAGCAATGGCAGTCCCAGCCGGTCGACGCCCGCAGCGACCTGTACTCCCTCGGCTGCGTGATCTTCGAGCTGCTGACCGGGCAGCCCCCGTTCCCTCCCCGCCAGCCCCTCTACACGCTGATGCGTCAGCACGTGGAGCAGCGCCCACCAAGCCCTCGCGCATTACGGCCCGACATTCCCGCTGTGCTGGACGATCTGACCGTGGCACTACTGGCCAAGATGCCCGACGGACGACCGGACGCCGACAGCCTTGCCTTCGAGCTGGCCCGGCTCGCGGAGCGGGGTGACAGAGCGACGACGGAAACACTCCAGTACCCCGGCGCCGGCGCCTCCGGCGACCCCGCCAACTCCTCGTACGGCATCGGCGGGATGCGCACGTACGCCCTGCTCGGCCGATTGGGCACACGCGCCATGGGAGCGGTGAACTCGGTGGCCTTCAGCCCGGACGGGCAGACGCTGGCCAGCGCCGGTGAGGGCGGGGCCCATCTCTGGAACGCGCACACCGGCGAGCAGCTCCGTCGGCTCATCGCCCACCGTGACCTGGACAGGCTGGTGTTCAGCCCTGATGGCCGCACGGTGGCCACGATCGGGGGCGGCAAGGTGGTGAGCCTGTGGGACGCGCGCACCGGGGAGCAGCGCGACCAGCTGGCGCACGCCAGATGGCTGACAGGGCTGGCGTTCAGCCCCGATGGACAGACCCTGGCCAGCAGCGGGACGGACGGGATCCACCTCTGGAACATCCGCACCGGCGAGCAGCGTCGCGAGCTCGTCGCGTCCAAGATGGTGTGGTCGCTGGCCTTCAGCCCCGATGGGCAGACGCTGGTCAGCGCCGAGGGCGGAAACGTCCGTCTCCGGGGTGCCTACACTGGGGAGCATCGCTCCGAGCTGGCCGGGCACCGCAGATGGGTATGCTCGGTCGCCTTCAGCCCCGATGGGCAGATCCTGGCTGGTGGCAGCGGGAATTGGGTGTACCTCTGGGACGTCCGCACCAGCGCGCTACGGCGGCAGCTGACCGGCCACCGCGGGCGGATGCAGACGGAGCACGCGCTGGCCTTCAGCCCCGATGCCCGCGTGCTGGCCAGTGGCGGTGCCGACCACAGGGTGCATCTTTGGGACACGCACACCGACGACAGACTTGCCACTTTGACGGATCACCGTGCGCCGATCCGCTCCGTGGCCTTCAGCCCGGACGGGAGCACCCTCGCCGGCGCCGGTGGCAACGAGGTGGTTCTCTGGACCGCCTGAATCCGGCATGGATCCGCCCCGGTCATTACGCATCCAGCAGCGCGAGCTCCGTCGCGAGATTCCGGCGCGCCGCGTCCTCCCAGCGGTCGTGGGCCTCCGGCGTGCGGAACAGCCGGGGCATGGCCAGCAGTTCGCGCAGTACGCCCGCCCGGCCCTCGCGGAAGGCGTCGTCGGGGACGAAGCCGTACTCCTCGCGGACGGCGGCGGTGTACACGGCGTAGGCCTCGGGGGATCCGGCCAGCACAGCCAAGTCGGCGTCGCACAGCACTTCGCCGTTCGTGTCGCCGGGATCGGGGGCATGGCTGCGCGTCAGCCGCACCAGGCGGGCGACTTCGGCCGTACGCGCCTGCGGCACACCCGCTTCCGGCAGGGCACGTTCGGCGAGGCGGGCGCTGCGGTCCTCGTTGGTGGAGCGCTCGGGGAGGTAGACGGCGTCGTGGAACCAGGCGGCGAGACGGACGGCGGCGGGGTCCGCGGCATGACGGATCAACTCATCGACCCGGTCCAGGATGGCGATGAGGTGGTCGGTGGTGTGGTACCGGCGCTGGGGTTCGGCCCAGCGGGCCAGGAGGTCCTGGCCGTACGGCTCGGGGGCGGGCTGGGTGACGGGCTCGCGGGCGCTGTCGAGGTGGATCGCCCAGCGGGTGAGGAGCGCGTCGTGCGCGGGGTCGGCCATAGGCCAATTGTGGGACGTCCGGGTTTCGGGGTGCGTGTGGTGTGGCAAGCTGTTCGGCATGTCTAGACCACTTCTCGAGGTGATCGCCCTGGACGTGGCCGACGCGGTCGCGGCGCAGGCCGGCGGGGCGGACCGGCTCGAACTGGTCACCGATATGGCTGCCGACGGGCTCAGCCCCTCCCGCGAGACCTTCGCCGCGGTCCGGTCGGCCGTGGACATCCCGCTGCGGGTGATGCTGCGCGCCTCCAACGGCTTCGCGTGCGGTGGGGCCGCCGCGCTCGACGCGCTGTGCGCGCGGGCCGCGGTGCTGCGGGCGGAGGGGGCGGACGAGTTCGTGCTCGGCTTCCTGACCCCCGACGGGCTGGCCGACCTGGCCGCCGTCCGCGCGCTCATGGACGTCATCAGCGCGGGCCCCGGGCTCGACGAGAGCCGATGGACCTTCCACCGGGCCATCGACCGCGCCGCCGACCGCGGCGCGCTCCGCCGGCAACTCGCGGGCGTCCCCGGCCTGGACACCTACCTCACCGCCGGGTCGGCCGCCGGGGTCGACGACGGGCTTCCGGTCCTGGTGGACGAGGCGCACATGGCAGCCGGGCCCCGGATCATGGTGGGCGGCGGGCTGCGGCTCGACCACCTGCCCGCGCTGCGCGCCGCCGGGATCGACGCCTTCCACATCGGCGGCGCGGCCCGGGCCTCGGGTTGGGACGGGCCCGTGGACATCGCCTCGGTCCATCAGTGGCGCGCCGCGCTGGACGAAGTGGTACCGGTGGGCTGACGGGGGCTTTCCCCCGACGCGCCCCGGTGCGCGGGTTGGCCTTCCGGGGGATGCGGGGCCGGCCGATGGTGGCGCCTCCGGCGGCGGGACGCCGGGAGCGGGTCCCCGGCAGGGGTGGGGCCACCGGGCGGGGAGCCGCCGACGAGACGGGAGGGGGTGGGGGTGCAGGGGTGGTGCCCTGGACGCTTACGCATATTTGTGGCGCGAAGTTCCGGCCCAGTCAGCGCTTCCGGGCACCGGCGCCGTAAATATGCGGTCCAGGGTGACAGCCCCGGAGCCCCCGCCCCCGGCACCCCCCACGCACACCAGGCGCACCACCCACGCACACCAGGCGCACCCCCCACCGTCAGGTAGCCAACCGCTCCGGGAGCGGCGCCGCGTGGACCACCGTGAGCCCCGACACCGCCCGGGTCAGCGCCACATAGAGGCGGCGCAGGCCGGTGCGCTCGTCCGGTTCGCCGTCGACCACCGCGGCCGGCTCGTCCAGCACCACGTAGTCGTACTCCAGACCCTTGGCGAGCGTCGCCGGGACGAGCGTCAGGCGGGCCTCGGCGCTGGTCTCCTCGCCGGGGGAGAGATACGCCAGGCCCGCCGCGTCGAGGGCGTCCGCCAGCACCGGGATCCGCGCGTCGGCCGCGATCAGGCCGATCGAGCCCTCGTGGCCCAGCGCCTCGCGGCAGGCGGCGAGCACGGCGGAGTCGAGCGCGGCGGCGTCCACGGCCCGTACGGAGAAGTCGCCCGCCGCCTCGCGGATCGAGGTGGCCTCCGACAGGCCGGGGGCGATGGCGGGCAGCAGCCGCGAGGCGTACGCGATCACCTCGCGCGGCACGCGGAAGCCCTGGGTCAGCTCCTCCACCGCGGCCCCGGACTTGCCGAGGTGGAGGAGAGCCTCCTCCCAGGTCGCGGTCGCCCACGGCGTGGTGCCCTGCGCGATGTCGCCGAGGATGGTCGCCGAGCCGGTGGTGCAGCGGCGGCCCACCGCCCGGTACTGCATGGGGGACAGGTCCTGCGCCTCGTCCAGGACCACATGGCCGAGCGAGTGCGTCCGCTCGACGAGGTCGGTGGCCTCGTCGATCAGCACCGCGTCCGCCGGGGACCACTTCGCGGACTTCACGCCGCGCGCCGGCTTGGCCCACAGGATGGTCTTCTGCTCGTCGGCGTCGAGGATCCCGTCCGCCTGCTCGGCGAGGAAGTCGGGGTCGGAGAGCAGCCGCAGCACCAGCTTGGCCGGGTCCACGGGCGGCCAGATCGCCTTGACCGCCGCCTTCACGGCGGGGTTGCGGGCCACCGCGTCCTGCACCCGGTCGTCGGGCGCCTCGCCGGACTGTTCCATCCGTACGAGCACGGCGTGCGCGATCCGCTGCGGCAGCGCCTCGCGGGCCGCGCCGTAGCGGATGTCGCGGTCCAGCAGCTCGCGGACCATCTCCTCCAGTTCGTACGCCGGGACCCGCCAGCGGCGCGAGCCGCGCACCACGACGCACGGCTCGGTCGGCAGGGTGACGTGTGAACGGACGGCGCGGCGCAGCACCTCGGCCATCCGCGCGTCGCCCTTGATGCCGGCCGCGCCGGCGTCGTCCGCGCCCCGCACCTCGACGCGTGCGACCAGGTCGTCCACCGTGGCCTGGCCGACCTGGAGCTCGCCGAGCGCGGGCAGGACCTGCTCGATGTAGTGGAGGAAGGAGCGGTTCGGGCCGATGACGAGGGTGCCGGAGCGGGCGAGCCGCTCGCGGTGCGCGTAGAGCAGATAGGCCACCCGGTGCAGGCCGACCGCCGTCTTCCCGGTGCCCGGCGCCCCCTGGACGCAGACCGTGCCGCCGATCCCGGCGCGCACGATCTCGTCCTGCTCGGGCTGGATCGTGGCGACGATGTCCCGCATCGGACCCACGCGCGGACGCTCGATCTCGGCCTGGAGCAGCTTGCTGGCGTGCGAGCCCCCGGCGGAGCCGGAAATTGTCACAGCGCTCGGGTCGGTGAGGGCCTCGTCCTCGTACGCGGTCAGCTCGCCGCCGGTGTAGCCGAAGCGGCGGCGCAGCCCGACGTCCATCGGCGCCTTCTTCGACGCCTGGTAGAAGGGCTGCGAGACGGGGGCGCGCCAGTCGATGACCATCGGGTCGCCGTCGGCGTCGTGGACATGCCGCCGCCCGATATAAAAAGTGTCTGTTGAGCCGCCTCCGGCGGCGGGCTGCTCCCCTTCCGCGCCCTCCGCGGTCTCCGCGCCCGGGGCGTGCAGATAGTCGAGGCGGCCGAAGAACAGCGGGGTGTCGGCCAGGTCGGCGAGGGCCTTGATGCGCTCGTCGACCTGGTGCTGGAGGGCCTCGGCGTTCACCCAGTTGGCGGTGACGTCCTTGAGGTCGAGGGCCTCGACGTCGGCGCGCATGGCGCGGAGGGCGGCGCGGGACGCGGCGAGGTGGGTGCGCTCCCGCTCGAGTGGATCGGGGTGGTCAGGGGCGTGCGAGGGCACGGCGTAGCCTCCGGCGTGTACGCGAAGCAGACAGACAAAGTGCGGGGCGTGAATGGCTCACGTCAGAAGCCGGCCGGTTTCCGTCCGGGCGGCGGCTCTCCCTGAGGGGCGGGAGGCGGCAAGACGGGCGATTGTAGCCAGTGCTTCGAGCGACCGCGAATGGTTTTCCGCGGGTTCTCCGCCGGTTCTCCGCCCGGCCCGGCCTGATTGGATTGCGTGGGCCGCACCGGGCGGTCCGGGGACTCGATGCACGGAGAGGGAGGTGGCGCATGCCCCGAGCGGGTCTGACGCCTGAGCGGGTGACGGAGGCGGCGGCGGACATGGCGGACGCCGTCGGCCTGGAGAACGTCACGATCTCCGCGCTGGCGCGCAGCTTCGGGGTGGCCGACGCAAGCCTGTACTCGCACGTCAAGAACGTCCGTGACCTGCGCGTCAGGGTCGCGATGCGCGCCGCGAGCGACTTCGCCGACCGCATCACGGCGGCCGTGGCCGGGCGGGCCGGGCGCGACGCTCTGCTCGCCTTCGCCAACGCCTACCGGGACTTCGCGCGGGAGCACCCCGGCCGGTACGCGGCGACCCATATCGAGATCGACCCCGAGGTGGCCGCCCAGTCCACGGGCGGCGCCCGGATCATCGAGGCCACCTACGCCGTGTTCCACGCGTACGGGCTCACCGAGCCGGACCTGACCGACGCCGTACGGCTGCTGCGCAGCACCTTCCACGGCTACGTCGGACTGGAGGCGATCGGCGCCTTCCACGACCCGCGCGACGTCCAGGCGTCGTGGGAACGCGGCGTCAACGCCCTGGCCACGCTGCTGGAGAACTGGCCCTCGGCCGCCAAGCCCTGAGTGCCGAGCCCTCAGACGTCGTCGCCCGCCGGCAGCGCGCTCGCGTCCACGATCCGGTAGGCGTACCCCTGCTCGGCGAGGAACCGCTGGCGGTGGGCGGCGAAGTCCTGGTCGATGGTGTCGCGCGCGACGACCGAGTAGAAGACCGCCCGGTGGCCGTCCGCCTTCGGCCGCAGCACGCGGCCCAGGCGCTGGGCCTCCTCCTGGCGGGACCCGAACGTCCCCGACACCTGGATGGCGACCGTGGCCTCCGGGAGGTCGATCGAGAAGTTCGCGACCTTGGAGACGACGAGGACGGAGATCTCGCCCTGCCGGAAGGCGTCGAAGAGCTTCTCGCGCTGCGCGTTGGTCGTCTCGCCCTTGATGACGGGCGCGTCCAGATGCTCGCCCAGCTCGTCGAGCTGGTCGATGTACTGGCCGATGACGAGGGTCTGCTGGCCCTTGTGGCGCGCCACCAGCGCCTCGGTGACCCGGCGCTTGGAGTCGGTCGTGGCGCAGTAGCGGTACTTCTCGTCGGGCTCGGCCGTCGCGTACGCCAGGCGCTCGGTCTCCGTCAGATTGACGCGCACCTCGACACAGTCGGCGGGCGCGATATAGCCCTGCGCCTCGATCTCCTTCCACGGCGCGTCGAAGCGCTTGGGGCCGATGAGGGAGAACACATCGGACTCGCGGCCGTCCTCCCGCACCAGCGTCGCGGTCAGCCCGAGCCGGCGGCGCGCCTGGAGATCGGCGGTGAACTTGAAGACGGGGGCGGGCAGCAGATGCACCTCGTCGTAGACGATCAGGCCCCAGTCGCGGGAGTCGAAGAGCTCCAGGTGCGAGTAGACGCCCTTCCGCTTGGTCGTGAGGACCTGGTACGTGGCGATGGTGACCGGGCGGATCTCCTTGCGCGTGCCGCTGTACTCGCCGATCTCGTCCTCGGTGAGCGAGGTGCGCTTCACCAGCTCGTGCTTCCACTGGCGGGCCGAGACGGTGTTGGTCACCAGGATCAGGGTGGTGGACTTGGCGGTGGCCATCGCCCCCGCGCCCACCAGCGTCTTCCCGGCGCCGCACGGGAGCACGACGACCCCCGACCCGCCGTGCCAGAACCCCTCGACGGCCTGCTTCTGGTACGGGCGCAGCGCCCAGCCGTCCTCGGCCAGCTCGATCGGGTGCGCCTCGCCGTCCACATACCCGGCCAGGTCCTCGGCGGGCCAGCCCAGCTTGAGCAGCACCTGCTTGATCTGCCCGCGCTCGGAGGGGTGGACGGCCACCGTGTCCGGGTCGATGCGCGGGCCGACCAGCGGCTGGATCTTCTTCGAGTGCAGCACCTCCTGGAGGACCGGGCGGTCGGAGGTCTCCAGGACCAGCCCGTGGGTGGGGTGCTTGAGCAGCCGCAGCCGCCCGTAGCGCGCCATGGTCTCGGCGACGTCGACGAGGAGGGCGTGCGGGACGGGGTAGCGCGAGTACTGGACCAGCGCGTCGACGACCTGCTCGGCGTCGTGCCCGGCGGCGCGGGCGTTCCACAGGCCGAGCGGGGTCACCCGGTAGGTGTGGATGTGCTCCGGGGCCCGCTCCAGCTCCGCGAAGGGGGCGATGGCGCGGCGGCAGGCATCGGCCTGCTCGTGGTCGACCTCGAGCAGGAGCGTCTTGTCGCTTTGGACGATGAGCGGTCCGTTCACGCGCCTGGGCCCTTCATGACGGGGGTGGGGTGGCAAGCATCCAGTGTTACGCACTCGGGTGGGTGAACGGGAATGGTGCGCGGGACGCCGTTCGCGCGTGCCCTCCGCCCGCCCGCTCACGCCGAGTCGTCCGCCAGCTCCGCTACCCCCGTGATCCGGTGCAGCGGGTACGTGCGCACCTCGTCGGCCGTGTGGTCGTACGCCGTCACGAAGCCGCCCTCGACGCGCACCGGGGCGATCACGCGCTGGCTGGCCGCGCCGTCCGCGTTGACGTAGCCGATCCACACGGCCGAGCCGGTGAGGGCCGCGGCCTGCATGGTGGCGAGGGTGTCGGCGGAGGTGGTGCGGGGCAGCCGGTTGCCCGACGAAGCGGCCGCGGGCACCGGCTTGTGGGGTGCCGTCGCGGCGCGGTCACCGGCGCGGATGGCGCGCACCGCCGCGCCCAGGAGCGTCTCGTCGGGCATCGGTGGGCCCTCCGGCACGGGGGCGGGGGCCGAGCGCGGCGGGGTGCGGTGGGCCTCGGCGCGCGTGATCAGCACATCGCCCTCGGCGGACTCGGCCGCCGGCGCGTACCCCATCGCGCGCAGGCCCTCCAGGAGCGCGTCCGGCGCGGCCTGCGCGGCCAGCACCGTCGACGCGAGGCGGCGCAGCCGCAACCCCGCCGAGCGGCGGTCGGCGAGGATCTCGGCCAGCAGGGTGTCGTCGTCGCAGCGCACATAGGCGGAGGCGGCGCCGACGCGCAGTTGGCCGTGTTTCCGGGCCACGTCGTCGATGAGGTAGGCGAGCGGCTGGGGCACGGGGGTGCGGGAGTGCTGCGCGAGGAAGGCGTGCAGGTCGGACGCCGCACGCCCGGCGTCAAGCGCGCGGCGCACGGAGGCGGGCGTGAAGCGGTAGACCGTGGCGCCGCCCTTGGACTCGACGTCGGCGAGGACGCCGAGCATCGCCGCGAGCGGCCGCTCCAGCGGGCCGGGCGCGACGGCGGTGAGGTCGGCCTGGAGGAGGACGTGGTCCAGCGGCTGGGGCAGCAGCGGCGCGAGCAGCCGCGCTGCCGCCGCCGCGGCGGCAGCGGCCTCGGCCCCGGTCAGGGGTCGGCCGGGCGTGGGCGGGGCCTGCGTTTCCGCCGCGCCCGGCCCCGCCGGGGTGGCGGGGCCCGGGGGCCGAGCCCCGGGGCGGGCGGCGGTCGCCCGGTCGGCGGCCCGGCCCCCGGGCCCGGCAGCTTCGCCTTCGGCGGCCCGGTCCGGCGGCTCGGTGGCCTGCGGTGCGAGGCCCTGGCCGACGGTGGCCCGGCTCCGCGCCCGGCCCCCGGGCTCGGCGGCCCGTGGTGCGGTGCCTCGGCCGCCGGTGCCGCGGCTCTCCTTGGCGGCGCCCGCCGGTCCCGCCGGAGCCGGGACCGCGGGTGGGCGGGGGCCCAGGAGGGCGCGGGCGTGGGCGGACAGGGCGCCGCGGCCGGTGACGCCGAGCAGCTCGGCCTCGGTCAGCGTCCACTGGGCCAGCCGCGACCGCAGGTCCTCGCCCGGCGCGCCGCGGTGGGCCGGGCGCTCCCAGCGCAGCCGGGCCAGCAGCGACTCGGCGGCGGGCGAGGCGCCGGGCGGGAGGGCGGCGAGGAGTTCGAGGACGCGGCGGCGCACCTCGGGGGCGGGGGAGCGGTCCAGCTCCGGGCCGAGGGCCGCGAGGGTGCGGCCCTTGGCGTCGCGGCCGCCGACCAGGCCGGGCGCGCGGGTCGCGGTCAGCCAGGCGGAGGCGAGCCGCGCCCAGCGCTCCTCGGCGGGCAGCCCCAGCCAGTCGTCGTAGGCGGGGGTGGGCGCGTAGCGCTCGTCCGTCTCGCCGTCCGAGGCGACCAGCCCGGCCGCGTACGCCAGCTCGATCCAGAACGCGGCCAGCGGCTCGGTCGCGTCGAGCGCCGCGGCGGTCCGCTTGAGGTCCCGTACGCTCAGGCCGCCCGCGCGCAGGACGGCCGGGCCGGCGGCCCCCCACTGCCCCAGCAGCTCCTCGACCGTGGCCAGGGAGGTGTACGCCTGGCCCGCCGCCGTCGCGTCCACAGCCTGTGGATCGTGGCGCGCAGCGGGCGGGAGGGGCGGCGGCAGCGGCTCGGGCGCGCGGTGCGCGCGGCCGCCGCGCAGGTGCAGCGCCACCTCGCGGGGCAGCACCACATTGCGCGACCCGGACGGCAGCAGCAGGCCGCGGGCCAGCAGCCACTCGACGGGCGGGCTGGGCGCGGCGACGGACGCCTCCCCGTACGGCGGGCCCCAGGTCAGCTTGGTCAGCACCGCCGTCGCGGCCGCGGGGGCCCCGGCGAGCAGCGCCGCCATACGGGGGCGGTCGCCGAAGAGCGAGGTGAGGGCGGCGGCCGCGGTGACCGGGTCATGGGTCGGCGGCAGCCCGGCCGCCGCCAGGATCTCCTGGAGCCGCCCGGGGGACATCCCGGCCGTGGCCTCCGGGACGGTGGGGCCCAGGCCGGTCGGGGACGGGGTCGTGGGCGAGGGGGCCAGCAGCTCGCGGGCGGTGCGGACCAGGCGCAGCCGGTCGTCGCCGCCCCAGGCGAGCGCCTGGGCGCGCAGGGTGGCCACGGCGCGCGGGAGCTCGGCGAGGATCTGCTCGCGGGTCGCGGCGGAAGGCTCGTCCAGGGTGCCTTCGGGCTGCGCGCCGCTCGGTGCTGCGTCGTCCTCGGAGTTGTCGGGGCCGGGGTCCCCCGGCCCGCTGTCGCCCGCCATCAGCGCGCTCAGCGTCTCGTACGGGCACGGGTCGGGCGCGACCGCCAGCGCCTCCGCCGTCTGGAGCGCGAACCGGTCCAGGCGCTCCACGGCCCGTACGACCGAGGCGCGGGTGCCCGCCCGGGTGGCGAGCTGGGTGAGGTCGTTGGGGACGGGGGACAGCAGGTCGGGGCGGGCGCGCAGAAGCGTGGCGAGGGCGTCGTCCCGGCGGGTGCGCAGCTCTTCGGCGAGCGTGCGCGGCGCTCCGCGGCCGCTGTCCCGTGAGCCGGTCTCTGCAGGCACGTGTGCCTCCCGATTCCGCGAACTGGTCATTCGATCCACAGTACCGGGGGCTGGTGACCAGTCGGAGATGCGGCGGCCCGCCCGTCCGGCGCGGTACCGTCGGGACGGTCTGATACGCCAGCGGTGTGCATTCTCAGGGGTCTTGGTGGGGATCGAGAGCGAACAGCTCGTCTACGACTATCTGAGCCGTGTCGGCGATCTGGCACAGCAACAGGGTCTGCCGTCCGGTGACCGGATGCGGCTGGTCTCCGAGTTGCGCGCCGACATCGACCAGAGACGGGGGTCCGTCGGCTCGGACACCCCGGCCGGGGTGAAGCGGATTCTCGCCAAGCTGGGCACGCCCGCGGACGTGGTGGCCGCCGCCGGGGGCCGCCCGCGCGTGGCGGACGCTCCGGGCGGGGGCACGGTGGGCGCCGGGGGCGCGGGAGGCTCCGACGGGGCGTACGGGAGCGCGGAGCCGCCGCGCGGCGCGGGCGCGGCCGGGGTGGCGCGCGCGGCGCGCGACAGGCTGTCCGGGCTCGCCGAGCGCAGCGGGCTGATGAGCAAGGTGCCGACCCCGCGCGACGGCGACTCGCCGTCTCCGTCTGATGGGGCGTCCTCAGATGAAGCTGCCGGGCCCGCGCACCGGCCCCCCATGGCCGCCTCGCCGCCGCATCTCGCGGGCGAGGACGAGCTCGGCCCCCACGACTCCAACCCCGACTGGTGGCATGTCGAACCGGGCCCGTTCGCCCAGCCCGAACAGCGCGACTCGCCGTTCGGGCAGGTGGAGGGGTTCGTCGGCGGCGTCGAGATCCCCGAACTGCTCGGCATGCCGGGCGAGACGGACAGGGCCGAGAAGGCCGGGGAGGCCGCGGGCGAGGGGACGGAGCAGGACGACGACCCAGGGGCCGAGGAGGCGGAGGCCGCCGACGGCAAGGCGGCGCGGCGGCCCGGGCTGCTCCGCCGCGCGCTGCGGCGCGGCAAGAAAAAGGGCGGGGACGGGGGCGGGGAGGAGAAGGCGGGCCCCCTCAGCCTGCTGGTCCTTCTCGCTGCCGCGCTGCTCGTGGCCGGAGCCGCGCTGGGCAACCTCATCGTGATGGCCTTCGGCTGGGTGATCGCCTACTACACGCGCAAGCTGTCGCCCGCCGAGGCGAAGTGGGCCGTGCTGGGCATGCCCGGCCTGGTCGCGGCCGGGGCCATGGCCTGGCTGTGGGGCCGGGCCAGCGGCAAATGGGGCGAGCAGATCCCCGAGAACGGCATGGGGGACGCGATCCAGGGGGCCTGGCCGGTCGTCGTGCGCGCCGCCGCGATCTCGTCGGCGCTCTTCCTCGTGTGGCGCGCGAGGCGGCGGCGGAGCTGACCCGGGGCGGCCGGCCGTCCGGCCGCCGGAGCCCGCAGCACGGAACGGGGCGCGGAACGGGGCGCGGAACGGGCGGCGCGGGGGCCGAATGGGGCGCGGGGCAGAATGTCGGGCATGCCTTCGTCTACGCCCCAGCATTCCGTGACGGTCGGTTTCGACCTCGATATGACCCTGATCGACTCCCGCCCCGGCATCAAGGCCGCCTTCGAGGCGCTCTCCGCCGCCACCGGCACCTTCGTCGACGCCGACCTCGCCATCACCCGCCTCGGCCCGCCGCTTGAGCAGGAGCTCGCGCACTGGTTCCCCGACGAGCGGATCGACGAGATGGTGGAGATGTACCGCACGATCTACCCGGAGTACGCGATAGCCCCCACCCTTGCGATGCCCGGCGCCCGCGAGGCCATCGCGGCGGTGCGGCAGGCGGGCGGGCGCTCGGTCGTGGTGACGGCCAAGCACGAGCCGAACGCCAAGCTGCACCTGGCCCACCTGGGCATCGAGGCGGACGCGGTCGTCGGCTGGCTGTGGGCCGAGGCGAAGGGGGAGGCGCTGCGCGAGTACGGCGCATCGGTGTACGTCGGGGACCACACGGGCGACGTGCGCGGCGCGCGCACGGCGGGCGCGCTGTCCGTGGCGGTCGCCACCGGGCCGTGCGACGCGGAGGAGCTGCGGACGGCGGGCGCCGACGTGGTGCTCGACGACCTGACCGCTTTCCCGGAGTGGCTGGCGCGCCACCTGAAGGGGTGAACCCCGCGCTGACCTGGGCGGACGCCCGCCAGGGCGTCGCCCGGCAGGCCGTCTAGGAGGAGGCCGACGAGGACGCCGACGGGGAGGCCGCCTGCCCGGGCGGCCGGGAGGGCTGGTCGGGGCGGCCCGCCAGGGCGGCCGCGCGCCGCTGCGCCCCGATCGAGCGCACCAGACCCGCCGCGGCGAGGGCGAACCCGACGCCCATCAGCATGCACACGAAGTACGCGGCCGACGGCAGTGGGTGCAGGCCCAGGAAGAGCGGGGCCACGGTGACGAGAGTGGCCACCGCGCCCACGCCGAAGACGATCACGCCCAGGCGTACCAGCCGGTCACCGGGGAGGGGCGCCTCCCGGTCGTGGCCGGGGGAGGTTCCGGCGTGCGGGGTTTCATTGCTCACCGCACCAGGGTAGGTCCGAGCAGAGCGCGCGTAGGAACCACCACCCGGAACCACCCGGGTACGTCTTGTCACCAGGCTCCCGACCATTAGCCTTGGTGGTGGCGGGTCTTACGACCCGCTGTAGTGCTATCCAGAGCCGTTTTTAACGTGTTTTCCGACGAGTGACGAGGACGAGGACAGACGTGCCTACCGGCAAGGTCAAGTGGTTCAACAGCGAGAAGGGCTTCGGCTTTCTCTCCCGTGACGACGGCGGCGACGTCTTCGTGCACTCGTCGGTGCTCCCGGAAGGCGTGGACTCGCTGAAGCCGGGGCAGCGAGTCGAGTTCGGCGTCGTGGCCGGAAACCGTGGTGACCAGGCACTTTCGGTGACGGTGCTGGACCCCGCCCCGTCCGTCGCGGCCGCGCAGCGGCGCAAGCCGGACGAGCTCGCGTCCATCGTCCAGGATCTGACCACCTTGCTGGAGAACGTGACGCAGCAGTTGGAGCGCGGACGCTACCCCGACAAGGCGCACGGCAGCAAGATCGCGGGCATGCTGCGAGCGGTGGCCGACCAGCTCGACGTCTGAGCGAGACTTCAGGGGAACTCCAGCGCGTTGTCGCCGAGGGGCGGGACCAGCCCCTCGGCCGCCGCGCGTGTGAGCAGCCCGCGCACCGCGGCGTAGCCGTCCTCGCCGAGGTCGGCGGTGAACTCGTTGACGTAGAGCCCGATGTGCTGGTCGGCGACCGCCGGGTCCATCTCCTGTGCGTGCTCCAGGACATACTCGCGCGACGCCGCCGGGTCGTCCCAAGCCGCCCGTACGGATGTGCGGATGGTCTCGGCGACGGCTCGCAGCCGCTCGGCGCCCAGCGACCGCTTCGCGACGATCGCGCCGAGGGGGATCGGCAGGCCGGTGGTGCGCTCCCAGTGCTCGCCCATGTCAGCCAGGCAGTGCAGGCCGTACTTCTGATAGGTGAACCGGGCTTCGTGGATGACCAGACCGGCGTCCACCCGGCCGTCCCGCACGGCGGGCATGATCTGGTCGAACGGCAGCACGACGACCTCGCCCACCCCGCCCGGCACCTCGCCGGCCGCCCACAGCCGGAAGAGCAGATACGCCGTCGAGCGCTCGCTCGGCACCGCAACCGTCTTGCCCGCCAGGTCCTTTGCCCGCCCCGGCTCCTTGGTGAGCACCAGCGGGCCGCAGCCGCGCCCGAGCGCCCCGCCGCAGGGCACCAGCGCGTACTCGTCCAGGATCCACGGCAGGACGGCGTACGACACCTTCAGTACATCGAGCTCGCCGCGCTCCGCCATGCCGTTGGTGATGTCGATGTCGGCGAACGTGACATCGATCGGGGGCGCGTCCGGGACGCCGTCGTGCGCCCACGCGTGGAAGACGAACGTGTCGTTCGGGCACGGCGAATACGCGATGCCGAGCGGCTCGGGGGTCATCTGCTGGCTTCCTTCCAGGTGGCGAGGGCGGGCGTCAGGTCGCGGAAGGCGCCCGCCAGGGCGTCGAGCGCCTCGCCGATCCGCCAGGCCGCGCGGTCGCGCGGGCCGACGGCGTTGGAGACCGCCCGCACCTCCAGAACGGGCACGCCGTGCGCGGCGGCCGCCTCGGCCACCCCGAACCCCTCCATCGCCTCGGCGGCGGCGCCCGGATGGCGCCGGAGCAGCTCGGCGGCGCGCCCGGCGCTGCCGGTCACGGTCGAGACGGTCAGCACCGCGCCGCGCACCGCGCCGGTGGCCTCGGCCACGGCCCGTACGAGCGCGGGCTCGGGGAGGTGTTCGACGGTCCCGAAGCCGAGTTCGGTGACGGCGGCGAAGCCGTCGGGGGTCTCGGCGCCCAGATCGGCCGCGACGATCGCCTCGGCGACGACGACGGAGCCCAGCGGCGCGGGGGCGAAGCCGCCGCCGATGCCGGCCGAGACGACGAGGCCGTAGGGCGCGTCGCCGAGCTCGGCGGCGGTCAGGGCGGCGGCGGTCGCCGCCGCCGCGGCGGCCGGGCCGACCCCCGCGGCCAGGGCGTCCACGGTGAGCGGGGGGCGGACGGCGTGGTGCGCCGTCCGTCCGCCGGGTACGGGGACCTCGGTTGCCTCGGTCGCCGTCGCGCCTGCGCCGCGCAGCACCGCGTCCCGCTCGGCGGGCACGGCGGTCACGACGAGTACGCGCATCAGCGGCTCCCGGATCTCCCGTCAGGCGTCGGTGTCAGACGTCGCGGTGTCAGACGTCGGGTGTCAGGCGTCCCGCGTGATCTTGATCGGCCAGGCGCCCTTGATCCCGGTGCCCTCGCCGACCTCCACGATCACGAGGGTCACGCTGTCGAGCGTGGTGGTCTGGCCGGTCTGCGGGTTCGTCTGCTGGAACAGCGTCTCGCTGTCGAGGCTGCGGTAGGTCTTCTTGGACTGGCCGCTGACGACGCCGCGGGCCTCGCTGATCACGATCCAGCCCGACTCGGCGATCTTCGGGTCCACGCCGACCCGCACCTTCTCGCCGGGGCTGACCTTCAGCGACTGCTCGGCCTTCTTGGTCAGGCACGCCGTGACCTGCTTCTCGGACTTGGCGACGATCTCGCCGTCCTTGTAGCAACCCTTGGCGGCCTCGGTCGTCACGGTCTCCGAACCGACCGTGACCGTCGCCAGCGGGGTCGGCTTGTCGCAGGCGGAGAGGGCGACGAGCCCGAGGGACACGGCACAGGCGGCGGTGGCGGCCCGTCGGCCCTTGCCCCTGGAAAACAGCGCAGCGGTCATGCGGGCAGGCTATCTGGCCGTCTCGGTCAAGCCACGCGCGGGTGTGTCGCTCCGTGCCGGGCGGCCGCCAGCAGCCCGCGTACGCTCGCCGCCGTGCCCAGCGCGACCATCGCCCCCGCGATCGACATGCCCAGCGCCCCGTTGAGCGGGACGGCGATGCCCACGGCCCCGCCGACGACCCAGGCCAGCTGAAGCGTGGTCTCCGAGCGGGAGAAGGCGGAGGTACGGACCCGCTCGGGCACATCGCGCTGGATCAGCGCGTCCAGCGACTGCTTGGCCAGCGCCAGCGCGAACCCGGCGGTCGCGGCCACGGCGGCGACCATGACCGCGCTGTAGAGCGCCGCCGACGCGACGATCACCCCCAGGGCCGAGGTCAGCACCACCGCGATGATCCGCTCCGGTCCGCGTTCCCGCAGCCAGGCGCCGATGGCCGTGCCCAGCGCGTTGCCGCCGCCCCCCGCGACCGCGGCCACGCCGAGCGAGATCTCGGGGCTCAGCCCGCCCAGCGGGTGCTCGCGGAGCAGGAAGGCGAGGAAGAGGGTCAGAAAGCCGGACAGCGCCTTCAGCGAGGAGCAGGCCTGGAGGGCGTGCAGCACGGACGGGCTGACCTTGCGCAGGCTGACGCGGCGCGCGCCCTTGTCGCCCGCGCCCGCGTCCGCGCCCGCGCCTGAGCCCGCGGCCGCGTCGGCGGGTTCCGGGGCCGGGGTGTCGGTGGGGTCGGGTTCAGGGTCGGGGACGGGTGCCGGGTCGCGGTGTGCGGGCTTCGGCAGGTGCAGATGGTGCTCGCCGGAGGTGAAGCGCACCCGGCCCTCGCCCTTCGCGGAGTCGACCTTGGACGGCAGCGTGAACGAGAGGAAGCCGCCCCCGGCGAACACCACGCACGCCCCGTACAGCGGCCAGCCCGGCCCGATCTGGTGCAGCCCGGCCCCGATGGGGGCCGCCAGCCCGGTCGCCAGCAGCCCGGCGAGGGTGACCCGTGAGTTGGCCTTGACCAGTGAGAAGCGGGGCGGCAGCAGGCGGGGCACGACGGCGGACCGCACCACGCCGTACGACTTGGAGGCCACCAGCACCCCCAGCGCCGCCGGATACAGCTCGAGACCGCCGCCCACGACCGCGCCCGCCATCGTCAGCGCGAGCACCGCGCGCGTGAGCATGGCGCCGGCCATCGCGGCGCGGCGGCCGTGCGGCAGCCGGTCGAGCAGCGGGCCGACGACGGGGGCGAGGAGGATGAAGGGGGCCATGGTGATGGCCAGGTAGAGGGCGACGCGCCCGCGCGCCTGGTCGGTCGGTACGGAGAAGAAGACGGTGGACGCGAGGGCGACGGTGATCAGCATGTCGCCCGCGGAGTTCACGGCGTGCAGTTCGATCAGCTTGCCGAGGCCGGATTCGCCGGCCCCGTGCGCGTGGGTGGCCCGGCGGATGCCCCTGCCGGTCGCGCTGAACGGGAGGTGCAGCGCCCGCCCGATGCGACGGCCTGACCGTCGGATCGGGCCGTCACCGATGAATCTCGCGACATCCACCCGACCATGTTGCAGCCAAGGCGGCCGATATGTGAGGCCCCCGGCCGCCATCCGGAACTAAGTCTTCCCTTTCAGTGATCTGTCAGTGATCTGTCGACGTCCGGTTCAACAGCCACGTCAGCCAGGCTTTTGGGGCGATCTCCGGTGGTCGTCCTGCGCGGTTGTTCCGAGGTTGTCCCGGGACGGGGGTGGGGCGGGATGGGCCGGACAGGGTAGCGTGCGTTACGCGCCACCGACGGTCGTTCTTGGCCACGCGCCGAGTCGCCATCCCTCAGAATGGGACGTACAAGGTGCGCCCGAGGCAGGATCGGGCGCGGACGTCGACGCGGCCCCATGGTCCGCTCCGTCCGTGTTCCCGCGTCCCGGCTGTGCGGCTGGCGCACTCGTCAGACGGCTGCGACGGCGTGGAAGAGAGAATCGATCCTGTGAGTGCTGCGATGCGAAGCCGTACCCCCGACCGCCTGTGCGCCGAGGCGGTCGAACTCGCGCGCGAGGCGGCCGCCGAGACCGCCAGCCCCGGCACGGTCGGCGCGCATGTGCGCGTCGTGGCCGACGCGGACCGCGTCGTCACGCACCTCTTCGAGTGCCAGGAGCCGGGCTATCGCGGCTGGCGCTGGGCGGTGACCGTCACCCGGGCCTCCCGCGCGAAGATCGTCACCGTCGACGAGACGGTGCTCCTGCCCGGACCGGACGCGCTGCTGGCGCCCGAGTGGGTGCCCTGGAGCGAGCGGCTGCGCCCCGGCGACCTGGGCCCGGGCGATCTGCTCCCCAGCGAGGCCGAGGACCTGCGGCTGGAGCCCGGCTACTCGGGCGAGGACACCCCGCTGCCGAACTCCGTCGTCTCGGAGGAGATGCAGCAGCTCGCGGCGGTGGAGGACGCCGATATGACGGCCGGCGCGCCCGCCGCGCAGGAGGCGGCGCCCGCGGTCGGCAGCATCGGGTCCCTCGCCGAGGAGCTGGGCATGCGGCGCGCCCGCGTGCTGTCCCGCTACGGGCTGCACGGCGCGGCGGACCGCTGGGACGACGCGTTCGGCGCGAGCACGCCGATGGCGCAGGCCGCCCCCGCGTCCTGCCTGACCTGCGGCTTCCTGGTGCCGATCGCGGGATCACTGCGGCAGGCGTTCGGAGTCTGCGCGAACGAGTTCAGCCCGGCGGACGGGCGGGTGGTCTCCCTGTCGTACGGCTGCGGGGCGCATTCCGAGGCCGCCGTCATGCCGAAGCCGCCGCGCCCGGCGCTGCCGGTGATCGACGAGACCGTCGTCGAGCCGCTGCCGCTGCGGGGGCCCGCGGAGCGGGCCGAGGGCTCGGTGGAGGCGGACACTCCGGCGGAGGAGCTCGGGCACTCCTGAGCGGATGTTTGCTCTGCTCCTGAGGTGTTCTTCCTGAGCTTTGTGGTGCGTGCGCCTGCTGTGCGCGCGTGGTGCGGGGGCGGGGCCTCCGGGGCTGTCACCCTGGACCGCATATTTACGGCGCCGGTGCCCGGAAGCGTGGTGTCACCCGGAACTTCGCGCCACAAATATGCGTAAGCGTCCAGGGCACCACCCCTGCACCCCAACCCCCTCCCGTCTCGTCGGCGGCTCCCCGCGGCGCAGGATGGTGAGGAGGGCGGCGCGAGATCGGGAGCGAGGTGGCGGTACGTTCGGCGAACAGCAGTGGGGAAGGCGGGCCGCGGGGGAACCCTGAGGCGCGGGTCGTGTTCCCCGTTCGGACCCAGACCAGGACCCCGGAGGCGACACGTGAGCAGCACGGCGATGGTGCGAGGCGCGACGGAGGACGCGGATCCGTTCGGGACCGCGCGGCTGCGGCGCGGCGTGCTGGACGCCTGGGCCGCGTCTCCCGCGAGGTTCCGGGAGGACGCCAACGCCGAGGAGGACCTGGCGCTGGGCGGCCACCGTGATCGCCTCGTGGTCGAGCTGGCGCAGAACGCCTCGGACGCCGCCGCCCGGGCCGGCGTGCCCGGCCGGCTGCGGCTGACCCTGCACCCGGCGCGGGACGGCGAGCCCGCCGTGCTGGCCGCGGCCAACACCGGGGCGCCGCTGGACGCGGCCGGCGTGGAGTCGCTGTCGACGCTGCGGGCGTCCGCGAAGCGCGACACCGCCGGGTGGGAGGACGCCGCGGTCGGCCGGTTCGGGGTCGGCTTCGCGGCGGTGCTCGCGGTCAGCGACGAGCCCGCGGTCGTGGGCCGCTCGGGCGGCGTGCGCTGGTCGCTGGCGGAGGCGCGGGAGCTGGCGCAGCGCGCGGCGGAGGCGAGCCCCGGCCTCGGGGACGAGCTGCGCCGCCGCGACGGGCACGTACCGCTGCTGCGCCTGCCGCTGCCCGCGGAGGGCACCGCGCCGGAGGGGTACGACACGGTGGTCGTGCTGCCGCTGCGCGACGGCGCCGCGCAGGACGTGGCGGAGCGGCTGCTGGGCGGTGTCGACGACGCGCTGCTGATCACCCTGCCGGGCCTGGCCGAGGTCGTGGTCGAGACGCCCGAGGGCGTACGGACGCTCCGGCGCCGTAAGGAGGGTCCGTACACGGTCGTCGAGGACAGCCGTGCGGGGGTCCGCAGGTGGCGGACCGAGGCCGCGGGCGGCCCGCTGGACGCCGCGCTGCTCGCCGACCGCCCGGTGGAGGAGCGGCTGCGGCCGGTGTGGTCGGTGACCTGGGCGGTGCCGGTGGACGCGGAGGGCGCCCCGGCGCGGCCGGACACGGCCCCGGTGGTGCACGCGCCGACGCCGACGGACGAGCCCCTGGGCGTGCCCGCGCTGCTCATCGCCTCCTTCCCGCTGGAGCCCACCCGCCGCCACACCGCCCCGGGGCCGCTGACGGACTTCCTGGTGGAGCGGGCGGCCGAGGCGTACGCGGCGCTGCTGCGCGACTGGCACCCGGTGGGGGTCGGGACGATCGACCTGGTGCCCGGCCCGCTGGGCCGGGGGGAGCTGGACGGCGAGCTGCGCCGGCGGATCCTGGAGCTGCTGCCGCGCGTGCCGTTCCTGCCCAGCGCCGCCGCCCCGGCGGGCGGCGAAGAGGCTGGCGCCGGGGCTGTCGGGACGGAGACGGGCTGGCTGGGCTCGCCGGACGCGCTGGGCCCGGACGCCGCGCAGGGCGGTCCGGGGAACCCGGGCGCCGAGCCGTGGGACGACGACATCCTGGTCGGCGGCTCCGACAGCGAGCCGTACGCCCTGCGGCCCCGGGACGCCGAGATCCTGGAGGGCGCGGGCGCCGAGACGGTCGGGGTGCTGGCCGAGCTGTTCCCCACGCTGCTGCCCGCCGGTCTCGAACGGCGGCAGGAGCTGCGGGTCCTGGGCGTGGCGCGGGTGCCGCTCGGCGAGGTGATCGACCGGCTCGCGGGCGTCGAGCGCGCCCCCGCGTGGTGGCGGCGGCTGTACGACTCGCTGGGCGGCACCGACCCGGACCGGCTCAGCGGGCTGCCGGTGCCGCTGGCCGACGGGCGTACGACCATCGGGCCCCGGCAGGTGCTGCTGCCGCTGCCGGGCGAGGGCGAGGAGCCGGGCGACGACCGGCACCGCACGCTGGCGCGTCTTGGCCTGAAGGTCGCCCACCCGGACGCCGCCCACCCGCTGCTGGAGAAGCTCGGCGCGACCCCCGCGACCCCGCGCGCCGTGCTGACCACCCCTCAGGTGCGGGCCGCCGTCGCCCACTCGCTGGACGCGGAGGACGAGTACGACCCCTTCGCGGAGGACGAGGGCGCGCCCGCCGCCGCGCTCGGCCCCGACACGCTCGCCGAGACGGTCCTCGGCCTCGTCCAGCAGGCCCGGCTGGCGCCCGGCGACGAGCCGTGGCTGGCCGCGCTGGCGCTGCCCGACGAGGACGGCGAGCCGGCCCCGGCCGGGGAGCTGGTCTTCCCCGGGAGCGCCTTCGAGCAGGTGATGCGGGAGGGCGAGCTGGCCGCGTGCGACGCCGAGCTCGCCGAGCGCTGGGGCGAGGAGACGCTGGCGGCGGTCGGCGTGCTGGCCGGCTTCACGCTGGTGCGCGCCACCGATGTGGTCCTGGACCCGGACGAGCTGGAGCCGAGGGAAGGGGACTTCGCCGAGCCCGACGACGTGGGCCTGCTGGACGCGGTCGACGTGTGGTGCGAGGACGTCCTGGACCGGCTGCCCGAGACCCCGGTGCCGCCGGTGGCCACCGAGATCGTCGCCGTGCGGGACCTGGACCTGGTCGACGACGACGCCTGGCCCAGGGCGCTGGCGATGCTGGCGCAGCCGCCGCTGCGCGACTCGCTCACCGCGCCGGTGCGGGTGCTGCTGCCCAACGGCACGACGGAGATCGTGCGCTCGTACACCGCCTGGTGGCTGCGCGGCCACCCGGTGCTGGACGGGCGCCGGCCGGCCGGGCTGCGCGCGGCCGGGGGCGACCCGCTGCTGGTCGGCCTGTACGAGCCGGTGGACGCGGCCGGGTTCGAGGACGAGCAGGTGCTGCGGGCGCTGGGCGTACGGACCTCGGTCGCCGCGCTGCTCGACGAGCCGGGCGGGGCGGCGGAGCTGCTGGCCAGGCTGGCCGACGAGGACCGCCCGGTGACGCCCGCCCAGCTGCACGCCATCTACGGGCTCCTGGCCGACCTGGACCCCGAGCAGGTGACCCTGCCGGACGAGCTGCGCGCCGTGGCCGACGACGAGACGCGCGTGGTCGACGCGGGGGAGGTGCTGGTCGCGGACGCGCCGGACCTGATGCCGCTGGCCGAGGCGGAGGGGCGGGCGCTGCTGCCGGTGCGGCCCGCGCGGGCGGCGGACGTGGCGGAGCTGTTCCAGGTGCGGCGGCTCAGCGAGGCGTACCCGGCCCCGGTCGTCTCCGAGGGCGAGCCGCACGAGGTCCCGGCGGCGGTGCGCGAACTGCTGCCGGGCGCCCCGCTGTCGTACGTCGAGCACGAGGAGCTGCTGGTAGAGGGCGGCACCGAACTGGACTGGCGGTACACCGATGACACCCTGCACGCCTCGACGCTGGAGGGCGTGGCAGCGGGCCTGGCCTGGGCGGCGGGACAGTGGGCGCGCCGCTTCGAGGTCGCGGCCCTCCTCGAGGACCTGACCCGCACCGAGGAACTGGCCCGCGCCCGCTGGTTCGACTGACGCCCTAGGGGGCGCCGCCGACGAGACGGGAGGGGGTGGGGGTGCAGGGGTGGTGCCCTGGACGCTTACGCATATTTGTGGCGCCAAGTTCCGGGCAAGGTCTCGCTTCCGGGCACCGGCGCCGTAAATATGCGGTCCAGGGTGACAGCCCCGGAGGCCCCGCCCCCGGCACCACCCACGCACCCCACGCGCACCCCCCACCGGACCGGCGCGGTCCAGGGTGACAGCCCCGGAGGCCCCGCCCCCGCACCCCGCACCCACACCAGGCGCACCCCCCACGAACAGTGGGCCTACCCCTTGCGCCCGACCCCCGCGTAGATCCACAGATCCGTCGACTCCGCCTCGGCCCGCTCCCGCTCGCTCCCGGGCCTCCAGCGGTGCGGCATGACCACGCCCGGCTCGACGAGCTCCAGCCCGTCGAAGAAGGCCGTGACCCCCTCCAGGGTGCGCCCCTGCACATGGATGCCGCTCGCGCGGTACAGCTCGGTGACCGCGTCGGAGAGGCCGGGGCGGGGGTCGATCGCGCCGTGGGAGAGGACGAGGTAGCTGCCCGGCGCCAGCGGGGCGAGCAGCCGCTCGACGATCTCGTAGGGCTTCCGGTCGTCGCCGATGAAGTGCATGAGCGCGTTGAGGGACAGCGCGACCGGCTGGTCCAGATCCAGCGTGGCGTGCAGCTCGTCGGCGGCGAGGATGGCCTCGGGGGCGGTGACGTCGGCGTGGAGGTAGGCGGTGCGCCCCTCGCGGCTGGAGAGCATCAGCGCCTGGGCGTGGGCCAGGACGATGGGGTCGTTGTCGGCGTAGACGACCCGGGAGTCGGGGGCCGCCTGCTGCGCCACCTGGTGCAGATTGGGCTCGGTGGGGATGCCGGTGCCGATGTCCAGGAACTGGCGGATGCCCGCCTCGGTGGCCAGCCAGCGGGTGGCGCGGTGCATGAAAGACCGGTTGGCGCGGGTCCACGGTATGACGTCGGGCCAGACGGCCTCGACCTGTTCGGCGGCCCGGGCATCGACGGAGTAGTGGGTCTTCCCGCCGAGGAAGTAGTCGTACAAACGGGCCGAGTGCGGCTTGCTCGTGTCGATTTGGTCCGCTCGAAAACCATGACCGGTCATGAAGCCCACATTACCGGCCAGTTGGCATACGAAGGTGAGCAATCGTCGCACCAGTAGAGAACCGTGGCGGCACTGAAACCTGCGTCACCGACAGCGAGGCCGGTTCCCCCGGGCTCAGGACTCGCGGGAGCGGCGGATGGCCGCCTCCCGGGCGCGGACGTACCAGATGCCGATCAGTCCGAGGCCGCCGCCGGCCAGGCAGGTCCACAGCCACCACGCATGGCCGTGGTCGGCGTACCAGCTGTAGAAGGGCAGCTGGACCAGGAAGAGGACGAACCACACGATCGTGCCGCCGGTGATGGTGGCGACGACATTGCCCTCAAGGGGGGCCGGGGCCTCGTGTTTGGGGGTCCACTTCGTCATGGGCACAGCTTACGGGCCGGGTGCGGGGGCGGCGGGAGCGCGGTCCCTCCACCCGGCCCGGTCGCTTGTCGTCACCGAACGTCACCGATCGTCCGGGATTGGCGTTTTTGCACTTCATGTATTCATACTGAATCGGTCCGGGTCTGGCTGGAATGTCTTGTCTGATCATCCAAAATGGCCCGTTGGTTGTCTTCACGCACCTTTGAGGTACCTCATGACCCCCTCGGCCACCGCGCCGGCCGACGCCACGCAGCAGCAGGCTCCGGCACCCCCCAAGAGCGGCCTGGACAGGTTTTTCCGGATCAGTGAGCGGGGGTCCTCCATCTCGCGGGAGGTCCGCGGCGGTCTGGCGACCTTCTTCGCGATGGCGTACATCCTCGTGCTGAACCCGATCATCCTCGGGGCCGGCGAGGACAAGTATCACCATCATCTGGACAACGCCCAGCTCGTCACCGCCACCGCCCTGATGGCCGGCCTGACCACCCTGCTCATGGGGGTCATCGGCAACGTCCCGATCGCGCTCGCCGCCGGGCTCGGCATCAACGCCGTGGTCTCGCTTCAGCTCGCGCCCAAGATGAGCTGGCCGGACGCCATGGGCATGGTGGTCCTCGCGGGCCTGGTGCTGATGCTGCTGGTCGCCTCAGGGCTGCGGCAGCGGGTGATGGACGCGATCCCGGGCGGGTTGCGCCGGGCGATCGCGATCGGCATCGGGCTGTTCATCGCCCTGATCGGTCTGGTCGACTCGGGCTTCGTCACCCGTAACCCGGACAAGGCCGACACCACCGTGCCCATGGCCCTGGGCGTTGCGGGCAGGCTGCACGGCTGGCCGGTGCTGGTCTTCGTGCTCGGGCTCGCGCTCACCTTCGTGCTGGTCGTCCGCAAGACGCGGGGCGCGATCCTGATCGGCATGGCGACCATGACGGTGGTCGCGGTGGTGATCAACGCGGTGGCGAACATCCCGGACCTGAGCTGGGGGCTGACCGTCCCCAATGTGCCGGACAAGGTGGTCGCCACCCCGGACTTCGGCCTGATCGGTCACATCAGCCTGTTCGGTGGCTTCCATGAGGTGGGCATCCTCACCGGCTGTCTGTTCGTCTTCACCGTGCTGCTGTCCGGCTTCTTCGACGCCATGGGCACGATCATCGGCGTCGGCGAGGAGGCCGGGCTCACGGACAAGCGGGGCCAGCTGCCGGGGATGGGCCGGATCCTGATGGTGGACGGTGTGGCGGTCGCGGGCGGCGGCTTCGGCTCGGCCTCGGCGAACACCTGCTTCGTGGAGTCCACGGCGGGGGTCGGAGAGGGCGCCCGCACCGGCTTCGCCAACGTGGTGACCGGCGGGCTCTTCCTGCTCGCGCTGATCTTCACCCCGCTGGCCAAGGTCGTCCCGTCGCAGGCCGCGACCCCGGCGCTGGTCGTCGTGGGCTTCCTGATCATGGCCGCGAACGTCAAGGAGATCGACTGGAGCGACTTCACGATCGCGGTCCCGGCGTTCCTGACCATGGTGTCGATGCCGTTCACCTACAGCATCACCAACGGGATCGGTCTCGGCGTGCTGTCGTATCTGCTGCTGCGGATCGCGACCAAGCGGACGCGGGAGGTGCCGTGGCTGCTGAGCGTGGTCGGGCTGTGCTTCCTCGTCTACTTCCTGCTGGACCCGATCCAGCAGGTGATCGGAACCGGCTGAGGCCGGAACGCGGGCCGGGCCGGGGAGCCGGCCGCGCGGCCGGGGTCAGGTGGTCCGGCCGTAGAAGCGCTCCGTCTCGTCGACGGAGGTCTTGAAGCGTTCGTCGAAGTCCTCGCGAATGAGCGTCCGGATGACATAGTCCTGGACGCTCATTCCGCGTTTTGCGGCATGCTCCCGGATCCGGTCCAGCAGCTCACCGTCCATCCGTAGGCTGAGCACTTTCGATCCCATACGGGTCAGAGTCCCCGTGACATAGGTCTCGCCGCGTCACTTTCCGGAGTGGACTCACTCGTATGGGTGAAAATGCAATAGAGCCGTAACGCGGGTTTTCATTAGACGAGGTAATGAGTTATGCTAAAGACCATGCCGGATCTGTCCCATGATGGCGATGCGGACACAGCCGCGGTGAACTCGCTGCGATCCGCCGTGATGCGACTGTCCCGTCGGCTCAAGCACCAGCGCGTCGACGAGTCGCTCAGCCCTACCGAGATGTCGGTGCTGGGCATTCTGGCCCAGTGCGGCTCCGCCACCCCAGGTGAGCTGGCCCGCAAGGAGCATGTCCAGCCGCCCTCGATGACCCGCATCGTGGCGCTGCTCGAGGCCAAGGGACTGGTCAGGCTGGAGCCGCACCCCGAGGACCGGCGGCAGAAAGTCGTCTCGCCGACCGAGCGGGCAGAGGCCATGCTCGAAGAGAGCCGCCGCAGGCGGAACGCATGGCTGGCCGAGCTGGTCGGCGGGTTGAGCGAGGAGGAGTGGGCCGCGCTGCGTGCCGCCGCGCCGGTCCTGGAGAAGCTCGCGCACATGTGAGAGAAGACGAGCCCGCCTAGGAGGCGAACGCACTTTGAGTACGGGACCCGGAGCAGATTCCGCACCCGCACCCGATATCGACCCCGCGACCGACCCCACTGGTGACGCCGCAGCCGGGCGCACCAGGGGCGGGACCTTCAGTTCCTTGAAGGTCCGCAACTACCGGCTGTTCGCCACCGGTGCCGTGATATCCAACACGGGCACCTGGATGTCGCGTATCGCCCAGGACTGGCTCGTCCTCAGCCTCACCGGCTCATCGACCGCCGTCGGTATCACCACCGCGCTCCAGTTCCTCCCGATGCTGCTCTTCGGCCTGTACGGCGGCGTCATCGCCGACCGCTACCCCAAGCGGCGGCTGCTGATCCTCACCCAGGCCGCCCTCGGGCTGTGCGGGCTCGCGCTCGCCGCGCTCACGCTCAGCGGCCAGGTGCAGGTCTGGCACGTCTATCTGATCGCGTTCATGCTCGGCGTGGTCACCGTCGTCGACAACCCCACGCGCCAGGCGTTCGTGGTCGAGATGGTCGGCCCGAAGGACCTGCGCAACGCGGTCAGCCTGAACTCCGCGAACTTCCAGTCCGCCCGGCTGGTGGGCCCCGCGGTTGCCGGTGTGCTGATCACCGCCGTCGGCAGCGGCTGGGCCTTCCTGCTCAACGGGCTGTCGTTCGGCGCCCCGCTCATCGGCCTGCTGATGATGCGCCCCGGCGAGCTGCACAAGGTCGAGCGCGCGCCGCGCGGCAAGGGCCAGCTGCGCGAGGGGCTGCGCTATGTCGCCGGGCGCCCGGACCTGATCTGGCCCATCGTGCTGGTCGGCTTCATCGGCACCTTCGGCTTCAACTTCCCGATCTGGCTCAGCGCCTTCGCCGACGACGTCTTCGACGCGGGACCGGGCACCTACGGCCTGCTCAACTCGCTGATAGCGGTCGGCTCGGTGACCGGCGCGCTGCTCGCCGCCCGGCGGACCACGACGCGGCAGCGGGTGCTGGTCGGCGCGGCGCTGATGTTCGGCCTGCTGGAGGTCGCGGCGGCGCTGTCCCCGGCCTTCTGGCTCTTCGCGGCGCTCATGGTGCCGATCGGGATCTTCTCGCTGACCTTCAATGTGACGGCGAACTCCAGCGTCCAGCTGGCCACCGACCCCGCGATGCGCGGGAGAGTGATGAGCCTGTTCATGATGGTCTTCGTCGGCGGCACCCCGGTCGGCGGCCCGCTGGTGGGCTGGGTGACCGACACCTACGGCCCGCGGGTCGGCTTCGCGGCGGGCGGGCTGGTCTCCGCGGCGGCCGCGGTGGTGGTCGGCCTGGTCCTCGTACGGGTGGGCGGACTGCGGGTGAAGGTCAATCTGCGGCCGGGGCGCCCGCACATCGCCTTCGTGCCGCGCACGCCGGAGAGCCAGGAGGCGTCGCTGCCCGCGGCGGTCTGACCCCGGCCGCGCCGGGCGGGCCGGGCGGTTGCTGCGCGAGACTGGGCGGGTGAGACTCTTCGCCGCTGTGCTGCCCCCCGAGGCGGCCGTCGCCGAGCTCGCCGCCCGGGTCGCCGCGCTGCGTGGGCTCCCGGGCGCGGACGGGCTGCGCTGGACCGAGCGCGCGGGCTGGCACTTCACCCTCGCCTTCTTCGGCCAGGTCGACGAGGGCGTGCTGCCCGAGCTGCACGAGCGGCTGGGGCGGGCGGCCCACCGCCACCCGCCCCACGAGGTCCGGCTCGCGGGCGGCGGCCGCTTCTCCGACAAGGTGGTGTGGGCCGGCGTCGAGGGCGACCGGGCGACCCTGGGCCATCTGGCCGACTCCGCCGAGGCCGGGGCCCGGCGGGCCGGCCTCCACATGGACCGGCACCGCCCCTACCACCCTCACCTGACGCTCGCGCGCTGCCGCGGCGGCGCGGACCTGCGGCCGTATGTGGCGGGGCTCGAGGACTTCGAGGGCAGCGCCTGGACGGTGACCGAGCTCAGTCTGGTGCGCAGCCATCCGCCGACGCCCGGGGTCGCGGGCGCGCACCCCCGCTACGAGGTGGTGGCCGCCTGGCCGCTGGAGCGCTGAGCGGTCCCGTTACCCTCGAGGCGTGGACCCGAAGACCAGGAACCTGATCATGAGCGGTGCGCTCGTGCTGATACTCGTCGTCGTCGCCGTGGCGGCCGCGTTCGGCTGAGCCGTGCCGCTGGCCGCCACGGCGTGGCGGCGGGCGCTACCAGGCGAACGCCTCGGGCGAGGGGCCCGTACCCGGGAAGATCTCGTCCAGCGCGGTCAGCAGCTCCTCGCTGAGCGTCAGCTCGCTCGCGCGGACCGCGGAGGTGAGCTGCTCGGCGGTGCGCGGGCCGACGATCGGGCCGGTCACCCCGGGCCGGGTCAGCAGCCACGCCAGGGCCACTTCGCCGGGCTCCAGACCGTGCTTGTCGAGCAGGTCCTCGTACCGCTGGACCTTGTCCCGCACCGCGGCGTCCTTCAGCACGTCGGCGCTGCGCCCGGACGTGGAGCGCGCACCGCCGCCCTCGCGCTCCTTGCGGAGGGCGCCGCCCAGCAGCCCGCCGTGCAGCGGCGACCAGGGGATCACCCCGAGGCCGTACTCCTGCGCGGCCGGGATGACCTCCATCTCGGCGCGCCGCTCGAACAGGTTGTACAGGCACTGCTCGCTGACCAGCCCCAGCGAGCCACGGCGGCGCGCGGTCTCGTTGGCCTGGGCGATGTGCCAGCCGGCGTGGTTGGAGGAGCCGGCGTAGAGGACCTTGCCCTGCTGCACCAGGACGTCGATGGCCTGCCAGATCTCGTCCCAGGGCGTCGAGCGGTCGACGTGGTGGAACTGGTACAGGTCGATGTGGTCGGTGCCCAGCCGCTTGAGGCTGGCGTCGACGGCGCGGCGGATGTTGAGCGCGGAGAGCTTGTCGTCGTTGGGCCAGGGCTCGCCTTCGGCGCCCATGTTGCCGTAGACCTTGGTGGCCAGCACGGTCTTCTCGCGCCGCCCGCCGCCCAGCGCGAACCAGCTGCCGATGATCTCCTCGGTGCGGCCCTTGTTCTCGCCCCATCCGTAGACGTTGGCGGTGTCGAAGAAGTTGACGCCCGCGTCGAGTGCCGCGTCCATGATCGCGTGGCTGTCGGCCTCGTCGGTCTGCGGGCCGAAGTTCATGGTGCCGAGGACCAGCCGGCTGACCTTGAGTCCCGTACGTCCGAGCTGCGTGTACTCCATGAACACCTAGCCAAGCCGTTCGAGTGCGCTCGAATCAAGGGCCCGCCGGGTCAGCTCAGGGCCAGTTCACTTCACCTTCGGTGACGGACACCGGCGCGAAGGTGTCCTCCTCGTAGAAGCGCAGATGGCACTGGAAGCGGAGGGAGTCCACGGCCCGCTCGTGCAGCCAGACCAGGAGTTCGCCCAGCCTGTCGAACTCGTCGGGGTGGAACTCCTGGCGGGACGTCAGGGCCCAGCCGCCGTGGTTCCCGGGCTCCAGGGCCGACAGGAGTACGCCGCCGGCGCGGTGGGCGGGGCCCTTGGCGGCGAGGACGGGGTACGGCTCGTAGACCGTCAGCCAGTTGCCCTGCTCGTCCTCTTCCGGCCTGCCGTCGTCGCCGATCAGCGGCTCGGCGTAGCCGGTCACGAGGGACAGGGGGGCGGCGGGCTGGGGGGCGAGGCCCAGGTGCCAGCGGAGTTCGGATATCTCGGCGTCCGAGAGGGTGCCGGGGAGGTCCACCGACAGGATCAGGTCATAGATATCGGCCACGCGGAGATCCTAGCGCCGGGCGATTCCGGAAGGTGGTGCGGAAAATCCGAATGCCCGCATTCTCGGCCGGGGTGCGGCCGAAAAGCGGGCTCTCGGATGCTTCGCCGAATTCTTTTTCTTATCGGCTGTTGCGGGACTTCATGAAGCCGAGGACGCCGAAGGCGATGGTCAGCGCCGCGCCGATCAGCACCATGTACAGGCCGGGGCCCGCGCTGATGTCGAGCTGCTTCACGAGCTGCTCGGCGGCCTTGTCGGCCTGGTCCGCGGCCACTCCTTCGTCCTCCGCCTTCGCGGCGACCAGACGCGCCGGGTCCGCGATGTTGAGCACGGCGAAGACCGCGGTGACCAGGGACAGGACCGCGCCGCCCAGGTAGAGCTGAGCCTTCTTGGCGACGAGGGCGCCGATCAGGGCAAGCGCGGCGACGATGGAGACGATCAGCGTGATCACACCGTCGCCGTCCATGCCCTTGATGCCGCCGTCGGCGCCATCGACGCCGGAGACCACCCAGTTCACCAGGGAGCCGGCCAGGGCGATGACCGCGCCGACGATCCCGAAGATCGCGAACTTCTTGGGCGGCGCGGAGTCCGCCGGAATGCCCCCGGGAGCGGGAGCGGTTTGCGGGTAAGAGGAACCACCGTAATTGCTCATGAGGCAAGACCGTAGGGCGGTCTTATTCTTCGATGCAACGCCGTGGTCCGCTTTGCCGCCATTCGACCGATAAATTTCCGAAAATTAATCTCTGGATCAGCGCAACTAATCCAGAGATTATGAATTTGTGTGTTGAGCCGGTGTGGAGTGCTCGCTCATTCGTTATCTGCCCGTTCTCGACGAAGTCAATCAGACAGGTGTAGCAGCCCGGTGACCCACCCCTGGCCGACTGCCGCCCCTCGGGTCCGCGTCCGGATGGCAGGCTTGGCCCCATGCGTTCGCTTCCGTCCGTCCTCGGCGCCGCCGCGCTGGCGGTTCTGCCCGCCGCCGCCCCGGCCGCCGCCGACGACCACACGTCGCCGTCCTCGTTCACGATCGAGGACTCCCGGATCACCGAGTCCAGCGGCTTGGCGGCCAGCCGCCTTCACCCGGGCGTCTACTGGACGCACAACGACAGCGACGACGGCCCGTACGTCTACGCCGTCGACAGCAGGACCGGGCGCACGGTCGCGACCGTCACCATGCGCGGCATCGGCAGCCCGCGCGATGTGGAGGCCATCTCGATCGGGCCGGACGGCGCCGTCTACGTCGCCGACATCGGCGACAACCTGGGCGGCACCTGGCCGCATGTGTGGATCTACCGCTTCCCCGAGCCGAAGAAGCTCGGCGACACCACGGTCACGGCGACCCAGTTCACGGTGAAGTACGAGGACGGCCCGCGCAACGCCGAGGCGATGATGGTCGATCCCAAGACCGGCCGGGCCTACATCGCGAGCAAGAGCCAGGACAACGGCGGCCTGTACGCCGGGCCCGAGAAGCTGTCCGCCTCGGGGGTCAATATCTTCCGGCGGGTCGCCGACATCGACATGGAGGTGACGGACGGGGCCTTCGCCCCGGACGCCAGCAGACTCGTGCTCCGCGGCTATTTCAACGTCGCCGAATACCGCTGGCGCGGCGGAAAGCCGGCGAAGCTCGACAAGGAGCCGGATCTGCCGTTGCAGCGGCAGGGCGAGTCGGTCACCTTCACCACCGACGGCGGCACGCTGATGTACGGCACGGAGGGCCCGGGCAGCAAGGTCACGGCGGTGAAGCTGAGCGGGGAACTGCTGCCGGACGCGACGGCGAAGGAGCAGAAGAGGAACGGGGGCGGGGAATCCGCGGCGGGCGGTGAGGCGTCGGAGAAGGAGAAGGACGGCAATCTGTTCAAGGCGGCGCTGACGTTCGCCGCCGCCGCGGCCCTGTTCTTCGGCCTGCGCTCGCTCTTCCGCCGGCGGCGCTGAGGGGCTCCGGAGTCACTGCCCGGGGTTACTGTTCGGCGGCGTCGCCGGCGCGGGTCTCGATGAACGCGCCGATGCCGTCCAGCAGGCTCTTCAGGCCGAATTCGCGGACGTCCGTGTCCGGCTCCTTGAAGGCGTCCTCGTCGAGCGCCGCCTGCATCGGGAACCGGCCGCTGGCGAGCGCCTTCTCCATCGCGGGCCCGTGCGCCTTCCAGAACTCCTCGTCGCTGATGCCCGTGCGCTTCTCGGCCATCGTCGAGTTCAGATGGGTGCGGGCGACGCCGGTGGCGAACCCGTCGACGGTCACGATGACATGGACCCGCTCGCGGTCGGTGAGGCCGAGGCCGTCGAGGCCGCGCAGCGCGAACTCCAGCCCCGTCATGGCGTTCGGCCCGAGGACGGGGCGCGCCTGGTCGACCTGGAGCAGCCAGGGGTGGCGCTCGTACAGCTGCCAGGCGCCGCGCGCCACCATCTCCAGCGTCTCCCGCCAGCCCAGCGCCAGGTCGTGGGCGGTGGGGTCGAAGGACTGGACCTGATCCAGCATCAGGTCCAGCAGCTCGGCCTTGCCGGGGATGTACCGGTACAGCGACATGGTGCCGGTGCCCAGGTCGGCCGACAGCCGCCGCATGGAGACCGCGGCGAGCCCTTCCGCGTCGGCGATGGCGATGGCGGCCGTCACGATCCGCTCCAGGGTCAGCCCGGGTTTGGGGCCGCGGCTGGGCCGCTCGCCGGTGCCCCACAGGAGCTCGAGGCTGCGGGAGATGTCTCCGCTGCCGCTGTGTTCGGTGGTCGTCATCGCGTGCTCATCCTAACGCCACGACCAAAAACTGAGTACGGTGTACCCGCTATTGGGTACGCTGTACCCAGTGACCTGATGGGCGCCGAACGACCTGGGGGTTTCTTGTGGACACGGCGCGATGGGCGGTCCTCACCGAAGGACTGTGCAAGCGATACGGACAAAAGTGCGCGCTCGACGGCTTCGACCTGGCCGTCGGCCGCGGCACCGTCCAGGGGCTGCTCGGCCCCAACGGCGCGGGCAAGACGACGGCGGTGCGGATCCTGTCCACGCTGGCCCGGCCGAGCGGCGGCCGGGCGACCGTCGCCGGATTCGATGTGACGGAGCAGCCCCGCCAGGTGCGCCGCCGGATCGGGCTGACCGGCCAGTACCCGGCGCTGGCCGACATGTTGAGCGGGCGGCAGAACCTGGTGATGTTCGGCCGCCTCTTCCACCTGGACAAGGCGCGGGCCGCCCGGCGGGCCGACGAGCTGCTGAGCGCGTTCGGGCTGACCGAGGCCGCCGACACGGTCTCCAAGGAGTACAGCGGCGGCATGCGGCGCCGGCTCGACCTGGCCGCGAGCATGATCCTCGCCCCGCAGGTGCTGTTCCTCGACGAGCCGACGACCGGGCTCGACCCGCGCGGCCGCAACGAGGTGTGGGAGGCGGTCCGCTCGCTGGTCGCGGGAGGCACGACCGTGCTGCTGACCACGCAGTACCTGGACGAGGCCGATCAGCTCGCGGACCGCGTCGCCGTGATCGACCGCGGGCGGAAGATCGCCGACGACACGCCCGCCGAGCTCAAGCGGGCGATCGGCGGGGACCGGATCGAGGTCGTGGTGCGGGAGACCGCGGACCTGCCGGCCGCCGTCGAGGCCGTGGCGCGGGTTATGGATCGGGCCGCGGGTGGGGATGGGGGTCCGGGCGAGCGGCCCGCCGAGCCGCGGGCCGACCGGGAGGACCGCCGGGTGACGGCCCCGGTGCGCGACCGGGTCACGGCGCTGACCGAGGTCGCGCGGGCGCTCCAGGAGCGGGGCGTGGCCGTCGAGGACATCGGGCTGCGCCGCCCGACCCTGGACGAGGTCTTCCTGCGGCTGACCGGACACCGCACGGACGAGCCGAACGCTGACAAGAGGGTGGAGGTGGCGGCATGAGCGTGTCCCGGCGCGCCGCGCGGGCTGGACTGAGGAGCCGCGCAGTGACGGAGGAGCGAGCAGTGACGAGGGAAGCCTGCGTGTTGGAG